>CAYFUR010000104.1:0-13335 GCA_964346275.1 uncultured Candidatus Sumerlaeota bacterium
GCCTTTCGCGCGCACGGCCGGTGGATAGCTGGCCCGCCCGGACGCAGCTCAGCTTCCGGCCGGTGGACTTCGAAACGGGTTTCAGCGAGTGCCTGGAACGCGGCCTGGTCGAGGATGCGAGCCCGGCCGCCTGATCTTTTCCTGAAAACAAAAAAGCCGCGGGGTCCAGTTTCCCGGCCCCCGCAGCTTCACCCAAAGGAGGAGAAGAGGATGCTCCGAAGTGAGTCAGACGCCCGCGGCGCTCCGGCGGTTCAGCTCTGCCGTGTCGCAGGGGCGCTGGAGCTGGTAGCCCTTGAGCGGCAGGATGTGCTCGTGAATCGCATCGAGCAAATCGGAGGGATAAGGGAAGAAGGCATCTTCCACCTCGTCAGCGGGAGTGATCCAATTGCGGGCACCCACGACCACCGGCGGGCCATCCAACTCGTCGAAAGCAAACTGGGTGATCTTGGCCGCCATCGTCTGCAGGGCGCTGCCGCGCTCGCAGGCATCGGAGGTCAGCAGAATTTTGCGCGTTTTCTTCACCGACTCGACGACCTTGTCGTAGTTGAAGGGGACGATCGAGCGCGCGTCCACCACTTCGGCGGAAACGCCATATTTCTCCTCCAGCTCCTTCGCGGCATCCAGGGCCCGATAGAGCGTCGCGCCGATGCTCAGGATTGTAATGTCCTTGCCCTCTTTTTTGATATCGGGCTCGCCGAAAGGAATTTCATAGCGCCCCTCGGGCACGCCGCCGGGCTGGAAGATTTCCGGCTGATCGTATATGCGCTGGCTTTCAAAAAAGACAACCGGGTCCGTGCCGAGAAGGGCGCTATACATCAGCCCCTTGGCGTCGTAGGGCGTCGCCGGGAAGGCGACCTTGATTCCCGGAATATGGGCACACATGGACGTCCAGTCCTGGCTGTGCTGGGCGCCGTATTTTGAGCCCACGCTCACGCGCAGAACCACCGGCATCTTGAGCAGCCCGCCGGACATGGACTGCCACTTGGCCAGCTGGTTGAAGATTTCATCGCCTGCACGGCCCATGAAGTCGCAATACATCAGCTCGACCAGCGGCCGGCCGCCTTCGAGCGCATACCCAACCGCCGTGCCGACAATGGCTCCCTCGGAAATCGACGAATTGAACAGCCGGTGGTACGGCAGCGCCTCTGTCAGCCCGCGATAGACTGCGAACGCCCCGCCCCAATCACGGTTTTCTTCGCCGTAGGCGATCATGGTCGGGTCTTCATAGAAACGGTCGAGAATGGCCTCGAACAGCGCATCGCGGATTCCGATGCAGCGTCCCTTGGGAATCGGCTGGCCTTTTTCATCGAGGCCGAAACGGCTGCGCTTGGAGAGGCTCTTGACCCGCGGGTTTTCTTCCTTCTTCAGCAAGGCATCCGGCTCGCGCGCTTCTTCCATGCGCTCGATTTTTTCATTCGAGAACATGATCTGCTCGAGGAGGCAGTGGGACTTTTTAAGGTCAGCGCGGGGAGAAAGGTCGAGATCGATGGCCTTCTTGTAGGCTTTCAGGATCAGTTCTTCCGTTTCCGCCCAGCAATCCTCGATATCCTTCTTGGACGCGGCGCCGGCATTGACAAGTTCGTCCGCGAAGGTGATCAGCGGATCGTAGGCCTGCCAGGCTTCCACTTCCGATTTTTCGCGATAGGCGCTCGCATCGGAGGGGGAATGGCCGCTGAAGCGATAGGTCAGCGTGTCCAGAAGAACCGGGCCGTCCCCTGCCTGGAGGATTTCTTTTTTCCGGCGAATCGCATCCACAATGGCGAGCGGGTTGTAGCCGTCTATACGCTCGGCGTGCATCTGGTCCGGCGAGAGGCCGGCGCCCATGCGCGCCAGCACCTTCATCCCCATGGTTTCGCCGACGGGCTGGCCGCCCATGCCGTAGAAGTTGTTCACGAAATTGACAATGAGGGGCAGGCCGCCTCGATGAGCTTCGTCCCACAACTCCTTGAACTGGTCCATGGTGGCGAAACAAAGCCCCTCCCAGACCGGGCCGCAGCTCGCCGCCGCGTCGCCGATGTTGGCAATGACGATTCCCGGCTTCTGGTTCACATGCTTGAACAGCGCCGCGCCGACGGCAATGTCGCCGGAACCGCCAACAATCGCGTTGTTCGGATAGACGCCGAAAGGCGGAAAAAAGGCGTGCATCGATCCGCCCATGCCCTTGTTGAATCCAGGCTCGCGGCCAAAAATTTCCGCCAGCGTCCCATAGACGAGGAAGTCCATGGCAAGATCCTTCGTGCTGCCCTTGGCGTCTTTCTCAACGACCCGGAGGGCATCCCCGCCGAAGTAATTTCTCATGACATTGAGGAGGACATCGTCGCCCAGCTTGGAAATCGCCGACAGGCCCTTGGCGAGGATTTCGCCGTGGCTGCGGTGGCTGCCGAGGATGTGGTCCTCGATGCCGAGGAGATAGCACTGGCCGACAGCGGCCGCTTCCTGGCCGATAGACAAGTGCGCCGGGCCGCGGTGGTTGTATTCCACCCCCTTATAGTTGCCGTTGCGCTTCACGTCGTTCAGCATGGATTCGAAGGAGCGGATCACGGCCATATCCCGGAAGATACGGAAGAGATCCTCCTTCTGATAGTTCCCCGCGGCCAGCTCATCCGCCACGGTCTTATCGTACTGATTGACTGGGATCGGTTGGAAATTCAACTGCCCCCTGGCGCGAACCTTTTCCGGATCGACCATGACAGACTTGGGCATTTTTCACGCTCTCCTTCGGTTGGGTAACAGGGGTTCGTTTTTCAGATTCCCTTGTGTCTAGACAGCGGAGGCAGGCTCAAGCCTCCGCCCAGGTATTCACACTTTCGCTAGGCGCCGGATGAAGCACCTCGATCCCCTTGTCGTTGAGGAACTCCATCCATTCCGCCGTTGGCTTCTCGTCGGTCACGATGCGCGAAATCTCGCCGACGTCACAAATCTTGAAAAGAGATGGCGACTGGAACTTGGTGTGATCGACGAGCAGGATCGTCTCGCGGGCGTTGCGGATCGCGAGGCGATAGAGATGGGCGCTCTCGATATCGCAGGCGGCGACGCCGAACTCCATGCTCATGCCGTCGGCGCCGATAAACGCGCGGAAACCGCGAAGCTGTTCCAGGTCTTCCACCGCCATGGGCCCCACCATGTCCATGGACTCGGGCCGATACTGGCCGCCGAGGACAATGAGGTTCGCATCGGTGAAGTTGCCCAGTTCCATGGCCAGCCGCGCGGAGTTCACGATCACGGAAAGACCGCGCCTGGTCTTCAGTTGCGTTGTCGTCTCGTAGACCGTGGTGCCCGAATCGAGAAGCAGGGTTTCGCCATCGCCCACCAGTGAGGCGGCCAGCCGGCCGATCACCCGCTTGGACTCCACGTTGAGCTGCGCCTTGGTGCGCAGGGAGAAGTCGATCTTCCGGGGAAGCGTCGCTCCACCGTAAACGAGTTCAAGCTGCCCCTCATCGGCGAGGCTCCGGAGGTCGCGGCGGACCGTGGCCTCGGAGACTTCCAGATCCATGGAGAGATCGCGAACCGTGACATGGCCGCGTTCCAGGATGTTTTCGAGGATTTTATCTCGTCGATGTTGACTGCTTGGTGCCATTTTTGTCGCAACTCTGTCAAGAAACCGCAAGAACTCAAACAACAGTCTGCAATGATTCTCAATCAAAAAGTGCGCAATCCGGCTTGACTTTTCGGTCCGCACCGAAAATCGTGAACGCGGTTGCAGCGCACCGGATCAACCCATCATCAAAACGGATTCAAAACGTTGTCCATTTTTCGAATGCCTCAGGTTGGGAAGACTGCCCAGACCGTAACGGTTCGCCGCTGGCTGAAAAAGAAGGGCGACCGTGTGGGCAAAGGCGAACCGTTAGTCGAGCTGGAGAGCGACCAGGGCCTGGCGCTGGGAGAGGCCGCCAGTGAGGGCACATTGCACGGCTGCATCGTGGAGGAGCGGCAAACCGCAGCCGTCGGCGCCCCGTTGGCCGTGATCCAGACCGGCAAGGAAGACGCCGCAAAGGAGTGGGAACAGGCGCGCGCGGAATTCCGTTCCCAAGCAGTCCCTTCCCTATCCAAAACGAAGAAAGCTGAAGAGAAAGAAAAGGAGCAGTCCATGGCGCAGCCGGAAAGCGGCCAGGCCCCCAAGGGCGAGGTCATCCCCATTCTCATGCCCCAGGCGGGCAATTCCATGGAAGAAGGGACGATCCTCAGCTGGAATGTCAAAGTCGGGGACCGTATAGATGAGGGTGGCATTGTTGCGGAGATCGAAACAGACAAATCAACCATGGAGATCGAGGCCCAGGAAGGCGGGCGGGTGGCGCGGCTCCTGGCCGATGAAGGCGATATCGTGCCCGTCAAACAGGCGATTGCGCTGTTGGCGGAAAACGACGCGGATGCGGAAGCCTACATGACGGGGCAGAATGGCGGCAGTTCGCCGCAAAAAGCGGAACCGGCCACTTCCACGCCCGCGGCCCCAACGCCCGCGCCCCATGCCGCGCCCCCGCAACCGGCCCAGACTTCTTCCGCCGGCCGGGTCAAGGCTTCCCCTGCCGCAAGACGGATCGCCGGGGAAAAGAATAGAGACATTGCCGCAGTTGGCAGCGGCAGCGGGCCCTACGGCCGGATCCTGTCGAGCGATGTCGAGCAAGCCACGAAATCTGGCGCCGCAGCCATGGCGGCGCCTGCTCCCCCGCCGCGCGTTTCCACTGGCCAGCCCGTCCGGCGCCCCATGACGAAAATGCGCCGCGCCATCGGCAAGGGCCTGTCCTACTCGAAGCAGAACCTGCCGCACTGGTATTTGCGGCTGACCATCGACGCCTCTCCGCTCTACCACTTCTACAAAGCGGAGAAAGCCAAGTATCCCGTCAGCGTGAACGACGTGCTGGTGAAAGCCCTGGCGATGCTTTGCCAGGAGTTCCCGGCCTTCCGCACACAAATCGATCAGGACGAACTCGTCGAGTATCCCAACTCGAACATCGGCGTGGCTGTCGGCACCGACGAAGGCCTGGTGGTCCCCGTGGTCATGGGTGTCGAACAGATGACGCTGCAGCAACTGGGCGTTGAATCGCGCCGCATTGTCGAGAACGCCCGGAGCGGCAAGGCCAGCAATTCCGGCAAAGGCATCATGACGATTTCCAATCTCGGCATGTTTGGCGTGGAGGAGTTCTCGGCGATTATCAATCCGCCGGAAGCCTCGATCCTGGCGGTTGGCGCGATTCGTGAAGACGTGATTGTGCGCGATGGCGCCATGAAGCCGGGCCGCGTCATGAGCATGACGCTGAGTTCGGACCACCGGATTATCGACGGCACCCAGGGTGCCCAGTTCATGGCCCGCCTGAGCGAGGTGCTGGAGAATCCGGAAACCCTGGCGAAGCTATCTGTCTAGATCGCTATACGAAAGAGCAAAGCATGGCGAACCAGTTTGATATCGTGGTGATTGGCTCCGGCCCCGGAGGATACGTGGCGGCGCTGAAAGCCTCCCGCATGGGCGCAAAGACCGCCGTGATCGAGCGGCATCCCTTCTTCGGCGGCACCTGTCTCAACTGGGGCTGCATTCCTTCGAAGGCGCTGCTGGCCTCCGCGGAATTGATTCACCATATCCGCCACGCCGGCGAAATGGGTATCAAAGTCGATGGCGATGTCTCCGTCGATTGGAAGAAAATCCAGCAGCGTAAAGACAAAGTGCTGAAAGGCCAGCGCAGCGGCCTTAAGTCACTCTTCGCCGCAAGCAATGTCACGACCTTTCACGGGCGCGGCGTTCTCGATGGCCCCGGCAAAATCACGATCCAGGATGAAAACGGCAAGAAAACGGAATCCATCGAAGCGGACAAGATCATCCTCGCCGTGGGCTCTGTTCCTGTAAAGATTCCGTCCTGGCCCAACGATCCGCGCTTGATCTGCACCAGCGACGAATCGCTGCACTGGGAAACGCTGCCCAAAAAACTCCTGATCGTTGGCGGCGGGATTATCGGGTGTGAATTCGCCTGCATGATGCAGCCGCTCGGCGTGGATGTCACCGTGGTGGAGATCCTGCCGAACCTGCTGGCGGGGCTCGACAGGTCCCTCGCCGATGAATTCGCAAAGATTCTCAAAAAACGCGGCATCAAGGTTCACCTGGAAACCAGCGTCGACGATCTCAAGCTCAACAAAAACGGCGTTTCAGCGAAGTTGAGCAACGGGGCAACGCTGGATGTCGACCGCGTGCTGACGTGCATCGGCCGCAAGCCCAACACGGGAAATCTCGGCCTGGAAAGCGCCGGGCTGGAAACCAGTCCCAAGGGCTTCCTGAAAGTAGACGACCGGATGGAAACTTCGGTGAAAGGCATTTACTGTATCGGCGATGCCAACGGCCGGGTCCTGCTGGCTCATGCGGCATCGGCGCAGGGCATGGCCGCGGTGGAAAACGCGTTGGGCCACGACGAACCATTCACCTCGCCCATTCCCTCGGCTGTCTATACATTTCCGGAGATGGCGTCTGTCGGACTCAGCGAAGAACAGGCGCGGGAAAAAGGCCTGCCCATCGCCACGGGGCGGTTTCCCATCCGGAACCTGGGCAAGGCTCAGGCGGCGAATGAAACCGACGGCTTTGCCAAGGTAGTGCGCCACCGCGAGACCGACGAACTTCTGGGCGTGCATTTGCTCGGCCACAATGCCACCGAGGTCATCGCGGCGGCGGGGGCGTTGCTCCACCAGCGGGTCACCGTCCAGCAAATGGCCGAAACTGTCTTTGCCCATCCGACCATCAGCGAATGCCTGAAAGAATCGGCGGAAGATGCCCTGCACGAGGCCATCCACCTGCCGCCGAAAAAAATGATGCGCGTTACCGTCGGAAGCTAGACAAGGCACGGCCTCTTTCCCATCATAGCCTGCAAAAGCCGCCCAAACTTTTCCTCGGAGTTTTCCGGAATGCCGACCGCACAAAAAACACAGCACGCTGTCCAGCTCACCGCCCCGGGCGAGCTTCGCATCAACGAAAGCAAAGAGATTCCCGCGCCCGGCCCCTTCCAGATTCTGGCAAAGGTCGAGGCCGTCGGGCTGTGCTTTTCCGATTTGAAGGTGCTGAAGCAATTTTCCGAACACGTCCGCAAAAGCGATGTCGTATCCGGGCTGGAGGCGAAGGAACTCGCGGGCATTCCGAGCTACGTCCCTGGCGACCAGCCGACGGTACTGGGCCACGAGATCGTGGTCACTGTCTCCGAAGTGGGCGACAAGGTGACCCATTACAAGCCCGGCGACCGGTTGCTGGTTCAGCCGGACCTGCGCAGCCTGCGCACCGCCGCCTCCAATGCCGCGATCGGCTACAATTTCGAGGGCGGCCTTCAGCGTTACATGCTGCTGGACGAGCGCGTCATGATCGCGCCCTCCGGAGAGGAATACCTCCTGCCCGTGGCGGATCACCTGGGCTCGTCCCAAGCGGCGCTGGTCGAGCCGTGGGCCTGCGTGGAAGATTCCTACGTCACGGAAGAACGCCAGACGATCAAAGCGGGTGGCAAGCTGATCGTGGTGGCCGACGAAGGACACGAAATCAAGGGGCTGGAGGCGTCTTCCAGTCCCGAGGGAAAGCCGGAGAAGATTTTCGCCAGGGTCGCGGAGGAGAGCCAGCGCGCGGCTCTCGATCAACTTGGTGTTCCCGTCGAGACCTTCGATGATCCGAACAGCCTCGCGGAAAAAGCCTACGACGACGTGGTTTACTTCGGCGCGCGGAAAGAAACGCTGGAAGGACTGAACGACCGCCTGGCCAAGCGTTCCATTCTCAATGTGGTGACCAATGGCAAGCGCATCGATGGCGCCGTCTCAGTCGGCGTGGGCTGGATGCATTACGGTCCGACACGATGGGTCGGCACGTTCGGCGACGACGCCTCGGAGGGATACCAGCTGATCCCGAAGAACGGCGAAGTGCGCGATGGCGATTCCATCTTTGTCCTCGGCGCGGGCGGCCCCATGGGCCAGATGCATGTGATCCGCAATATCTGCAGCGGCCGGAAGGGCCTCAGCGTGGTTGCGGCGGACCTGGACGATGCGCGGCTGGCGTCCCTGGAACAGAAGGGGAAGCCCATGGCTGAGGCGAACAATGTTTCCTTCCGCACGATCAATCCCAAGCGGGAGGAGCCGGGCGAGAAATTCAGCTATTTCGCCATCATGGCGCCGGTGGGCCAGCTTGTAGCCGACGCGTTGCGCGACAGCAAACCCGGCGCAATCGTCAACATCTTTGCCGGAGTCCCGGCGCCGGTTCGCCACGAGCTGGACCTCAACGAGATGATCGAGAAGAAGGTGTTTCTCTATGGCACCAGCGGCTCGTCCATTGAAGATATCAGGATTGTTCTCGGCAAGGTGACGGAGGGTTCGTTGAACACCAACTCGTCCGTGGATGCCATTTCCGGGCTGGCGGGCGCTATCGAGGGAATCCACGCCGTGGAGAACCGCACCATGGCGGGCAAGATCATCGTCTATCCTCAATTGGAAGATACGGGCTTGATCCCCCTGAGCGAACTGGATAAGCATTTCCCGCAAGCCGCCGCGAAGCTGGAGAATGGCCAGTGGTGCAAGGCGGCGGAGGAAGAACTGCTCCGCTCGGATGCGGCGAAAAACTAGATGAGGTCCCCCGCATGTCTTTGTCCTTTCGGGCCCCGGCAAAGACGGGGCTCTTTTCTGTCTAGCGATCTAGACACTGGAAGGATGACTGATGGACCGACTTGAACGCGCCCGCCACTTCATCAATCTGGAGGCCAAAGCGGTCTCCGATCTCTCTTCGGTGCTGGACGAAAATTTCCAGCGCGCCGTCGATTTGATGCTCCATTGCCAGGGGCGAGTCATCACCACGGGAATGGGAAAGGCGGGCCTGATCGCTCGCAAAGTGGCCGCGACACTCGCCTCCACGGGCACGCCAGCTGCTTTTGTGCATCCTGCCGAGGGCGTCCATGGCGATCTTGGGATGATCACGCGCCAGGATGTGGTGGTGGCGCTCTCCCACAAGGGCCAAACCGAAGAGGTCCTGCGTATTATCCCCTACTTCAAGCATCTCCAGGTTCCCCTGATCGCCATGACCTCCAACGGCGAATCGCAGCTCGCACGCCATGCCGATATTACCCTGAAGCTGAAAATTGAAAAAGAAGCCTGCCCGCTGAATCTTGCCCCCACGTCGAGCACGACGGCCATGCTGGCTCTGGGCGACACGCTGGCGCTGGTGCTGCTGGAATCGCGCGGCTTTCAGCCGGAGGACTATGCCGTCTTCCATCCGGGAGGATCACTCGGCCGGCGGCTGTTGACCAAAGTATCCGACGTTATGCATGTGGGTGAGGAAAATCCGATTGTTACCGAAGAAGCGCCGCTGCGTGAAGCGATGCTTGAAATGACTTCGAAAAAACTCGCATGCACCAGCGTTGTCGAGCCTTCCGGGCGGTTGTCTGGTTTCTTCTCCGACGGCGATCTCCGCCGCTATCTTGTCCGGGGAACACCGGATATGGACATCCCCATGCGCGAGATTATGACCCGCGATCCGAAAGTCGCCCGGCCGGATATGATGGCCGTGAAAGCCCTGGAGATCCTGCGCGAGTTCAAAATCATCGAATTACCAGTTGTGGACGAGGCCCATCATCCTATCGGCTTGATCCACCTGCACGACATCACACGGGCCGGGATTACGTGAACCGCCCAAGGAAACCGTTCCGAGGAGACCCACCCCACCCATGATTCCTCAGAATGCGCTGGAAGGCAAAGTAGCCCTCGTGACGGGCGCCGGCCGCGGCATCGGACGTGCCATCGCCCTCATCCTTGCCGAATACGGAGCCAAGGTGGCATTGGTTGCCCGCTCGGCGGATCAGCTCGAGAAAACCCAGCAAAAAATCAGCGAGAAAGACCACGACACCCGCAGTTTTCCAACAGATTTGCGCGATGAGAAACAGGCAGTCTCCCTTGTTTCGCGTGTCATCGAGCACTTTGGACGGCTCGACATCCTGGTCAACAACGCGGGGATCGGCGTCTTTCGCCCCCTGGTGGAAACAGAGACAGCGCAATGGGACGAAGTGTTTGCGGTGAATGCGCGCGCTCCCTTTCTGCTCTGCCGGGAAGCAATCCCGCACCTGCGCCAGCATGAACGATCCTTCATCATTAATATCACTTCGGTCGTTGGGCGGAAAGGCTACATCAACCAGGCGGTTTACAGCGCGTCGAAACACGCCATGATGGGGATGACCAAGGCCCTTGCGAAAGAGGTGCAGCCCGACGGGATCCGAGTCCACGCGATCTGCCCTGGCGGAGTTGATACGAAGCTGACGGAACGGGGGCGGCCGGACCTGGATCGCACGGTGCTCATGTCGCCCCGGGAAGTCGCCGAAATTGTGCTCTTCCTCGCGACTCGGCACGGAAATGCGGTCATCGATGAAGTGGATGTTCGGCGCGAAAGCTCGGCCCCCTGGGCTTGAGGGAAGGACGTTCGGGCGAAAATCAGGTTCGAGAGGAACAGGAGCCTGAACCCAGCCGGAGAGCGCTCAGACGAGAGGCTGTTTATTCAGTTTCAACCTCACCGGCAAGAAACCTCGACAAGGTTGACACCGCGAAAAAAGAGGAGTCCGATCATATTAAAGAGTTTCGGATATCAATGAAATCATCATCCTGATTTTTCAGGATGATGCGTTATCGTAAGAGAAGCAGAGAGACCGAGATTCACTCCGGGATTTTGTAACACATGAACAAAACGTTTGTCGGTTTTGGATTTGGTCCGATCCAGAGCGCACTGTTTCTCCTCGAGGCCTATCGCTCGGGGAATTTCTCGCGGTTTGTGGTTGCGGAAATCGACCCGACCCTGGTGGAGGCGGTTCAAAGGAACAAGGGGACCTACACGGTGAATATTGCCCGGCACGATGGGATCGAGCAATATCCCGTTCCGGGCATCGAGATGGACGACCCACAGACGCGGGAGGGACGCGACCGCTTGCTGGAGGCGATCGCGAAGTCAGACGAAATGGCGACGGCCTTGCCGAGTGTGCGTTTTTTCGACGCCGGGACGGATACAAGCGTGGCGCGTCTTTTGGCCGAGGGGTTGGCCCGGCGGGGCAAACCGTTTGATTCCATTGTCTATGCAGCGGAAAACCATAACCACGCGGCGGAGCTTCTGTGGAAAGCGGTCGGCCGCTATGCCCCCAAAAGCCAGATCGAGAAAGTCCAGTTTATCAATACCGTGGTCGGCAAAATGAGCGGCGTGATCTCGGATCGGAGGACGATCTCCCAGCTGGGTCTGGCTAATATCACCCCGGATTTTCCCCGCGCTATTCTTGTGGAAGAGTTTAATCGGATCCTGGTATCGCGCATACGCCTTCCCGGGTTCGCGCGCGGTATCGATGTTTTTCAGGAAAAAGAAGACCTGCTCCCCTTTGAGGAGGCCAAGCTCTATGGCCACAATGCGATCCACGCCCTGATCGCTTATCTGAGTGATTTGAGAGGCTTGCGAACGATCGCCAATGCGGCGGACGACCGGGAGATTATGGAAACGGCCCGGCGGGCCTTTATCGACGAATCGGGCGGAGCATTGATCAAGCGGTACGAGAAGCTCGGGGATCCGCTTTTTACTCCGGAAGGCTTTCAGGAATACGCGGAGGATTTGCTCGAGCGCATGGTGAATCCGAATTTGAATGACCTGGTCGAGCGTGTCGGCCGGGACCATGTGAGGAAATTGGATTACGACGACCGGCTCTATGGAACGATGCATCTCGCCGTAAACTACGGCATCGAGCCGAAGAACCTGGCCCTGGGTGCTGCCGCCGGTGTCCTTTGCCTGATCCGGCGCCGATCGGAACAAACGCGCGGCGAGGACCTGCCCCTGCCGAAGAGCTGGGAAGAGTTGAATAAGATCAATCTGCACAATTTGCTTCTGGCGCTCTGGAAAGATAAAGTCGACCGGCACGCCGACCGGCTGGTGGCACTCACTTGGGACGGACTCCAGCGCCTGAAGAAAAACGGATGGCTGTTATAAATCGCCCCGTTTTTCATCTCAGCGGCAATGTCAGCCGTTGTTGTCCTCATCCGCGAAGAGCTTGGTCCCAAGCCAGAGGCTGACGTGCACCAGGCCGATGAGCACGGGCACTTCAACAAGAGGACCCACGACGGTGGCGAAGGCTACGGGAGAACCTATCCCGAAGACAGCGATGGCAACAGCGATGGCAAGCTCGAAATTATTGCCCGATGCGGTGAAGGCGAGCGTGGCGGATCGCGAATAATCGGCTCCCACTTTCCAGGCCATGAAAAAACTGACCAGAAACATGGTGGCAAAGTAGGCACTGAGTGGAATGGCAATCCACAACACGTCGAGCGGTTGTTCGATGATGCGCTCGCCCTGGGTGGAGAACATCACAACGATGGTAAACAGAAGCGCGACGCCAAAGGCCATCGCCAGAAAAATCCAAACGGTAAGGAATCGATCAAGGAAGGAGAGCCGTCCGCCTGTGGTGGTGGGACAGCCGGGGCCGGTGGCATTGGAAGCTTGTGACATGAAAACATTTCTCCGTGTGATATGAGGTGTCGAGGTCGTCGACCTGGCGCTTCATCTGATCGCGCAGTTCATCGCGGGCGCGGCGCAAGACTTCGAGGCGGCGCGCCCGCCCTCCTTCACCACGCGGGTGATCTCGCATCAGGCCTGGAATTTGATGAATTTGTGTCCGCCGTTGACTTTCTCGCGCACTTCATATTGCATACTTCGCTCGTCGTTTCGGGAGATCGTGGAACGACTCGTTCTGTCATGATATTGTCTCAAGTTATAGTGAGCTACACGCTTTCAGAAACACGCTTGCGCAAGCGCTTCATACCATATCGTCTGAAGGCCCAGCCCGCTGCGTAGTAGGCAAAAACTCCGAAGAGTGACCCGAGCAGAATTAAACCGACCCACATATTGATGAGGAGGAATTGAGGGGTGTTCTCGCTGATTGCAGCCTGCCAGATTTCCTCGGTCTCATCAGGCACCGCAACGGGTCGCAGGTACCCGGTAACCCAACTGCCCAGGCGATAAGAAAAGGGGTAAATGAACGGCATCGTAAGGGGGTTGGAGACGAAAACGCCCGCCCCTGTGGCAAGCCGAGATGCGCCCATGAGAGTGGCGATGAGTAAACCGGGAACGAGTTGGAGCCCCGGCGGAGCCACGAAGGCCAGAAAAACTCCGAGAGCGGCCCCTTGAGAAATTTGCCGGGGCGTGGCCTTCTGCATGCGCAGCAGTCTCCAGGCGGCATTCGATTTTCCGCGGGCGAAAAGGATGCAACGCAGAAATAAGCGCTGAATGAGATCCTGGCGGCGAATTTTCATTTACACGCTTTCAATCCAGTCGCGGATTTCGTCGCGCACGCGGCGGTAGTGGTTCAATGCCTCCTCATCCGTTTT
>CAYFUR010000105.1:0-13242 GCA_964346275.1 uncultured Candidatus Sumerlaeota bacterium
ATGGCGGACAGGGTGGGATTCGAACCCACGATACGCTATTAACGTATACACGCGTTCCAGGCGTGCGCCTTAAGCCACTCGGCCACCTGTCCGCACGCGATGCAGGGCCCGAAATACATGCATGAGACGCCCATGCGTCAATGATTAATTCCCTCCTGTTTTCTGGCTCCGGGGAGGATGGAAAATGCGCTTGAGTTTTCCCCGGGGCGGTTCAGTTTGGACCGTAAGGGTCCCCGGGGGCGCTAGGGGTCTTTGTTTTTTCGGGAAAAAATCTGTTTCGTTTTTGGGAGAGGTTCCACATGAATGCGCAAAATGCTGATTTTAGACATCTTAGAAAACCTGATTTCGAGCGTCTGGTGAAAACGCTGAAGCGCGGCCAGGCAGACGCGGTCCCATTGATTGAGCTGGGAATTCATCCGGTGATCAAGGAGGCGGTGCTTGGCCGCCCGCTGGCATCGGTTGCTGATGATGTTGAGTTTATGTTGCGCATGGGATACGATTTTATCAAGGTGCAGCCGCGGATTAATTTCGAGACGAATCGGGCGCAGGTGGCCGGGGGGGATATCGATCGCGCCTGGGCGTCGGAGCATGGCGGCGTGATTCAGAGTTTCGAGGATTTCGAGGCGTATCCCTGGCCGAAGCCAGAGGACATCGATTATTCGCTTTTGGAGGAGGCGCGAACGGTTGTTCCCGAAGGCATGGGGATTATTGGCCAGTATGGCGACATCTTCACGACGTCGTGGGAAATGATGGGTTTCGAAAATTTCTCGATCGCGCTTTTTGAGGAGCCGGAGCTGGTCGATGCGATCATGGAGAATGTCGGCTCGCTGATCACCAGCATGTTCGACACCATGGCGGACATGGATTGGCTCGGCGCCATGTGGTTTAGTGATGATATCGCTTATACAACGGGCCTGATGGTCAGCCCGGCCGTTCTCCGCGAGCGCTTCTTTCCCTGGCTCAGGAAAGTGGGGGATGCGGCGGACCGCGCGGAGGTCCCTCTTCTTTATCACACCGATGGTGTTTTGTGGGAGGTCTTCGACGACATTATCGCTTGTGGAGTCTCTGCCCAGCACCCGATCGAGCCTCTTGCCATGGAAATCAAGGAAGTCAAGGAACGCGTGGGCGACCGGCTGTGCCTCTGTGGTAATATCGACGTGGATGTGTTGTCGCGGGGAACGCCCGAGCAGGTGCAGGCCAAGGTGCGCCAGCGCCTGTCCGAAGTTGCGCCCGGGGGCGGCTACTGCCTCGGTTCGTCAAACTCGGTGCCTGACTTCGCCCGGGTGGAGAACTATCTCATGATGGTCAAGACGGCCTTGGAGGAAGGCAGATACTGAGGGTCTGGGGATTTTCCATCGTGAAATCACGATATTCCCTTTACCCACACTCTGTAGGCGTGGGAATTTAGATTACTTAAAGCGGTTTCCCCGGGCCCCCAACTTCCCGGCTCGTGAAACCCGCTTTCGGAACACTCAGGGAACCGGGCCCAGCGAGCGGTCCTCTTCTGAAAATTCTATCGGAAACTGCGCGTCATCGCCTCGGGAATGAATTCAAAGGGATGCTCGACGCTCGCTTGACTCAAAGCCACACTGGGCCCCGGGACAAAGGAGACCATCTGATGGGTCAGATGACGACCATCGACGGCAATGAAGCTGTTGCTTATTCTGCGTATCTCACCAACGAAGTCATCGCTATTTATCCGATCACGCCATCGTCTCCCATGGGCGAATGGGCGGATCAGTGGATGAGCGAAGGACGATTGAACATCTGGGAAACGGCGCCTCATGTCTCGCAGATGCAAAGCGAAGCGGGTGTGGCCGGCGCCATTCACGGCTCGCTGCAGACAGGCGCGCTCTCGACGACCTTTACGGCGTCGCAGGGCCTGCTGCTGATGATTCCGAATCTTTATAAAATCGCCGGCGAGCTGACTTCTTGCGTCATCCATGTCGCCGCGCGAACCGTCGCGACTCACGCCCTGTCCATCTTTGGCGATCACAGTGACGTCATGGCCTGCCGCCAGACCGGTTTCGGCCTCATCGCCTCCGGTTCTGTCCAGGAGGCCATGGATCTGGCTCTCATCTCCCAGGCGGCGAGCCTGGAATCGCGAATTCCTATTATCCATTTTTTTGATGGTTTCCGGACTTCTCACGAGGTCTCGAAGGTTGAGCAGCCAGGTCTCGACCAAGTCCGCGAGATGATCTCGGACGATCTGGTTCGCGCCCATCGCGCCCGCGCCTTGACACCCGATTCACCGCTGCTTCGCGGCACGGCTCAGAATCCCGACGTCTTCTTCCAGGCGCGTGAGGCGTGCAACCCCTTCTATACAGCATGCCCCTCGCTCGTTCAGCAGTCCATGGACCAGTTTGCTGAGCTGACCGGCCGCCGTTACAACCTTTTCGATTACATCGGAGCGGAAGATGCCGACCGTGTGATCATCCTCATGGGGTCTGGAGCGGAAGTCGCCCACGAGACGATCGAGAAACTTACGGACGAAGGCGAGAAGGTCGGTCTTCTGAAGGTTCGCCTCTACAGGCCTTGGGATGAGAACGCTTTTTTCGACGCCCTGCCGAAAACGGTCAAGAAGATTGCCGTGCTGGACCGAACGAAGGAGCCCGGGAGTCCCGGCGAGCCTCTCTATCTGGACGTGGTGACGTCGATGCAGGAGGCCTCCTCCGAAGGCCGGCTCCCCTTTGGCGCCATGCCGCGGATTATCGGCGGGCGCTATGGCCTCTCCTCCAAGGATTTCACCCCCGCCATGGTGAAGGGTGTCTTCGACGAGTTGGATAAAGGCCAGCCCAAAAACCACTTCACCGTGGGCATCAACGACGACGTCTCGCACACGAGCATTCATTACGACCCGGCTTTCTCCGCCGAATCGGATGAAACCGTGCGTGCCGTTTTCTTTGGCCTCGGATCCGATGGCACCGTCGGCGCCAACAAAAACTCGATCAAGATCATTGGCGAGGAAACCGACAACTACGCCCAGGGCTACTTCGTCTACGACTCGAAAAAGTCCGGCTCGATGACAACGTCCCACCTGCGCTTTGGCCCCAAGCCGATTCGGTCCTCCTATCTGATCAGCCGCGCCAACTTCGTGGCCTGCCACCAGTTTGGTTTTCTGGAAACGATCGACGTGCTGAAGATGGCTGATGAGGGCGCGACCTTCCTCCTCAACAGCCCCCATGGGCCGGAAGAAGTCTGGGATCATCTGCCCCGCGAAGTGCAGGAACAGATCATCCAGAAGAAACTCAAGTTCTATACAATCGACGCCGTCAGCGTGGCCGAGCAGGCGGGAATGGGCCGGCGCATCAACACGGTGATGCAAACCTGCTTCTTCGCGATCAGCGGTGTGCTCCCGCGCGATGAAGCAATCGCCAAGATTAAGGAATCGATTAAAAAGACCTACGGCAAGCGCGGCGAAGCCGTCGTCCAGAAGAACTATGCGGCCGTCGATGCGGCGCTCGAGCATCTCCATGAAGTCCAGGTTCCCCAGCAGGTGTCCAGCTCGACCACCCGCAAGGCGCCCGTTCCCGCCAACGCTCCGGACTTCGTGAGGAATCTCACCGGAAAGATCATCGCGGGATACGGCGATGAACTTCCGGTCAGTGCTCTTCCCGTCGATGGAACATTTCCCACCGGCACCACGAAATACGAGAAGCGCAACATCGCTCTGGATATTCCGATCTGGGATGCCGACGTGTGTATACAGTGTGGCAAATGCTCGCTCGTCTGCCCCCATGGCGTCATTCGCGGCAAGGTCTACGAACCTGAAATGCTGAAGCAAGCCCCGGATGGCTTCAAGAGCGCCAAGAATCGCGATCCCAATCGCAAAGACATGATGTTCACGTTGCAGATATCGCCGGACGACTGCACTGGCTGCACGCTCTGCGTCGAGGTCTGCCCGGCCAAGAACAAGCAGCAGGCTGGCCTGAAAGCCATCAACATGGAAGGCAAAGAGCCGCACATCGAGCGGGAGAGGGAAAGCTGGGACTTCTTCAAGGAACTGCCCGTGATCGACCGCTCCGACCTGAATCAGAGCCGCGTCAAAGACGTCCAGCTTCTCGAAACACTCTTCGAATTTTCCGGCGCCTGCGCTGGTTGCGGTGAAACGCCCTATGTCAAGCTCCTCAGCCAGCTCTTCGGCGATCGCGCGCTGATTGCCAATGCCACGGGCTGCTCGTCAATTTACGGCGGCAATCTTCCCACGACGCCATGGACCACTGATGACAACGGCCGGGGCCCGGCCTGGTCGAACTCTCTTTTCGAAGATAACGCCGAGTTCGGGTTTGGCATGCGTCTGACCCTGGACAAGCAGATCGAGTATGCCTGCGAGTTGCTGCAGCAGCTTTCCGGAACCGTGGGCGATAACTTAGTCGAAGAAATCATCCACGCTGAACAAAAAACGGAAGAGGACCTTTTGCGCCAGCGCGGACGCGTCCAGCTGCTGAAGGAAAAGCTGGAGGGCAACACCGACCAGAAAGCCCGCAATCTCTACAGCCTTGCGGATACGCTGGTGAAGAAGAGCGTCTGGATTCTCGGCGGAGACGGATGGGCCTACGATATCGGCTACGGCGGCCTGGACCACGTCCTGGCCAGCGGCCGCGACGTCAATGTCCTGGTTCTCGATACCGAGGTCTATTCCAACACCGGCGGCCAGCAATCGAAGGCGACGCCCCGCGCGGCCGTTGCCAAGTTCGCTGCTGGCGGCAAGCCCTCGGCCAAGAAGGACCTCGCGATGCTGGCCATGACCTATGGGAATATCTATGTCGCCCGGGTGGCCATGGGATCCAATGATGTTCATACGATCAAAGCCTTTAACGAGGCGGAATCCTACCCCGGCCCCTCGCTGATTCTTGCGTATAGCCACTGCATCGCCCATGGCTATGACCTGGCCCTTGGCATGAATCAGCAAAAGCTCGCCGTCCAGTCCGGCTATTGGCCTCTCATGCGCTATAATCCGCTTCGCGCCAACGAGGGCAAGAATCCCCTGCAGCTTGATTCCAAGCCGCCCAAGATTCCCCTTAAGGACTTTGTCTATAACGAAACGCGCTACCGCATGCTGGCCCACAGCAAGCCGGATGACGCCCGGGAGCTTCTCAAGAAGGCCCAGGAAGACGTCGACTCCCGTTGGAAACTCTACCAGCACCTCGCTTCCATGCCCGCTGATGGCAATGGGGCAGAAGCCGAGAACGATTCCGCCAAAGGCGCCAAATAAAGGGGGAAAAGCATGCCGGATCTCAGCACCACATACCTGGGAATGAACCTCAAAAACCCCCTGGTGGTCTCGGCTTCGCCACTTTGCGAACATCTCGATAACATCCGTGCCATGGAAGATCACGGCGCCGGGGCCATCGTTCTGCACTCTCTCTTTGAGGAGCAGATCAATCTTGAGTCCAACGATCTCGATTTCTACCTGACCCACGGCCAGGAGAGCTTCGCCGAGGCCACGAGTTACTTTCCCGACCTGAACCAGTACAAGATCGGGCCCGAGGATTATCTCGAGCATATACGCCACTGCAAAGATGCCGTCGATGTCCCCATCATCGCCAGTCTTAATGGCGTCTCAACCGGTGGTTGGATTCGCTATGCGCGGGAAATGGAAAAGGCCGGCGCTGACGCGTTGGAACTCAACGTTTACTATGTCGCCGCGGATCCGAATCTCAGCAGCCAGGCCGTGGAAGACATGTATGTCGAGTTGGTTCACGACGTTCGCAAAAGCGTCGGCATTCCCATCGCTGTCAAGCTCGGCGCCTACTTCAGTTCCATGGGCCACTTTGTAAAGAAACTGGATGAAGCGGGCGCTGGCTCTCTCGTCATCTTCAACCGATTTTACCAGCCGGATTTCGACCTGGAAGAACTGGAGGTCGTACCTAACCTCCACCTCAGCACCTCCGAGGAGCTGAGGCTCCGCCTGCGTTGGGCGGCGATTCTCTATGGGCATATCCGCGCCGATATGGCGGTCACCGGCGGCGTCCATACCGCGGACGATGTTCTCAAGTGCATGATGGCGGGCGCCAATGTCTCCATGATGACGTCGGCCCTGTTGAAACATGGCATTCCCCATCTCTCCATCATTCGCGACACGTTGCTTCACTGGATGGAAGAGCGGGAGTACGATTCGATCAAGCAGATGCAGGGAAGCATGAGCCAGCAGGCCGTTAAAAAACCCGCCGCTTTCGAGCGCGCAAACTACCTCAAGGTGCTGAACTCCTACGCCGGACGGCGCCCGTAACGCACCGGTCTTCGATTCTGTCTCTCACTTCTGTCCCCGGTCCTGGCCGGTTTGGCTGGGGACAGTTTTTGAGTTCCCCCTGTTTTCAAAAGTTCCGGGGGGAATTCTTTTCTATGAGGTTTCGGAGCGGGACGCCGCGCCTTTGGGCATGGGAGTTTCAAGACGGGGGATCAGCCGGGATGCGCGTCCCGCCGCGGCTTCCCTCGGCAGGCGCACCCAGAATTGAATCTCGCCATCCTCGCATTCCAGTTCCATGAGGCCATCATTGCTCAAAAACATCTGGTACGCGATGGGGAGCCCAAGCCCGGTTCCTTCCGCCTTCGTTGTATAGAAGGGTTCCAGCAATCGTTCCCGGGATTCTTCTTCGATGGGCTCGCCGGGGTTGGAAATGCACACGATAATGGGCCGGATGCTGTTCACGGAGAGATAAACCGTCTCGATGCGGATCGGCGACAAGCCGGTCTTGGCGCAATGTTGATAAGCATTCACCAGGAGGTTCAAGAAGGCCTGGCGGAGTTTCTCGGGTTGGAGTCTGGCCTTTGGCATCGTTTCATCCAGTTCCCAGATCACATCAATTCCCTCGGCCTTTTCCCCCACGCGCATACGCGCAGTCATTTCCACCTCGCGCAGCAGTTCATTCAGATTCACATTCTCCGGCGGCGTATCGTCGGAACTGGCAAACGTCATAATGCTGTCGACCAACTTTTCCAGCCGGCCGATTTCTTTCAAAATCCGCGTGCTGTATTCCCCCGTTTCCGACGCTTCATCTCCATGGCTTGATTCCGAGAGGAGTTGCACCATTCCCCGTATAGACGCCAGCGGATTACGGATCTCGTGGGCAATCCCTGTTGCCAGCGTGCCTACCGCCGCCAGCCGGTCCGCGCGTTGGATTTGTTCGTAAAACCCTGCCATGCCAGAGATATCCCGAACCTCCAGCAGCAGGCGGGGTTCGCCTTCTTCTTTCCCTTCCATTGGCAGGCAGGAGGCATAGTAGCGCATCTCCTTGGCGTCTCCCGTCCGGATCGGGATCGATCGATTGGACGCCTTGCCGGAAAGGCCCGTCTCGATCAGGGAAGCCAGCGAATCCAGAAACCTGGGGTTTCTTTGGATCACAGGGATTTCCACGTCGAGTTCGAGAAGGCTGCGGTTGAGAATTTCCATGGGCGCGATGCCAAACACGCGTCTCACCGCCGAATCCGCCTGAAGCACCCGGCCCCGGCCGTCCAGCATGAGATGCGCGCCGCTGAACGATTCGCGAATCTGCCGGTCGCGTTCTTCGAATAACGTGTTTAACTGTTCCACCATGCGGTTGAACGTCGTGCCCAGTTGTCCAAATTCGCCGAGGCGAATGGGCTCGACCCCCGAGGAGAAATCGCCTCCCGCGATGGCTTCCATGCGGCCGGATAATTCTTTGATCGGCTTGACGATCTGCAGCGCGAGCACATAGCCGATGAGGCTCGAAAAGACAGAAATCACAATGGAGAGAAGCAGCATCGTGACCGCTGCGCGCTCGAGGCTGTTGCGCGCCGCCGGGGAAAGCTGCTGGTGCGTCTCCGCCATGTTCATCAGGTAAACGTAAAGAACCGCCCCGGCGCTCAGGACGATGAGCAGTGTGAGCACGGGAATCGAGATCACCAGGCGCACGGTCCGCGCCTGGGCGCGCGTCAGTTCGGGATAGGCATCCTCGCTGAGACGAACGCCTGGCTCCTGGAGGTCCTCGCCGGAGAGGCGGGCCTTGGCTCTTTGGAAATCTTTGTCGAAACGCGTGCGCATGAGGTTTTTTCTAACGAATTCGATCTCCGTCGTCACGCGATTTCGTTCCACTGACGGGCCGCCGCCCGGCGAGTGTCCCTGGGAACTTCCCGCGCCTTTGTCAGCGCCCCCAGGAACGGCAGCCCCATGGCTCCGAGCATGAAGTAGCCCAGGACGCTATACATGATCGCCGCGGCAAAGAGCGGTTCGCGCGTGATAAAGGCACCGCCCAGAAAGAGGAACGCCGCCTCGCGGGGCCCGGCCCCTCCGGCTGTCGGGATCGGAAGCAGGCCCGCCAGCGTCGCCCCGGGAACAATCGCAATCACAAGCGGCAAGGGAGTCGGCGCACCGAAGGCCTCGAGCAGGAACCACATCTGTGCGATGGAGAGAAACCAATTCATTGCGGAACTCAACGCGCAGGCGGCCAGCAGGCGTTTCTGGCGCATGAGGCGCGGCAAAACGTCGACCAGGCCCTGGAGTTTCTCGCCGATTTTCTTTCCCCGAAAAAGCCGCGCGGCCGATCTCGCCGTAAACAAAATAGTCGCCGAGGCGCCCAGCGCCGCGGCCCCGCCCATTGTGCACCAAAACGATCGCACGATCGCACCGAACACAACGCCATAGACACCCAGCAGGAAGAGATCGATCACCTTTTCGGCAAAGACCGTCCCCACGCCGATGGTCTTGCGCGGGACGACCGTGGCTTTCAGCAACTCGCCCGCCTTGCCCGGCGTGAGAATCCCAATGGGCCAGCACGCCATGGTGATTTCAAACGCCCGCCAAAGGCTCACGGGTGCGCGCACCGCTTTCAGAACCGCATACCACCGCAGCGTATTCATGAGCGGAAAGGGGAGCGTCACCACGAACGCCGCGAAGAGAGGAATCCACCGCGCCCGGGCAAAGGTCTCGCGCAGCTCACCCCATTCAACCAGGCGGCTGAGCAGAAGGAGGATCACCAGAGAACAAAGGGGCAGAACCAACGACCGCAGATGGCGGAGCGGAGAATGCTTACTCAATGGAGGTGTCAACCTGGGAAATCAGAAGCTCGGTTGTATTGATGATCCTGGGACGGTCGTGGAGCACCTTCAACCACGCCACGGGAATCTCGTTGAAACCAAAGCGAGCCCCGAGCAGCGCCCCCGCTAAAGCCCCCTGGGCGTCGGTATCACCGCCAAGGCTGACAACGGCGCTCACACCTTCGTCGAAATGATCCGAATGAAACAGCGCCCAGACTGCCGCCTGCATCGTGTGGATCACATTGTGTGACGTGCCGAGATCGTCGAGGGGCATTTTCTCCACGAGTTGCAATTCCCGCGACACGGCATCGGGATCCTCGGGATAACTGGCAAATGGGCCCGGGTTCGCATGGGAAGCGAGGACATCCTCGTCATAATCCAGGGCGAGGCGTTTATAGGCGGGATCGTCTTTCAAGTTCTCAATAAAAGCCACGCAAGCCGGCAAAAGGTCCGGGCGAAATTCATCGTGGAGGCATTGGACAATCAGGAAATTGATCGCCAGGGCGGCCTCCACTGCTCGGGGATCGAAATGAGTGACCTGGCTGATGGCGATCGTTTCCTCGATCATCCTTTCCAGGTTGAAAGCGCGAAACAAAGCCGCCGGAATACATCGCGCCAGCGCCCCATTCGTATCGAAGGTTCCGCCGCTCTGATACCAGGTATCCCGCCCCACCGATCTCCAGCTTTCCGGATCCTCGAGAAAATGGCTGGTGATCTCGCGAAAGCGGGGGTCGAGTCTTGCGAGGTCGGCATCGGCCATTTCCGCCATGCGGAGCGCCGCGTCCTCGCCCTCGAAACCGCGGCAGGCCTGGTAACTCTGCAGCATCATCAAGGCCTGGGCATTGTGCGGCCCCCATTCGCCGGCCTTCACTCCGGCGCGGTTTGAGTCCATCATCTCGCGGACGCCCCGTGGATGCTCCCGTTCCAACTGATGGCGCTGGCGGCCCTTGTGTGGCGTGCCAAGAGCGTCGCCCGTGGCAAGGCCCAGCGAGGCGCCCAGATAAAGGTCGCGCAACGGTCGGATCGCCATGATGGAAACTCCAGGAATTCGGGGGGATAGACTCTTGATCGGTCAAAACGCCTATCCCCGCTCCCTCGCCGCGCCAAGGAAAAAACTCCCTTGTGAAAGAACCATCCGGGCACCGCCTTCAGCCACCCGGCCCTTCTCTCAGCAGGACAAAGCGATTGACGGCACAGCCGGAAACTCGGCACCGTTGCCAGGAAGGAACCAGTGACTCTCGAAATTATGGCTTCGCGGCAGCGGGCGCCGCCCAACTCCTGGGCGGAATCCGTCTTTTGCCTGCGAAAGGAGTTCTCGAACGCAATGAAATGCCAGGTGTGTGGATACGAGAATCCCGAGGACGCCTCGGTATGTCTCAACTGCGGTTCGCCGATTGAGCGCGAAAAGCTCGGCGAAGCGATCGACGATATCAGCGGTGAAGCGACCGTCATGCTCGGCGGACCTGCCCAGCCCAGTGCGCCCCCGCCCAAGCCGCCGGAAAACAAAAACCCGGATCAGGAGGAGCCCGCTTCCCCTCCGCCTCCTCCTCCCCCTCCCGGCCCCCAACAGACTCCTCCAGGAGCGGGAGCCGAGCCGCGCCAGCCGTCCGCCGCGCCGCCTCCTCCGCCTCCGCCCGCTGGATCGCCGACGCCTCCTCCCCCAAGCCAGGGCTACGGGCAGGCGCCTCCACCTCCTCCCGCCCATGGCCAGCAACAGGGCTACGGCCAGCAACAGGGCGGCGGGCAGCAAGGGGATCAGCAATGGGGTGGCTCTCCGCAGGGATTCGGCGGCGGCCGTCCGCCCGAAATGCCGAGCGGCACGACCTATCTTATTCTGGCGATTCTGGAGACTCTTTGTTGCTGCCTTCCCATCGGGATTGTTGCCATCATTTTTGCGGCTCTTGGCATGAGCGCGGAAAAGAACGGCAATTATACAGACGCTATAGATAAGTACGGAAAAGCCAAGCTTTGGCTGATTATTGGCCTTGTCCTCGGCATCCTCCTGAACATCATCTTCATCATACTTCAGGTCGTTGCCGCAGGCAGCAGCGGTAATAGCGGATCCTTCTCGTATTAAAATTGGTTGATAGAAAAAGTGAACGAACCGGAAACCTCCAATCGCATCTGTCTTTACCCCGGCTCGTTTGACGGTTTGACCTTCGGCCACCTGGACTTGATCCAGCGTGGCCGAGGTCTTTTCGACAAACTCTACGTCGGGATCGCCGAAAATCCCCGCAAGAAACATTTTTTCCCTCTTGAGAGGCGTCTCGCCATTGCCCGCGAATGCTGCAACAAATGGGAAAATGTTGAGGTGATCGCCATTGATGGCCTCACGGTGGACCGCGCCGTGGAGCTGGGCGCGCGATTCATCCTCCGGGGCCTCCGCGTGGTGAGCGACTTCGAATTCGAAATCCAGCTCGCCATCATGAACCAGCAGCTTGACCACCGGATCGAAACGATTTTCCTCGCTCCGGCGCCGGAGTATATCTTTCTCAGTTCCTCCATGGTGCGCGAGATTCTCCAGCTCGGCGGCGACGTCTCCCAGTTTGTTCCCGAGCCCGTGGTCCGCGCCTTTCAAGAAGACCGGACCGGCTGAGCCCGCCTGCGGAGCCCCTCGGGAGGGATTCGTAAATGATCAAATGTCCCGTCTGCGGGCTCGGAAATCTCGAAGAATCCCAATATTGCATCAATTGCGGATCTTCGCTCGAGGGGGAATCTCCGCAGGCGGCCGCGGATGAAGAGCTTCCCCCTCCGCCGCCATCGCCCGACGATTTTTCTGAGCGCGGGGCAAGTCGACGGGCTTGGCAAGGCTCTTCCTTTTCTCCGCAGCCCCCGCCGCAGGCAACCGGCGGCCCGATCGCCCCGCGTCCGCCCGAATTGCCGGATGTGCCGGAGGTCCGTTATGTTACGGAACCCACGCCGCTGTTGAGCATTTTCAGCCTGGTTTGCGGGATTCTTGGTCTTCCTCTTTGCCTTTGCTGCGGATTCTTTTCGGTTCCGATCGGTTTGGCGGCTGTCGTCCTGGGCATTCTGGGACTCAAAAAAGAACCCTCTGGTAAACCCATGGCCATCATCGGTATCATCTTTGGCGGGTTGATGATCCTTTCAACACTGCTGACGTTTGTGGTGATGATTGTGGCGCAAGCGACCTCCGGGACTTATTAAGCTCCCGCTTTTTCTCCTTTTGGACCGCGACACCCTTTTGACACGGGCAGCCACCTCGGGCACACTTCTTGTGCCCCGTTACGCGAGCCGGCCCAAAGCCACGCTCTCGTATTAACCGAAGGAGTGATGAATGTCCATTAAGCCTGAGTCTCTTTCCCCAGCCGAGGATCCTGCAGTCGATTCCCGTGGAAACCCGCTTCCGCCGGGATCGGTGACGCCGGAAATGCTGGCGCGCCGCGGCCGCCGCCTTCCCGAGTGGATTCGCTCGCGCGTGCCCAGCGGCCCCGCCTATCAGAACGTGCGGAAACTTGTGAAAAGCCAGCGCCTTCACACGGTCTGCGAGGAAGCGAACTGCCCCAATCTGGGCGAATGCTGGTCGCGCGGCACAGCCACCTTTATGATTCTGGGCGACACCTGCACCCGCGCGTGCAGCTTCTGTAACGTCAAAACCGGGCGCCCCTTTGTGCTCGACCGCGATGAGCCGCGCCGCGTTGCCGAATCCATCCGCGACATGGGCGTGAAACACGCCGTGGTGACTTCGGTGAACCGCGACGAGTTGGAAGACGGTGGCGCGTCGATCTTTGCCGAACTTGTCAGCCGGACGCGGAATCTTTGCCCGGAGACGACCGTCGAGCTGTTGATTCCCGACATGATGGGTAATCGAGACGCGCTGAATCTGATCTTTGACGAGCGCCCTAACATCCTGAACCACAACCTGGAAACGGTTCCCCATCTCTATCGCGATGTGCGCCCGTCGGCGTCTTATGGCCGGTCGTTGAATGTTCTGGCCTGGGCCAAGGAAGCGGGCCTGGTGACAAAGAGCGGACTCATGCTCGGCCTTGGCGAGTCCCTGGACGAAGTCCGCGAAGTCATGCGCGATCTCGTGACCATCGGCTGCGATATTCTGACTCTGGGCCAGTATCTGCGCCCCACGGGCTGGCACCATCCGGTGATCCGCTATGTTCACCCCGATGAGTTCAAGGCTCTCAAGGAAGAAGGGGAAGCGATGGGCTTTCGCCACGTGGAAAGCGGTCCGCTCGTTCGCAGCTCTTACCACGCCGAGGAGCAGAGCGACCTGGC
>CAYFUR010000106.1:0-13217 GCA_964346275.1 uncultured Candidatus Sumerlaeota bacterium
GTTCGTCAATTCGCTGAAGGCTTTTCCCGGCAGCAATCTTCGAGTCGCCACCCCTGACGGCGAGATCAACGAGGCGGTGGTGATTAAGCCGCCAAGCAACGAGCTTCTTTTGCGCTGAAGAATGAAATGAACTTACCGAACCAACTGAGCCTCTCGCGCATTTTTATCGTTCCGCTCTTCCTCGTCTGCCTGCTGAGCGAGGAGATGCTTGGTATCGAGGATCCCACGGTCAATGGCTGGATGCGCGTGGGGGCGCTGGTTCTTGTGGTGGCGGTGGCGATCACGGATTGGCTCGACGGCGTGATCGCACGGAGCCAGCAACTGGTGACGAACCTGGGCAAGCTGCTGGATCCACTGGCGGATAAGATCTTCGTCGCCTCGGCACTGATTGGAATGGTGGAAATGGGCCTGATCCCGGCTTGGGCGGTTGTGATCGTGATCGGGCGCGAATTCCTGGTGACGGGGCTGCGCATGCTGGCGATGGAGCAAGGGCGCGTCATCGCGGCGGACCGGCTGGGCAAGCAAAAGACGGGATGGCAATTGGCGCTGATTCTCCTTGGGATTCTGCTGGCGGCGCTTCGGGATTTGCTCTTTGCCGGCGAAGGGTTTGGGGGGCTGAGCGCGGAATCCTACTGGTGGGGGGCGGAATCGCTGATTTGGATCGCACTGGGGGTGACAGTGGGCCTGACGGTGATGAGCGGGTGGAACTATACGGTGTCCAACCGGGACCTTTTTCGGAAAGGGAGCCTGTAGTGAGGTTAGAATGCTGGGATTGGGCAATTTGGGGGAAGGCTCGGCAAAATAATGCCACGGCGGGATTGGGGCTGCGCCCGGTGTTTTTTTCATTGCGCCAGCCGAAAGCGAATTCCACCATCAGCGTGTGCTTAGCGCCTTAGGAGCAGGTTTTCCCAAGACCCTCTGGCTCAGGAGATCGAGATGACGTTCGCTGGAAACAAGACGCTGTGGGGCTTCTTGACCTTCGCCTTGCTGGTGGGGGGGATGCTGATTCTTTCGGCTCCGCAAGCTCAGGCGGAAGGGCCGCTTTATCGCAGCACCTATCCGAGCAAGATCACCTACAAGCTTTGGAGCGGCGTGGGGAATGTCCTGTTCTGCTGGACTGAAATTCCCCTCGAAATCAACGAAGAAATCCAAAACACCGACCCCTTTACCGGATCGGTTGTCGGCTTCTTCAAGGGCCTCTGGTACACGGGGCAACGGTTTGTTCTCGGGGTCGTTGATATTGTCACCTTCCCCATTGACCTCTACGGCAACAACTATCAGTCCATTCAGAGAACGGAGTTCCCGTTCATCGACGAAGTAGAGTAGCCTACGGGCGCGACGCGGCCCCGATTATATCCAGGAGGATGATCCCGAATGCTTCGGCTTCAGAAGACACTCGCGACGATGATGATGATACTCGCTGTTGGCTTTTTTGCCCTCGGCCCCACCACGGCACAGATCGCCCCTGCGCAGGTGACCTCCGCCGGCGAAGTGGAGCGGGAAAACAGCGATATCAACAAGATGTTTCACAAGCTGGGCCGCGGCGTGGCCAACGTGCTGACGGGCTGGCTGGAGATTCCGAAGCAAACGGCACAGGAATGGCGCCGCACAGACCCCTTCACTGGCACGATCCTCGGCGTGATCAAGGGCTGTGTCTGGGGCATCGCCCGCACCTTTGCCGGCTTCTACGAAATCATCAGTTTCCCCTTCCCAGTGCCGAGCAACTACGAGCCCATCATGGAGCCGGAGTTTGTTTTACCCACAGTCTGGGGTGAGCGGCTGCCGTTGTTCCGCGATGAGTTCCAGGGCACCGGCGGCAGCGCCATCGACGGCGCCATCGACTATGGCTCGGCCCGCACCCAGACCACTGACCAGATGGAACGGAACTACTAAGAGGGCTTCTCCTCTCCAGACGCTTCTCGAAAAGAAGGCGCCCCGCCGGAATTCCTCCAGCGGGGCTTCTTTTTGTGCTTCGGGCGCTTTGGCGGCTCGGGGCGGTTCTTAGTTGACCTTGTCCTTCAGGGCGGACGCGGGACGGAAATTCACCGTGTTTTGTGCGGGGATCTCCATTTCCTTTCCCGTTGCGGGGTTGCGGCCTTTGCGCGCTTCGCGATGCTTCATCTCAAAGGTGCCAAAGCCGTTCACCAGGTAACGATGCTTCTCGTCTTCTTTCAAAGCGCGAATGATGGCTTCAAAGATTTCGTCGTAAATCTCGGAGACCTGATTTTTGGTCGTCCCCTCTACTTTTTCTGCAACGATGTCGATCAATTCCGCTTTCGTCATCAGCAAGTGCTCCAGTCTGATAGAAATTCGCCTGTCCTGGGTTCAGCGGGAACTTTCCTGGCCCCAGGAGGAAGATGAGTGAAATACTCTCCAGAGAATTGGTAAAGGAAAAACCCTATGGCGAAAGAGGAATTCACCGTCCGGATTACAAGAAAGGGCGAGATCATCGTCGAGACGGAAGGCTTGCCGCCGCGACGGGTGAAAGATTTGATCAAGTATCTGGAGGAGACGATCGGCCCGGCCCGGCTCATCGAAAGCGACTCGCCGGATGCCTCGGGCGCCGTGGAGCTGGAAGAGTCGGCAGGCCGCGAAGAAGAAGAGGAGGAGCGGGAAGAGCAGGAACATGATGCCGAGCGCCTGCGGCTGCGAAACGAGGAGTAACCCTGGAATTTCCCTCAGATTTCCCGTTCCATCCATCGATGAGTGATCCCGGCTTCTTCGAATTCTTCGCCGAAAGGGGCGAAACCACACTTCTCATAGAAGCCGAGGGCGGCGACCTGGGCCGCGAGGCGGATTCTCCGGTAGCCACGGCGGCGAGCCTCGCCGATCAGCGCCTCGAGCACGGCGCGCCCTGCTCCCTCACCCCGGAAAGACCGGGCGACGGCCATGCGGCCGATCCGCGCCAGTTCCGGCGGGTCATCGGGAAAGAGAAGCAGCCGCCCAGTGGCGGCGGGCTCGCCGTCCTGTCTATACGCGAGAACATGATAGGCCGTTTCGTCGGCGGCGTCCCATTCTTCTTCTTCGGGAACACGCTGCTCGCCGACAAAGACTTCGTGGCGGATGCGCCGGGCCAGATCCCTGTCCGGTCCTTCCCAGGAGATCGATTTCACGCGCCATCGGGGATTCATGATTCTTTCGCGGCGAACTGAAATCCCATAAGCAGGGTGTAGAGATTCACGGCGAGCAAGTCCTCCTTCAGGTAAGGCGAGAGCAACATGGCGGGTGGGGGTTCGAACATCGTGGGCTGGGAGCCGAAATCGCGGGAGAGCTGGGCCAGGCGGGGCTTGTGCCGGGCAAATCGGCGGTCGACAACGACATTCGACCGACTGCTGAGTTCCTTGAGAAAGTCGTCCCGTGTGGCATCTTCGCGGCCGAGCATCTGGGCGAAATCAAAGAGATTCACATCGAGACGGGGAGTAATGTTTGCCGACTTGCGATGGAGATCGATCAACGTGGTTTCTTTGCCATCCTCGCAGGAAACCTCGCTGACGACGATTCCAGACAAATCATCGAAGGGGCAGTAGAGCGGCTTGTCGGAGAAATCCCGAAAGGCCATGCCTCCCTCGCCCTTGCTTGCGGTTGCGGCAAAGAGCAGAAGGTGGCCGCGGATGTTCTGATCGCTGATGATGAAGGACTTCACTCCCAGGGCGGCAAGCTGGCCCTGGAGCCCCTCGGCGTTGGGCCGCTTTGCAAAGCGGGCGGCAACCTCGAAGGTCTCTGTCAGCAGTTTTTCGCGCGTTTTCTGTTCGTCTTCTTTGAGGAGCCGCGAAATCGGCCGGACAGAACCGCCAATGTCCGGCGCTTGCTTGGAAAAAACGACATAATAGGTAACAATTGGGGCGCTCATCGGTTCTCCGGATGGGGGGAAAGTTCCTGAGGGGATATCATGGGTGAGATACGGGAAATCCCTGAGCGGAGGCAAGCCTTGCTTGCGGTCCTGGGCAAACCGCGCTGGCGATTCTTGTCCGTTGTTGACGCCCAGGGGGAAGGCGGGGTTCCTTGGGAATGTTCCTGCTGATCCTGTTGCTGATGGTTTCTTGTCCCTATGGCCCTTGCTCCTCGTCCCCGTCCGTCGCGCCGCGTGGTTTGGAAACTCGCTCCGGAAGATGCCGCCGCGGCGCGATCCATCAGCTCGGCCTTTGGGCTGCATCCTGCCGTCGGGCGGGTGCTGGCCGGAAGAGGCTGGGCATCGGATAGCGAGCGCCTTGAAACGTTTCTCTCTCCCCTTCTCCGGAATATCACCGATCCATTTGATTTGAAAGACATGGCCGCGGCGGTGGAACGCACCCTGGCGGCGATTCAGTCCGGTGAGCAGATTTGCGTCTATGGCGACTACGATGTCGATGGCGTGTGTTCGACGGCGCTGCTGACGGGGACGCTGCGGCTTCTCGGCGTCCGGCCGATGGTGGTGATCCCCCACCGCTTGAACGACGGCTATGGGATGCATCCGGGCCGCATGGACGAGATCGCGGCGGCGGGAGTGAAATTGATCATCACGGTGGATAACGGAATTACGGCGGTGGAATCGATCCGCCGGGCAGGCGAGTTGGGCATCGACGTCGTGGTGACGGATCACCATCTCGCCGGCGAGGAGATGCCCCAGGCGGCGGCGCTGGTGAATCCCAATCGCGGAGACGATCCTTACGAGCATCCGCTTTGCGGAACGGGGGTGGCCTTTAAGTTTGCCCACGCGCTGCTGAAAACTAGCGGCCGGCCGGAATCGGAATCGAAAGCCTTCCTCATGCAGCAACTGGACCTTGTGGGCCTGGGCACGCTGGCCGATATGGTGCCGCTCCACGGAGAGAACCGCATCCTGGCACGCCATGGGCTGGATGCGATTGCCAACACGCGCCGCGAGGGCCTGCGCGCCCTGATGGAAAAAGCCCGGATCGATCCGCGCCGCCTGACGTCGGAGAGCGTTGCCTTTGGCATCGCACCGCGGCTGAACGCGGCGGGGCGCACTGACGATGCCATGCGCGCGCTGGAACTCTTGCTGACCACGGATCCAAAGGAGGCCAGGAGGCTGGCGGAGCAGCTGGATTTCCTTAACCGCGAAAGGCAAAAGATCGAGCGGGAGATTTTCGACGCCAGCATCGAGGAAGTGGAGGCGGTGAAAGCCGCGGACGGACACGCGCTGGTCGTCGGCGGAGAGGGCTGGCACCTGGGGGTGGTGGGAATCGTGGCATCGCGTCTGACGGAGCGATTCGAATTACCGGCGATTGTGCTGGGCATCGAGGACAAAATCGCGAAAGGGAGCGCGCGGTCCGTGCCCGGGTTCGATATCCACGAAGCCCTCTGCGCCTGCTCCGGCCACCTGGTGACTTACGGCGGACACGCGGCGGCAGCGGGGTTGCAACTGAAAGTGGCGGCGCTGGAAGATTTCCGCGCGGCGCTCAATGACCACGCGGCCACAACCTTTGCCGGGATGGACGTCACCCAGGAAGTTTGTATAGACGCGGAGCTGGAAGGCGCGGAGTTCGACTGGAAATTCTATCACAGCCTTCAAAGGCTTCAGCCTTTCGGACAGGGCAACCCCGCGCCGACATTCATGATGCGGGGCGTCCAATGCGCCGCTCCGCCGCGCATCGTCGGCCGCGGCCACCTGCGCCTGCGCCTTTCCAATGGGCCGGTGATGTTCAATGCGATTGGCTTTTCCCAGGGCAGCCTGAAATCCGTTTTTGAGAATGGTCCGGCGGATATTCTGTTCCGCCCCCGGGAAAACACATATAATGGCACCACCAGCCTGGAAATGGAACTCTGCGGCGCGCGGCCCAGCGAGAACTAGGAAAGACAATCCAACATGAGCCATTTCGTCATCTTTTTCGAAGAGAAGGAAGGGACGAGCCCGCTGGTCCGGCTGCTCGATCATTTCGACCAGGTCTCTATTGTCCACCAGATTCAGGATCGCGGCTGGGAGCCATTCGATCATCACAACTGCGGACACATGCCCCTCGGAAATCTGAGGCGTTGCCTGGAAATGATTTTCAATAAGGACCCCTTGGATCTCTCGGAGCTGAATCGCATCTATACACAAACTGCTGTTCGACCCCTTGATGAATTCGATAAGTCCGCATCGGTTGGTTTTAAAATGCGGTTTCATCCGCCAAGAAAAAGCCCCATCTATTTTCCTGGCGCGAACAACGTGAACTGGTGGATGGAGCGCATTTTCCGCCGCATGCACCAGGCATCATTCCGGGAAATGTTTTTCGATTTGTTAAAGAAGCATGATGTGACTGTGCTTCTGGCCGTCAGGCAGGACGTGTTCCGGCTGGGTTTGTCAAAGTATCACGGCGATGGCACGGGGCGGCCCGGGCATATCCAGTTCAAGCTGGCCAGCGGGCAAATCAAGCTCGAAGATATTGGTAAAATCACGGTAGATTGCGATCGTCTGGAGGGAATTATTCAGGACTGCGAGCGGTCGCACGTGGAAAAACGGCAGTTCTTGAGTGACTTGCGGTCCGCGGGCATTAAGGCCCATCCGATTCTCTATGAGGACTTTGTCGCGGATAAGCATTCCTACTTTCACTATCTGTTCAAATGCCTGGGGCTGGAAGTCACGGACGGTGAAATTGACCGGGCGCTGGAAGCCGGGGCGCACTTTCAGAAAGTTCATTCGGACGACATTTCTGAATTCACCGAAAATCCGCAGGAAGTGCTGGGACGATTTCAGGATCGTTTTGTCGCGTGGAATAAAGAGTGAAAGAATCGCTGCAATCGTTATATACAAATCACTTCATCCTGATCGTGATCATGATCCGAATCTCGATTATGATAATGAGTAAGAGTAAGAGGATGATTTAGGGGCTGCGCCGAGCCATCTTGCGGCGGAGGCGGATTTCCCGCTTTTCCAGTTCATTCAGCGCCAGGGCCAGCCGCGCGGTTGCTCCGTTCGTGCGCCCGGTGATCGATTCCAGCTCCGCGGCGACTTCCAGCCCGCGGCGGCATTCTTCCACGCATTCCAGAGCCCGCGCGTAATCGCGGGCGACGTGTTCGTAATACTTTGCCAGTTCCGTATAGGCGGAAAGGCTTTCCGCTGATCTTCCGCCAGAGAGCGATTGCCACAGATCCACCGCTTCGTCCCAGCGGCGCAGACGCTTGAGCGCGAGCGCCAGGCGCGCCATGTGGGAGGCCTCCGCGGCATCGCGCGGCGAGCATTCCAGGGCGCGCGTCCAGGCGCGGGCGGCGTCTTCATGAAGGCGGCGCGTTTCAAACCAACGGCCCACGGCGGCGAATTCCTCGGCGCGCGAGAGCAATCCGCAACCCATGGGATCACAGGCGATGCGCGCGGTCCGCCGCAGCAGCGTGCTGAGCGTGAGAATATCCCAGGCGTTGTGCTCGACCACGGCGGCCATGCGGCCGGCCTTTCCCGTGCGCGCCATGTGAAAGAAAATGCTTGGGATTTGCGCGCCGTCGAGGTCGGGCCCGCGGTCGATGCCGAGGATCGAAAGCTCGACATTCTTAAGGGAAACGGATGGGAGGGTTTCGCGCCAGATGCGGCGGCAGAATGGGAGCAGATCGATCTGGCGGCGGGGAAAAACGCGGGGAGGAATGCGCTGGAGCAGGGCCCGCGTGCGCAGCAGAGGCATGTCGAACGTGCGGCCGTTGTAGGTGCAAACGGCGTCGAACGTTTCCAGCCGCGCGGCCAGGCGCTCCATCATATCGCATTCGTGGCAGAAATCCTCGATCAGGTATTGCTCGAGGCGGAACTGCCACCCCCCCGCCGCGAGGCGTTCCCACCAACCGACGCCGACCAGGAACGCCAGCGTTCCCGTGCCCCCCGCCAGGCCGGTGGTTTCCGTATCGAGAAAGCAAATCTTCTCCGCCTCGATCTCGCCGTCCTCTTCGCCAAAGTCCTTCGAGAGATGATGAAACCCGCCTCCGGGAATGGGAGTGGCCGCCGGGTCGTCGTCAAAAAGCCGGTAGGCTCGGGCCGTGGGATGCCCGGCGTGGAAGGCGAGTTTGCGCAACACCGTGCGGCCGCGCGGGCCTTCCACGATCTCGGCATCCGCCATTGCGCCGAGGAGGGGGCTTTTGGGCTCGGCGCGTTTTTGCTCTTCCTTTTTGCGGAAATAATCCGAGGCATTATCGATCACGCCGTCGTATTTGCCGGCGCGGAGGTCTTCCATGAGGCGCTCGCTGGAGCGCTTTCGGGATGCGGCGTGATTGAGGCGGGCTCTGATTTTCGACGGGTTCACGGGGCGGCTACCGATCAGCGGGACAGCGGGCTCAACACACGAAGGAAAATCGAAGCAGGCGGGTAAAATCAAGGCCAATGAGCAGACGGACGGCAACGCGGTCATCTTAAACTTACGACAATCCGTTCTTCCTTGCCGGCACCCTCACATACTTCTTCGAGGACGAGGATGAGGAAGATGACGAGGAAGAGAGATTCATCTCAACTTCCCTCCGGAATGGTTTCTTGAACAGCTCTTAAAGCCCAAAGTCGCCTGCACGGGATGCAGCGGCCAGGGCGGCGATGCGATCGCGGGGAACCCCGGGGACCAGCTCGCAGGCAATGTCCACTTCCCGCGTCATGTCCAGCGAATCGTTGGAAGCGAGGGAATCCGTGCCGAGATAGACGGGGATCCCCGCATCGAGAAGCCGCGCGAGGGGGAATTCGCCACGATCGAAATAGACGTGGGATCCGGGACAGACCACAACAGAGCAACCGCGTCCGCGAATCAGGCGGAGATCGCGCTCGTCTATATCGTTGCAATGAACGAGGAGCGTCTGCGGCCCGAGGCAGCCGCAGGCATCCAGCCAGGGAAGGGGCCGCATACGGGGAGGCCGCCATTCCTCCGTCAGGAACGGATCGATGAGTTCGCGAATCGGCCCCCGGCCGGTCAGCATGAGCTGCGTTTCTTCCGCTGTTTCCGCCGCGTGTATACAGAGCCACTGGTTGCGCACCTGGGCCGCCGTGGCCGCCGCCCGCAGGAGAGCCGCCGAGGTCGTGTAGGGCGCGTGGGGCGCGAGGCCATGGCGCTTTCCATCGGGCAAGGGGCCGTGCTGGTTCTGGCGGGCAAGAGCCCGATTCACGTCCTCGGGGCCTTCCTGCTCGTCAAAGTTCAAAATCTCGCGGAACATTAGAACACGCAGACCGGAGGCCTGGCGGAGAAGCAAATCCGCGTCGTCCTCGCGCGCCAGCATATCGCACATGGCGGCGGTTCCCGTTTCCCGGGCGAGGCGGATGGCTTCGCGCACAGCCTGCTCGCGTTCCTCGCGAGGCGTCTCCTTGCGCAGCGTGACCAGCCATTCGAGCCATTCGGCAAAGGGCAACCCGGGGGGGATGCGCCCGCGAAGGTAGGACAGCTCGAGATGGCAATGGGCGTTGAAGTATTTCACTGCTCGGAATCCATTTTGAAGTTCGTATAGACAGAAAGGCCAAAGAGCACGACCGCCGGCAGGAGCTTGGCATTCATAACGAGCAGCCCGATGCCGGACCGGAAGGCTTCGGCATCCATCTGGATCGGGAGGAAAATGAGAACCGCGCTACCAATCAACAGTCCGTAAAGAAAAACAGGGCGGCCCAGCCGCGCCATCAGCGGAACGAGAACAATCAGAGGCAGCAGAAGCTGGACGGTGTAGTGATCCCACATGATGCTGGGCAGAAGCAGCGAAAGGGACACGGCGGCGGAGAAGGGTGCGGCCTCGCCGGCGCCCGCCAGGCGGGGTTTTTTCCAGAGCGTATAGATAAATCCGCCGAGCAATCCGAACGAAACAAGCCATGTCAGGCCGTTCGCCACCGCCGGGCCCATGCCCAGCCAGGGCGATACGCCGCTGTTGGGAGACTCCACAAAAACCCGATGAAACAGGGCGTTGAAGGATTGGTTGTAGGGATCGCGCCAGAAGGTGTGGCCGAACTCGGCCCAGGTGGATTTGCCATAGCCCATCTGGGCCAGCACGGGGAGAAACTCGCGGTGAACCTGGAACCCGAAGACCAGAACCGCCAGCAGCCCCAGCCCGGCGGCCCAGCCAATCATCCAGCCCACGCGCCGCCAATCCCGCCGCAGCAGGAAATAGACAAGAAAGATCCCCGGCGAGAGTTTGAACAGCATCAAAAACGCCGCAATGAAGCCGATCACCGCCGGATGCCAGCAGCGCACGATCCCCAGCCAGAGAAGCGCCATGCCGAAGAAAAGAGCCGCGTTCAACTGGCCCGCGTTGTTTTGTCTATACAGGGCAAAGTCAAACGCCACCAGGGCGAGCAATCCCGCCGCGCTCCAGAAACTCCTCGGCCAGCCGCTCGCCCACCCCGCCAGCGCCAGGCCGCCCAGCACAAACAGGTGATTGAGAATCTGCCACGCCACGACGGCCTGGTGGAAATGCTCGAACCACGTCAGCGGCTGGAGCACCAGGCCGGTGAACGGCAGATAGACATAGGGCAGGATCGTACGAAAGCGGGGATCCTCGGTCCCGGCAAGGGAGCCCGCCATGCCGAGCATGTTTTGGCTCTCATAGGGCGACAGCCCTTCGCCAAGGAGTTCGCTGCCGAGGTAGAGGTGCTTGAAGTCATTCTGGTGCGAAGCAATGCCGGGAACGCCCGTGCCGCGATCGTCGAGAAGGGGAAAAACCTGGAAGGCCAGATAACAGACAAATAGAATGAGACAAAGAAGCGCCGCGGCGCTCTCCCCAGCGGGCGAGCGCATCCAGGCAAGCAGTTTTGTCCATCGGTCGCGCATAAGAAAAACTCCGGCCTGGATAGTTCAGGCCGGAGGGGAAAACCGGAGCAAGGAGAAGCGCGGCTCAGCCGCGAATGCGGGCGCAAATGCGCTCGGCGATTTGATCGGGCAGGAGGCCGATTTCGCGATAGAGTTCCTTGGGCTGGCCATGATCGACAAAGCGATCGGGCAGGCCGAGGCACGCAGCCAGGCGCGGGGCCCTTTCCTCAGACAGCAGCTCGTTGACGGCGCTGCCAAAGCCGCCGCGGATCGAATTGTCCTCGCAGGTGAAGAGGTGTTCGTGCTGGCGGGCGAGGTCGAGGATCAGGTCGCGGTCGAGCGGCTTGACAAAACGCGCGTCGGCGACGGTGACCGGGTGGCCGAGTTCGCTTTCGATGAGCGGCGCGGCCTCCAGCAGGTGCTGGGTCATGATGCCGATACCGAGGAGCGCGACGCCCTGGCCGCGTTGCAGCACTTCTCCCCGGCCGATTTCCAGGGGCGGGTATTCCTCGGTCTCCAGATCGACCCGGCCGGTGCTCGTGCCGCGCGGATAGCGCATGGCGCTGGGGCCGCTGTCATGCTCCATCTGGGTGCGCAGCATCCGGCGCAGCTCCTGTTCGTCGCGCGGGGCCATGATGGTCATGTTGGGGATCAGGCGGAGATAGCTGAGATCGAAAGCGCCGTGGTGGGTCGGGCCGTCGGCGCCCACAAGGCCGGCGCGATCGAGCACGAAACGCACGGGCAGATCCTGGATCGCCACGTCGTGGATGAGCTGGTCGAAGGCGCGCTGGAGAAAGGTCGAGTAAATGGCGCAGACGGGGCGGAGGCCGTCGGCGGCCATGCCCGCCGCCATGGTCACGGCGCATTCCTCGGCGATGCCCACGTCGTAGAAGCGATCGGGAAACACTTTGCCAAAGAGATCTGTCCCCGTGCCCCCGGGCATGGCCGCGGTGATGGCCACGATGCGGTCGTCTTTTCTGGCCAGATCGATCAGGGTCTTCGCGAAAATCTTGGTGTAGGCGGGCGCGGCGTTGGACTTGGCCATTTCGCCCGTTTCGATCTTCATGTTGGCCTTGGCCGCGTGATAGGTGATCGGGTCTTCCTCGGCATAGCTGAGGCCCTTGCCCTTGCGCGTGACGACGTGGAGGAGGATGGGCCCGTCAAGGTTGACGGCTTTGCGCAGGAGCGGCACCAGCTCTTCCAGGTCGTGCCCGTCCACCGGCCCGATGTAGCGGAGACCCAGCTCCTCGAAGAACAGTCCGGGCACCATCATGCCCTTCACCGCTTCCTCCAGGCTGTGGGCGGCGTGGATCGCGCCCTCGCCCAGGACCGAGCGCACCACGCGCTTTACGTCTTTCTTCATGCGGTTGTAAGCCGGGTTGGTAATCAGGTTGGACAGGCTGGTGTGGACGGACCAGACGTTTTCGCTGATGGACATTTCGTTGTCGTTGAGCACGACGACCATGTTGCTCCGCCGCATGCCCGCGGTGTTGAGCGCCTCGTAGGCCATGCCGCCGGTCATGGCGCCGTCGCCAATGACGGCCACGACCTTATTGTCCTTTTTCTGGCGATCGCGGGCCTCGGCCATGCCCAGGGCCGCGGCGATGCTGGTGGAGGCGTGGCCGGCGCCAAAGGCGTCGTATTCGCTCTCGGCGCGTTTCAGAAAGCCCGACAGCCCGCCATACTGGCGCACGGTTTCAAAACGGTCGTTGCGGCCGGTGAGGATCTTCCAGGCGTAGGCCTGGTGGCCGACGTCCCACACGACGCGATCGGCGGGCGGCTGGAGCACATGAAGCGCGGCCACGGCGATCTCCACGGCGCCGAGCGGCGCGCCGAAATGCCCGCCCTTCTCCGCGATGACGGAGATGATCCGCTGGCGCACTTCCCCCGCCAGGGTCTTCAGATCCTCCATTTCCAGCGAGCGGATCTGGGCCGGATCCTCGATGGAATCGAGCAGGCGAGTTTCCGGATGCTCGGCCTCCCGGGCGGCCTGGGTGTGCGATTGGTTGATCGGGACGGAAAAACGTTCGGCGTGTGTGGACATTCGATTCGTGCTTTGGTTCCTGGGTCGGGGTGTTCATGAAGCCGCCCGCAAGGCCTCTCTTGAAGCCATGCGGGCAATCATCGGGCCGAAAAATTCAGCAAAATCAAGTTTCTTCGCTGCCAAAATCCTCCACCACGAGGCCGTCTTCGCCCTCGCCGGTGATGATTTCGATGCGTTTTTCAAAGGCTTCCAGCTTTGTGAGCGCCGCCGCGCCGAGCTTTCGGCCTTCCTCGTAGAGGGCGATGCTCTTCTCCAGGTCCGCCTCGCCCGATTCCAACTCCTCCACGATGGCGTCGAGGCGCTCGACAGCCTGCTCGAGGGTGAGTTCCTTTTCGGCGTTTTTCGGGTCGGTTTTGTTTGCCAAGGCGTGTCCTCCGGAGCGGGGAAGCGAAGTGCGAGGATAACACCGAGGAGAAGGGATCAGGGGGCTTTGAGGCAAGGAGAAGATTGGCGGCAAAAAAGATGAGTATGGCCGCGGGATGTTCCTTTTTTGCCCACCCCGGCAGGTTTCC
>CAYFUR010000107.1:0-13198 GCA_964346275.1 uncultured Candidatus Sumerlaeota bacterium
CCCGTGCCGCCCAAGGTGAGATTGCCGATGCTGAGGACCGTGGCGGGCAGGCTTTCACGCCGCGCCAGCCCGGCCTCGTGGGCCAGGCGGTTTATGATCGCGCCCGCGCCGTAGAGAGGCGAAGCGGCGGACAGGGCGGCCTGCACGCTGGCTTGGAACCGGCCGGCGGGCTCGCGGCTGTCGGAGACTTGCTCGAAAAGGTGGTTCAACGAAGACATTGGCTTATCCTGGAAAGGATCGTTTCATTTAACGGCCCTAGCGAAACGCGGCAAGGGTTTGCTCGCGAAAGACAACGTTTTCCCGGGGGACTTTCTTCAGTTCCCAGCGGGCGACGATCTCTTCCATGGCCAGGCGCTCGCCCTCCCCCGCCAGTCCCAGGGTGTGGGCGAGGTAGGATCGGATGGCGGCCACATCGTATCCGCGATCGAGAAAACCGGAGAGGTCTTCGCTGCCGATACGCTTGGCCAGGCGGCGGCCGTCCTCGCCTTCCATAAGGGGGATGTGTATATATCGGGGCACGGGAAGATTGAGGCAGGCGAGGATGTAGGCCTGGCGCATCCCTGAATCGAGGAGATCCCCGCCGCGAAGCACCTCGGCCACGCCGCTGAGCGCATCGTCCACGGCACAGGCAAGCTGGTATGCATAGAAACCATCCGCGCGGCGAACGACGAAATCGCCACCCTCCGATTCCAGATCAAGGGCGACTTCGCCGGCAAAGCCATCGAGGAAGCTCCTTGGCGCCTGTTGAACGCGAATGCGCCAGGAATGGCGCCGCCCCTGTTCGATCTGTTTCAGGGTTTCCGCCCGCTCGAGCGCCGCACAGGTGCCCGGATAGGCATTCCCGGATGGGCCATGGGGGGCAGAAAGTGCCTGCTGAATGTCTTTCCGGGAACAGAAGCAGGGATAGACAAGGCGGCGATTATCGAGGCGCTCGATCATCTCGCGATAGACCTCGGCTCGTTCGCTCTGGCGCAGAGGCGGCTCGTCCCATTGGAGGCCGAGCCTTTCCAGGTCGCGGAGTTGCTGCGCCTCGAATTCTTTCCGGCAGCGGGCCTGGTCCAGATCTTCGATGCGGAGCAAAAAGCGCAGGCCGCGTCGGCGCGCAGACGCATAACAGGCCAGTGCCGTGCGAAGATTCCCCAGGTGAAGCGATCCGGTGGGCGACGGAGCGTAACGCCCGGATTCTGGCAGGGAGGATTCGTTCATGAGGAAGAACGTCTAGACAGGCGGGCCGTGTGCTCTCAATGAATTACACCCGCTCGCGGATGTCTTTATCAATATCCATGGCGCGCTGGCGCCAATCGCCCGGGCGGCCTTCTTCTTCGGATTCAGGAGAGTCGGCGGCCTGGTGGATCACTTCCTGGGCGCGGCGCAGCAACTCCTCGTCGCGGCGGCGCTGGTCCCGCAGGCGTTCGATCTCGAGGCGATAGACACGAGTCCGGTCGCCGCTTTTCAGCCAGAGAAATTCGATGATCATGACGAGCAGGATCACCCCGGCGAGAGGACTATAGATAAAATCGATAATCTCGCCAGGCCGGTGGAAAACGGCGGCGTAAATAACGCCGACGGCGACGAGAAAGATAATCACGTCGCCACTGCGGATGCGTATCCGGCGGCTTTTGCCGCCGCCTTTTCCAAAGGGGTTGAACTTCACAGCCTGTTAGTCCTCCGGGTCCAGCGCCGATTCGATCCGCAGCACCTCGTAGGGGATGGTGCGGCCATCCTGGGTCGTGACGGTGAACTGCTCACCTTCTTTCTTGCCGAGAAGCTGGGAACCGAGCGGTGTCAGGTAAGAGATAATGTTCTCCTCAGAGTCGGCTTCCCACATGCCGAGGATCGTATAGACGATTTCCTCCCCCGTTTCCGTCTGGCGGAGTGACGCACGGGTGCCAAAGCGCGTGGTATCCGGCGTCACTTCGCGCGCCTCCACAAGGCGGGCGCGAGCGATCGCCTCTTCCAGTTCGGCGGCGCGCTGGGCCAGCACCTTCTGCTCTTCCTTGGCCGCGTGGTATTCGGCGTTCTCTCGAAGGTCGCCCATTTCCCGGGCCGCCTGGATGCGCTTGGTGACTTCGGGGATTTCCTGCGTGCGGATGCGGGCCAGTTCGCTGCGCTGGCGGTCCAGGGCCCCTCGCGTGACATAGTGATAAGAGGGTTTCTTGCGCTCTTCCGCTTCTTCCATGCGGGAGACGGTTCGCAGTTCCTCGTGCCGGTCGAGAATGATGCGTTCGAAGGTGTGCTTGAGCTGATGCGAGATCGCGTCGTGAAGGCGGACCATCTGGAGGATACGGCGCGCCTCGTCCACCGTGGAAGCGGCCAGCGCCTTCTTGAAGTATTTATTGTTATTATCGCTCAGGACGTTGCGCACTTTCTGGGCGATGTTTTTTGAGCGCGCCACTTCATCCTTATCTTCCGAATCAAAACTCTCGGCCAATTCGGCAAGGAGCGAAAGCAGCTCCTCGCAGAGCATGATCGGGGGAAGGCTTTCCCCAAGGCGCTTCCAGTTTCCCTCGAAGAGATTCTTGGTCGCCCAGATGAACAGTTCGGGATTGGCATCGGGCTTGGCCACAATGTTTTCCAGGGCGATCTGGCGTTCGTGGTCGTGGTCGCGCCCGGCCATTTCCTTTTCCATCCAGGCAGCAGTGCGCGGATCGAGGGAAAGCACGACCGAGGCAAACATTTCGGGCCACTGGCCGGGATAGAAGTCGATCAGGCGTTCGAGAGCCAGGCGCCGGGACTCGGGAATGTCGAGCGCCCGGATCGAATCCTCCACCTTTTCCGAGCGAAAGAGGGCGTCCATATCGACGGGATTCTCTTTTCCCTCGAACAGATCGGAAAACTCGATAAACAGCATGCCGTGGGCGAATTGGTCCGTTTCAGAGGAAACCCGGCCGTCGTCCACAGGCTTCTTGAAGAGCTGGTAAAGAGCCTCGGCATCGTCGGCGGACATTTCCGCGTCCGAACCGTGGCGCCGCACCTCCCGCAGCACCTCGCGGCGCTCGGGAGCATTCTTCGCCGTCACCAGATTCTGGAAGATTTCGTCGAAGAACGTGCGGGGGGTATCGCGCAGGACCAGCTCACTATTGATCCCCGTGCCCGCCTGGTCGATCCACTGGTCCAGTTTAATCGCTTTGCGCGCGGCATTCCAGAAAGACTTGTATTCATTATCGGTCAGGAAGCGGGTGGTGAGAATTTTTTTCAGGTCGCTCGCTTTTAAGCGCCCCCTGGGGCTGGCTTTCAGGGCCTGGCGAACGACGGAGGCTGGATCCTTCTTGCATCGCTGTTTCAGTTCCTCCGGTTCCAGAGCCATGCTGGCCTGGACGTGATGGGGAGGCACGGGGCGGAGGAAATTACGCACGCCATCGAGCGTCATCACCTGGTTGGGCTTCTGCTCGAAATCGATGACCGCTTTCTCCTCGTCCATGTTGAGTTCTTTAACGACCCCCAGGCCCCAGGTGCGATGCTGGAAGACCTGGCCTGTGCGGGCGCCGACCAGATTATTGAAATTCTGGTAAGCGACCGAGAGGGAAACGGAGTGGTCCTCGAGTCCGGAGCGAGCCAACAGTTGATCCAGTTGGGGGCCGAATTCGTCGCTGTAAAGGATCCGAAGGGCTTTGACGAGGCGCGGGCGGAGCCACTCCTGGTTTTTATCTTCGCTGAGAATGAATTCAATGAGTTCAAGAACGTGGGAGGCTTCGCCGCGCTCGAGCATCGCGTCGAGATAAGGCTCGTAGAGGCGGACGAAATGCTGGGGGTCTTTCTTACGGATCAGTTTGTGAACGATCGGCTCGTGAAAACTTGTGGGCGGAGTCTCGGCCTCCATAAGTTCCAGCCAGGCTTCCTCGGCCTGGCCCCAGCGTTTCGTACTGACGGCTTGGAGAATACGTTCCTGGATTTCGCTGATGGCTTCTGCCTGCAAATTATTCCTCCTGAAAACTTACGGAATTGGGGGTTACCACGGCACCGGCGGCAGGGCCTGACCGTTTTCAGGATTGGCCCGCCGAATGACAAGGCGAAACAAGGCGCATTGGGGAATGAGGGAAGGCCTTTCTCATCCGGGGCCCCCCTTGGCGGGCAACTTTGGCGCGTTAACCGGGTGATGCAACGCTTCATCCTGGCACGCTCCAAGACGCCGTGGGCCGTCCCGAGGAGAAAAGAGCGCGCATGCTGGCGCGGAATGGGTTGTTCTCTTGACAGGATCGCCTTGTTGCTTATCCCCTTGATCCGGATTTTCGGTCCTTGGCTCCACTTTTGCACGGGGCAGGGGAGCGACGAGAAGACGCGAAAGAAATCACTGAGGAAAACACGTATGAGCTTTTGGAAATCCGCTTCTCCCGACGACCGGCGCCTGCTGCGCTGGTCCGTCGTCTGCCTGATGCTGGCGATGCTGCTGATCGGTATGAAAGATCGCGAGTTAAGGGCCTCGGCAAGCGAGGACAAGGAGTTTCTCCGTTTTGTTGACGCGGCCGCCGAAGTCTACAACGAGATTGAAGGCAAATACGTCGATGAAGTGGAAAAGAAAAAGGTTCTCGAGGGTGCTCTCGCCGGCATGTTCCAGTCACTGGACGAGCACAGTGTTTATCTCGATCCGGAAACCCTCGAAAGCCTGAATAAAGACACAGGGGGCGAGTTCAGCGGCATCGGCATCCACATCACCATGCGCCAGGGCCTCTTGACGGTGATCGCCCCGATTCCGGGCACCCCGGCGGCCCAGCTGGGGATCGCCCCGTGGGACCGAATCATCGAGATCAATGGCGAAACAACCGAGGGCATGAACCTCCAGGACGCCGTGGAGAAGTTGACCGGCCCGAAGGGCACCACCGTGGATGTGAAAATCTATCGGCAGGGCGAGCCCGATCCCCTGAATTTCACAATCAAGCGCGATCAGATCAAGATCGAGTCGGTGCATCACACCATGATGGAAGACGGCATCGGCTACATCCGCCTGGCCCGCTTCAGCGAGAACACCGCCGCGGATACCCGCCGCGCCCTCCTCGATTTGAAATCCGAGGACATGAAAGCGATGATCCTGGATCTGCGCTTTAATTCCGGCGGGCTGCTCCGCGAAGCGATCGACGTGGCGGACCTTTTCGTTTCCAAGCCGGAAATGATCGTTTCCACCAAGGGCCGGCTGAGCAGCCAGAACCGCGAATACCGCGCAGAAGAGAGCCCCATCGTTGAGGGCCTGCCGATATTTGTCCTTGTGAACGAAGGCTCCGCCTCCGCTTCGGAAATTGTCGCGGGCGCCCTCCAGGATCACGGAATTGCGGTGGTTCTTGGCCCCGCTGGGCAGAATACCTTCGGCAAAGGATCGGTGCAGACCATCGAGCAGCTCCGCCATGCCCTCACCGAAGATGCCGACGGCAATTCCGAAGACGCCGCGATCAAACTGACCACGGCTCGCTACTACACACCCTCGGGCCGCACGATCCACCAGGTCGGGATCACCCCGGACATCGGCATTCCACTGCCGGAAAACCACGAGCGCGAGTTGATCCGCCATGGCCTTTATGGCGACACGGTGATTCCCCTGACCAAGGAAGAAAAGGAACGCCAGGAGGAAATGCAAAACGGCGGCTCCAATGACGCCGCGCCGAAAGAAAATGGCCCGACGAGCTATATGATCCAGCGCGAGGAAGAAAAACGGCCCGAAGCCACCGGGAAAACTGAAGGTGACAAAAACGAACCCTTCTATACGAAAGCCGCCACCCCGGAATTCGCCGAGGATGACCAGTTTGTCGATATCCTTCTCGAGGAAGCGAAGAAGCTCATGAAGATCTACAATATCCTGGAGAACCCGAAGGCCACTTCGCCCTCCTTCGCCTCCAAGGAAGACGCCGAGAGCGTTTCGCTGGCGGACTAATCAGAAACAGAACGACCCAAGGGGGGAGGGCAGGCGCCCTCCTCCCTTTTTCTTTACGGAAGGAAGTGCTGACCATGCCCTGCGATGATGTGACCGAAGTTCTCCGGCTGCGGCTGGACAAGGAAGACCGCCTTGCGGGTTATCAGCTGATCAAGCGCACCTGTGGCCGCGCCGTTGGCGAGCAGAGCCTGCTGGAGGAGGAGTTTTGCGGCCAGGCGCCATCGGCCCTTCTGGCGATGGATGCCGATACCTTCGCCGACGCACACCCCGTGGATTCCGACACGGAGATGTTTCTCCAGCTCAAGCACTACTTCGCGGTGCAATCGGGTTTGCAGGCCCTGTTAGGCTTTCAGGCGGCGGGAAAGGACGATCCCGTGAAAGTCGCCCGCGTCGTGTATGAGGGAGAAGAAGTGGTTCTGGAGGCGGAGCTGTCGGTGGATATCATCACCGAGCAGATCAAATCCTGCGGGCGTTGCTCGGGATGCGGCGTGAAGCAGAAGCTGAAAGAGCGCACAGCTCTGTAGTTGCGGGGCCAAATAATAAAAATCAGATCGCGCTCCTGGACTCGATGGCCGGGAGCGCGATTCAGTTCAGGTGGTGGCTCGTCGAGAGCGTAGTCAGTCAAGTCGGTGCGGCCTCGAAGGGGGTGTTGTTCTCCACTTCGACGGGTTTATGGAGAAGGGGCTTTCCATGCGTGTCGAGCTTGCCGCGGCGCAGCTCGGTTTCCGCGGTGCGGCTGGCCTGAAATGCTTCGCGAAGATAGTCGAAGCTTTTCCAGGGGTCGCATTCATCCCCGCAGGTAAAGAGGTCGACAGCCGCGTAGCCGTATTCCGGCCAGGTGTGGATGGCGAGGTGGCTTTCCGCGATGACGACCACGCCGCTGACGCCATAAGGGCTGAAGGTGTGGAAGGTGCTGGAGACGATGGTGGCGCCGGCCTGGCGGGCGGCCTCCTTCATCTCCTCCTCGATGAGATCGGTGTCTTTCAGAATCTCGGGATTGCAGTCGTAGCATTCCACGAGAATGTGGCGTCCAAGTGCCTGGATCATTGTTTGTCACCCCCTTTCGGACAAAGAGATTGCTTGCCCCAGACAGAGAACACGCTCGGGCGAAAGGCCTGGGCGTTCTCCGGCGAGGTCTTATATCGTCTGTTTCAAATGGTGTGTATCGGGCGAAGGGATATAGAAGTCCGGCTGGGCACCGCGGGGTGCCTCAACGGACTCAAAGAAGTTGGAAGCTAGTCGCAATCGAATCGCATGAAGGAGCAATTCTTCTCGTTTCCCTTTCCCGGATTCGGGCAAAAGCGAGGAACGGTAGTAACCCGTCGGCGGGCAAGTCAAGGGCGCTCTGGAAAAAAACCGGGCTCCCTTTGATCCGGGCTACAAATGGGGCAGGAAAGCGGTCTGAACTTCCTGGGGCAAATCAACGAGCCGATAGTCTTTGGCATCGACGAACATGAGCACCTGCTTGCCCCGCCCGAGGATTTGCCGGGCCTGGTTCATGATTTGATGCTCCAGGGTGGCAAACTTGCGATTAAAGTCGAAGACGCGGATGCGGACCGTCAAGACATCGAATTCCCGCGCCTCGATGTTGAACTTATGTTCAATCTGGCGCGTGAGGATAAAGAACGAGGTTTTCTTCAAGTCGAAGTCCGGCATACAGGTGCGGAAGAACATTTCGCGAACTTTGCCGACGTAGACGATATAGTTCGCGAAGTAGATATTCCCCACGGAGTTCGTGTCGTTGTATGTGGGCATGAAAGTGTGGGTGAACCACTTGCCTTCGAAGCGGCCGCGGGCGTGCTCGATGTCGGCGTCCCCGTCGATGGGCTGGGCGGCAGTCAGCTCGCCGTTCTGCGGATTAATGGAGGAAAGGATATTAGCCAGGGCCTGGGCGGCGGTCGGTTCGACCTTATGAATGACGGACTTGAACCGCTCGCCGGTTTTCGGATCCAGCCGGGCGATTGCGTGCTCGAGCGCGGATACGGCACGCTCGGCGGCCTTGCCCGAGACGCTTTCCAGCGGCACCTCGTCGGTGGAGTCGTGCTTGGGCAGTGCCTTTTGCAGGTCGTCCACCACGACGCGGCTGGAGACGACCACAAAGCCGTGGATCATCGGGGTTAAGGCTCCCGCGATCTGCAGAGGCCACCACCCCTCGAAATAACCAATTCCGAAAAGTCCCAGCGAAAAGGCCGCGACGCTGAAAAGCGTTGTCTGGGTGAAGTTCGTGAATTCAGGCCGGTACGTCGTGCGGAACAGGAAGATCAGCGCATAACCCACGCTGAAAGATGCGTAGAAGGCCATGTAGTATTCGAGTTCGAAATGGAAGGGAAGCGAAATGGCGGCGAAGCCCACGGCGATGAGCATGGGCGGAACAGGGGAGAAAAGCCCGCCCTTGGGCAGCAGCGTCGCGAGCACATGTTCGCTGCGGCGCCCCATTTCTTTCATATACCATTTCAACGAGACATAACCGCTGTCCAGGGTGGAAATGATGCAAAGCAGCAGAAAGGCGACGTAGGCCCCCTTGAAAATCAGGCCGACGCCAAAGCCTTCAACATAGAGGAAACGCACGACGGCATCCTTGGCGTGGAACAAGCCGTCCTGGGAGGAAACGATCAGCGTTTGGCCGCCGATGGACATCACCGAAAGGGCCAGCACGCCATGGAAAATCAGAATGCAAAAGAAGATGAGACCGCCGAAGAAGTAAGACTGGCGGACGCTCCCCTTTTCCCGGTGGATCTGAATCGCCCGGTGCCACTGCTGGACATCGAGCCAGGGGCCAACGAGCAGGCCGCAGAGGATCGGCACCAGGAATCCGAGAAAAGACCAGGCAAAGACGGGATCGCGGCCTTCGGCGAGACGCCACGCCTGATCATTTTCGCCGAGCCAGCCAAAAAAACCGAAGCCGATTCCGAAGACAGAAAGCAGGATCACGGCGAACATGGCCAGGTGGCTGTATTTGATACGGCGGATATCGAATTGCTCGCCCAGCAGCAAGGCCGCGCCCAAAATAAGCATCACCACCAGGGCGAGGTTCACACCGAGGGGAAGGAACAGGTAGCGGAAAATGGCGAAAAAGGTCAGCGTGATGGCGACCAATTGATAAACGAGGATGATGTAGCGCATCGAATGGCTGGTCTCGAAGAAATGCCGTTCGAAATCCTTGCCGGTCTGATAGCGGCGGGCGATGCGCTGGGTCAGGAATCCAAACAGAACAAGCCCAATGGCGTTGGGGATGGCGAAAGCGAGCAGGCCCGCCAGGCCGAACTGGAGAGCCATTTGGACGGAAAAGAACAGGCCCAAGCCCCAGGTCCAGGAAAGCGCGATCGACACTCCCCAAAGCAGGGAGTGGGTTTTTCGCGGCGTTGCGTCACTCAACAGAGAAGACCTCCAAGCAATACAGGCGGGTCAGGCCCGCTTCAAGGCGTGGGATACACTTGGCGCAAGAGGCGAACAAGGAGAATCCCATGCGATTTTCAATGCTCCATGCCCCATTTGAGCAAGCGGTTTTCGGCCTGGGAGAAACCGCCGGAAACGCGACGGATCCGGGGCCGTGTCGATTTTTCTTCCGGGGAACAAATCACCGGGCTGGCAGGTCGAAAGAGCGCACTTCCAATTGCGACAGGCTGATTTCTTCCTGGGAATCGATGAACTGGCCCGGCGCCACGAGATAGTCGAAGGAGAAAACCATCCGCTCGCCGTTTACGGCCATTGGGGCCAGGATCCAGGTGTCATACGTCTCCGGGCTGCCCTCGAAGGGGAGCCGGGCGTCTCCGCCGATTGGCGTGGTGACGGCATACCAGGACGCCTGGAGGCTGCCATCGTTCATGCGCAGCCGGAAGGTGGGGTTATCGAGTTCCCGGCCTTCCGCGACGGTGCTGCGGACAGTCCAGCTCAGGCGATAAAGTTTTCCGCCCTCAAATGTGTTGGGCACCTCGCGGCCCCAATATCCGAAAACCACGGGAACCTGGCGGGCGGTCTGGAGCGCACCCCCAATGGTCAGGCCGCGGTCCGTCAGTTGGAAGCGCGGCGCATCGATTCCTTCGGCAATGCGCGGCGTAAAGCCCTGGGAGGTGCCGGAGGTGAAATCGAGCGAGAGCACCTCCTGTCCTTCGGGAAGGAGCAGCGTCGACGAGCGATTAAACATTGCGACCTTTTCAAGGGCGATGGGATCGAGGCCCTCGGAAATGTCGATCGCCAGCATGTCGTAGCTGAAACGGAACTCGTCGTTGCCATCCGCCTGGCTGAAAAACTGGACGTATTGCGAGAGGACGCCTCCGCCGGGCGAAAGCTCCGACGGGCCTATGGACGTAATCGTCGAGACGAAGGCCTCGGAGTGATCCGGCCGCGCAGCCCGGAAACGGACAATCTGCTTTTCTTCGCGCGTTCTCTCCGCGCGCAAGTCCCATTCGGCCTGAAAGATCGCGGGGGGCACATCCTGTTTCCTCTCTTTTGTGGAAAGTGGAGGTGGAAGCGGATCGCGGGGCGTCGGGGATGGCGTCGGGGTGAGGATTTCCTGAATTTCGATCAGCGGGGAATCCCAAATGCCAAAGTGATTCAATTCGGTCACGTCAGGGCGATTGACCGGCTGGATGATCAGAGCGCCATTATCATACATCCCGATGGCGGGTTCAAAAACCCCCTCCGCGGGGGTCAGATATTCCCAGCCCTGGGGGCCTTCCTCAAAATCGAAGGAAGCCATGCTTTCGAAAGGAATCGGTGTCGGCGACGGGGTGGGCGATGGCGAAGGGGTTGGCGTTGGCGCGGTCGGAGTGGGAAGGACGGGAATTTGGGCCCCGGAGCCGAGAGGGACAAAAAGGATCGCGAGGAGAGCGGCGGCCCTTCCAAAAGCAGGCAAAGTCTTCATCTGTTGCATCCTGGATTCGAAGAATATCGACGATCATTTGGCCTTCCGCGGCGCAACGCAATCAAACATTCCAACGGTCAGTATTCCTGAGCCATCAGGATGGAATCGACAACGGTCCAGAGGATCAAAAAAGGGACGGAAGCGATGCAAAGGCCGACGACGAGAATGAGCAGATAGAGCGGCCAGAGGATCTTCTGGACGCGAGATGCTTCGAGCGGCTCGTCATCGAGCCGCTCGTCCGCATCGTCGTCGATTGTTTCGTAGCGGGGTTCATCCGCCATTGATGGTTATCCAGCCGCCGTGGGGACCATCTTTTCCCGGGCCACTTGCAGCACCTCAAGAGCGCTGTCGACCCGGTTGAACGGCGGCATGATGTAAGTGCCCTGAATCGTGGGCAGGGCTTCCTGGAGCGCTTCCTGGGCCACTTCGATGCCAACCTGGCGCCCCGATTCCTTGTCCGGGCATTTGCGCAGGCGTTCACGCACATCGGAGGGGACGTGCATGCCGGGGACTTCCTTGGTCAGAAACTCGGCATTGCGATAACTGGCCAGGGGCAGGATACCCAGGAGGACCGGCACATCCAGGTGCTCGATGCGCTCGCGAAATTTGAAATAGAGTTCCTTGTCGTAGACCGGCTGGGTCAGGATATAGTTGGCGCCGGCCTCGATTTTCTCCTCCAGGCGGCGGATTTCCAGGTCCATATCGATAGCCCCCGGGTTGGCTCCAGCGCCGAGGAAGAGCTGCGTCGGCCCGCCCTTGAGGGGATTGCCCGCCAGATCCGTTTCCGCATTCAGATTCGCGGCGATCTTCAGCGCGCCGATGGCGTCCACGTCGTACACCGCCGTGGCGAAGGGATAGTCCCCGAGCTTGGGCGGATCGCCGGTGATCATGAGGATATTGTGAACGCCCAGGGAGTTGGCGCCGATCAGGTCCGCCTGCATGCCGAGGATGTTGCGGTCGCGGCAACAGAAGTGGACGATGGGCTCGACGCTGGGAACGGCGTCGCGCAGCAGCATGGCCATGTCCATCGGGCCCATCCGGGCGGTGGCCCGGGGGCCGTCGGCGATGTTGATGCAGTCGACAATGCCCGATTCGGCGCAGCGGGCGGCCGCCTGCAGGGATTTCTCCACCGAGGTGCCCACGGGGGGATCGATTTCGACGCTGACAGCGAATTCACCGGCCTGGAGCTTGGCCTGAAGCCGCGAAGGCGTCTCGACCACCTTCATTTCGACTTTTTTCTGACCGGGCTCCTCTCGCTCGACTTCCACCGCTGGCTCGGGACCGCCGCCGGGCTGGAGCATCTTGATCGAGGACTTGATCGCCTTGATATGCTCGGGGAGGCAGCCCGAGGAACCGCCAATGAGGCGCGCGCCCTTGTGGATTGAGCGGCGCAAGTGCTCCATGAAAAACTCCGGTGTCGCCATATCGAGAAACTGGTCTTCGTGCTCGACAGGGAGTCCGGCGCCCGGCAGGTGGGCGATCAGCTTGGTGACATGGGGCGTCAATTCATCGAGCAACTCGTTGAGCACGGCGGGACCGGGCCCATCGTTGAGGCCGACGATATCGGCGGGCATCTTTTCCAGGGCCTTGCCGATCGTTTCCACATCATCGCCAAAACGCGTTTTGCGGTCCGTTCCCACAAGCACCATCGCGGCCACGGGAAGGTCGGGAGCGACTTCCCGGGCGGCGTCCACCGCCAGATGAAGCGTCGGAAGATGGGAAAAGGTGCAGAAGAAGATGGCGTCGACGTCTCCCTCAACCAGGTGCTCGATCTGCTCGCGATACACTTCACGGAGTTCCTGCTCGGAGACGGCGTCGAGATCGCCTTCCACTTCGCGCCCCGGAGGGCCGACACGCCCGGCGATCCAGGCGGTGCCACCGGCAGCCTCGCGGGCGAGGCGAACGCCCGCGAGATTGATTTCGCGGACTTTATCGGAGAGGCCATGCTTGGCCATCTTGATGCGATTCGCCGAAAACGTGTTCGTTTCCAGCAATTCCGCCCCGGCGCGCAGATTCTCAATGTGGATGTTTTTCACCACGTGCGGCCGGGCCGTGTTCAGATTCTCGAAGGATTGGTTAATGAAGATACCCTTCTGATAGATCATCGTGTTCATGCCGCCATCGGCCAGGATGACGCGTTCGCGAAGAACATCGAGAAAAGGGCGAAGTTTCGTTGTGAGCATAGGTTGAATCGTCTCTCGGTATGAGGTTGAGATCCAGTATGGACAGGGCGCACGGCCCATATCAAGACATCATTATACCCTGTTGCCTCTGTCAACGGGAAGCTGGCCCGCCCCAGAGGGCCCCTAAACCGCCTTATTGAACAATCAGGTCCGCCGCATCCACAACCCCGTCTTCGTTATTGTCGGCGCGTGGCTCGCTCGCCCGCTGGCCCAGCAGAATGCGGATGATCTCGCTGATGGACAGGGGGACGGGGGTGGCCGTGGGCGAAACCGTCGGGGTCGGAAACCGAT
>CAYFUR010000108.1:0-13055 GCA_964346275.1 uncultured Candidatus Sumerlaeota bacterium
GCTATACAGCCAATGCCGCTCCCCACGGGCCGGTGAAGGCCTTTCTGAACGTGCCACCCGGGCGGTTTCTATACGCTCCCCCGGCGAAGGAAATCATTCTGCGCGAGGGCGAGCACCGCGAAGACCTGAATTTCACCCTGGATCCCGGCAATCCCATCGAGGGAATCGTCACGACGGAAGCGGGGGATCCGATCGAGGAGGCGCGCATCGTCGCCACCATGGGCGGCGCCACGCGGGAAGCCACCACGGGGCTGGACGGGCGCTTTTTCCTCGAGGGCGTGCCTCCCAACGGAACGCTGGAAACGCTGACCGCCGCGCATCCGGATTACCAGCCGGAAACGCGAACGAATCTTTCGTCAATGGACGGAGAACAGCGTTTCCGCCTCAAGCAATCCAACGACATTGTGCTGGCCGTGTCCTGGGCGCTGGACCGCACGCCGGTGACATTCTATGCCTATCGGCTCCTCAAACAAAACAGCACGGGGCTGTATATCGATATGCAGCGCGATGATATCAAGGTCGAGAGCGAAGACGGCCGTACCGTACTGGAAAACGTGGAGGAAGGACTCTGGCGCGCCGAGGTGACGGTGCTGGCACCGGACGGGACGCCCACGGATATACGCGGTTCAGCGGAGTTTGAACTGGCCCAGGGAGAAAAGAGCCGGGAAATCCCCGTGGAGATTACCATGGGGCGCATGATTTCCGGCGTCGTGGTGGACGCTCCGGTGGATGGCGAGGCGGTGGCGGGCGCGCGGATCGAGTTCGTCCCGCCGAGCGCGGGCTTTGGCCGCTTTCCCCCGCCCGACGCCCCCTTTGAGTTTCCTACGACCTTCACCGACTCCGGCGGTTACTTTGAATTCCAGGGCATGGCGCCGGGGAACTATACGCTGGTGGCGGAAAAGGAGGACATGGTGACGCCCGAGCCGGTCGATGTCGAAGTGCCCTTCGGCCAGAATCCGGAACCGCTGCGGATTGTCATGCCTCAGGGGGCCACGGTGTATGGCCAGGTCATCGACCGGGAAGGCAATCCGGCCGGGGATATTGCGATTTCATTCAGTCTGCAAAGGCCGAATGCGGATGGGTGGACCTATAAAGGCACAAAAACCGATGAGGACGGCAACTATCGTTTCTCCGGCCTCACCGCGGGATCCCATTATGTCTGGGTGCGGGGCTCGGAGTTGCGGGACAACAGCCAGTTTGATTTAGGAAAGGGGGAAGAGAAAGAGATCAATTTTGACTTTTCCGGCGGGGTGAGCGTCTCGGGAACCGTCTATCTTAACGGCGAGCCGGCCTTTCCGAAAATCCAGAATATCCAGTTCGTCGGTGCCGAAGACCGGGGCAGGCGCGGATGGACAGGCCTGGAGCCAGGCGGGACATACGAAACCCAGGTGCAGCCGGGGGAATACTTTGTCCAGTTCGCGGGGACAGAGAATCTGCGGGGAAATCTCCCCCCGTTTTCGATCTACGGAGAGCCCCAGCAACAGGAAAAGGATTTCTATATCGAGTCGGCGGAAGTGGACGTCATCGTGGAGTTTCCCGAGGGAGTCGCTTTCCAGCCGGGGCAAATCGTGATGTCGCCGCGCGAGCGGTCGCTCCGCTATGCCTTCGTGCGGGCGGAGATGCGCCAGGAGAACCGCCATCTGCTGAATCTGATCGCGGGGGAATACCAGGCCACCTTTACGACCTTCGACGGCCAATGGCGCGGCGAGGTGGACTGGCGGCACTATGGGCCGGAGACGGACAACCTGATCCAGATTCCGCTGAGGAAAACGGTGCGCGGCATCCGCCTCGGCGGCTGGAAGCCGGGCGACCTGGTCAACACGGCATTCACGACCCTTTCCTTCGATGCCACGCCGTATATCGAATCAGAGGGGGTGATCGAAATCATCCTGACTTACGAAGCAGGGCGCCACGCCGTGGAAACGGGCGCTGTCAGGCTCTACAGGGGAAGCGAACGCATCTCCATGGAAGATGAGCGGGGCTGGACTGGCGCCGATCACTGGAACAATTCCTATACGCTGTATCTCGACGAGTATGAAGAGGACGCGAGCTATACAATCGAGGCGAACCTGCGGGGAGACGGCGGATCGGACTCCACCGGTTCCGTCTATATGAACATGAACTGAGAGGTCTCCGCCGCGTTCATGGGTTTCTGGATGGCCAATTTCCTTCCGGAGAAACGGCGGGGCTGGCGGCGCAAGTTACTCGCGGGGCTTTTCATCACCCTCGGAACGATCCTTGCCGCCCCTGAGTAAGCTCTTGGGCAGGGTTTTCTCCACCTTTTCCTGTGCCAGCTCCGTGGGCTTGGCCTTCCAGCCGGTGGTCTCGCGGATTTTCTGTTCCACCTTTTTCAAAATGCGGCGGGCCCAGACAAACTCGGTGGCGAGGATGGCGAGGCCTGCGGGAATCATGAGCGTCGCGGGTCCGGGCGCGATCACCATCACCATACCGATGAGCAGGACCGTGCTGCCCACCACCAGCACCACGAGTTTGCGTAGTTGCCGGAGCGACTGCCACGCGGCTTTCTCCAGGTCGCGCGGCGCGGAATGGGCCAAGGCTTCGATGAAGCGCTCGGACCCGAAAAAGGAGAGCACAAGGAAGAGACCCGTGAGCGGCAACACAAGATAGACAAGAGCGATGGAATAGGATTGGAGGAAGGCGCTGTCCTGAGCGCGGAGAACAAGGAAGACAGTGTAGGCGGCGTAATAAAAAAGAAAGAGGAGGCCCTCGCCACGGGAAATGCGCGTGCCGGTGATAAAGATCGGCAGGCAAAGAACTGCAACGGCGAGCATGATGGGCAAGTCGTCCTGGATCAATTCCGTGCCGACCATGATGGGCTCGGGAGCCACAAGGGCGGTGATACCCAGGACGCCCAGAATGTTGAAGATGTTGCTGCCGATGACGTTGCCAACGGCGATTTCGCGCTCGCCACGAAGAGCAGCGACGATGGAAGTCGCGACTTCGGGGAGGGACGTGCCGAGCGCCACGAGCGTGAGGCCAATGATCAGGTCGCTGACTCCGAAAGCCTTGGCGATCGATGTGGCCCCGGAGACAAACCACTCGGAACCCAGAATCAGGAGGCCCAGCCCGGTAAGAAGCATCAGGAGCTGGAGGAGCAAAGCCACGGCCCCGAGAGGCAGCTTCCCTTCCTCTGTTGGCTCCGCGGAAACCGTCCATCGAGCCATGAGTCCTTGCGCCACAAGATAGGCGGCCAGGCAAATCACCAGAATTCCGCCCTCGGCCTGGCCGATCCAGCCATTTCCCGCCAGAAACAGGAGCAAAACGGAGGCGCCGATGAGTACGGGGACTTCGGCGCGGATAAGCTGGCGCGAAACGAGAAGAGGCAGAATCAGCGCGGAAACACCAAGAATAAAGAGGACGTTGAAGATATTACTGCCGATGACATTGCCCAGGGCGAGATCCGGCTGACCTTCCAGGCCGGCGCGGACGCTGACGGCCAGCTCGGGGGCGCTGGTTCCGAAAGAGACGACGGTCAGACCGATAATAAGGGGAGAGATGCCAAAGGCGCGGGCCAGCCGCGACGCGCCGCGCACAAAGCCCTCGGCGCCGACCGCCAGAACCACCAGGCCACCCAGAAAAAGAAGGAACGATGTCAACGTCATGGAAAATGCTGGCCGTACGGACAGGAACTAAACAGAATTCTCAATTGCCGGTGTTGCCCGGCGACCTCCTAATCAATGGCATTTTGTCCGGCGATGCAAGAGACATGCTCTCAAACCGTGCGTGACATTCCCAACAGGATGTTCCATGCTGATGCAACAAGATCGTTTGCAAGCAGAGGGGAGAGATGATTCCAAATCGTAGTCGAAACCTGCTTCGAAACGCAGCGGCGCTGCTTGCCGCTTTGACGCTGGCGTCGGCGCTGCCGGGCGTGCCAGAAAAACATTGGCGCAAGGTGATCCTGCGCGGGGAGGATCCGGCGCGGGTGGAAGCCCTGGCGGATTTGGGGGCGCGGTCCGTGGTCGACAAGCCTGGCCTGCGACTTTTCGAGATTCCCCAGGCACGACTGAATGCCGCGGAAGAAATCCCCGGCGTGTCGGTGCGCCTGGACTGGGACCTGGTTCGCCTGGAGAATGAAACCTTCGACACCCAGCGCCGCGCGGGCGAGTTACCCACCAGGCCCCTGCAAATCGTGCAGTTCCGCTATCCGCCGCGGGAACCGGAGCGCGCCCTGGTCAAGGAAACGGGCGCGCGGATTCTGGGCTATCTGCGGGAAAACGCGTTTCTGATCTGGAGCGGTGATCCCCAGGCGAGCCACAGCCTCGCGGGAAACGAGGGCGTGCAATACCTCGGCGGCTATACAGCGCGGCATGCGCTCGACCGCAAGCTGGCGGAGCGCGAGGGCGAGCAGCCGCTTTCCGTGACGGTTCAACTCTTCGACGACGGCAAGCAGGCTTTTCAGGATCTGGAGTGGCTGCTTCTCAACGAGGATGCCGCCAATATCAGCCTGCCCTTTCGCCAGGCGCGCAATGTCGTCTCCGTTTCCCTGGAAGCCCCCATTGAAGTGCTGCGCAAGCTGGCGGAGCGCAGCGCCGTCCTGAACATCGAGCCCGGCGCGATTCCGCGTCTCTACGGGGAAAATGGCTCGATGATCAGCGCCAACCAGACGTTTCTTTTCGATCACGACGGCGATCCCGCCACTCCCAGGATCGAGCGGGCGCGCTTTGATGCCAGCCTGGGCGCGGCCCATGACAACATCTATCTGAAATTCCTGCGGGATCACTTGCTTTACGAGCCCGGCAACCCGGCCTACCAGAACCCGGAGACTTATCCCATCCTGGCGGTGATGGACGACGGCATCAGCGATGGGGGGCGCACGGACCGCATCGAACAGCCCGGGCGCTTTCCCGTGATTCCCGGCGCCCCGGACCCTCCGGATGCCATTCCCGATTATCCGGATTTTCACTTTCTTGGCGACCTCGACGAACCTTCGCGCGTGGTCTTCAACTTCTGGTATCGCTGGCAGCAGGCCAATGGATTCGGCGACGGGGCCTGGGAGTTTGGCAACCCGGCGACTTATCCGGAAGTTGGAGAGGATTTTTTGACGGGGCCAGTGCAGATCGGCACGGACGATCAGGGGAATCCGATCCGCGAGGGAGACGAAATCGGCCAGTTCGGCCACGGCCACACCACATCGTCTCTCATCGGCGGCTATAACGGAGAACCGGGCCCGGCCAACCGCCACCAGCCGACGCAGCTCGGCTATGGGATCGGCGTCTCGCCCTATGGCCGCCTTGGCAACGCGAAGTTCTGGAGCCTGGATAGCGGGTTCTGGATGCTGGACGGCCAGGGGCGCTACGAGCCGCAGGATTTCTACTGGATTGTGGACAAGGTGTGGGACACGATCGGCGTGATTGACGGCAGCACCAATCGCCCCGTGGTGTTTAACTGCTCTTTTGGGAACGAGCAGTTCGAAGGCTGTCTCGATCCCGATTATAATCCTCTCGACCCCGATATCAATCCCACGTCGCCGAACTTTAATCCGGTGGACGATTCGATCAGCCCGACGGCCGGTATATACGATCGTTTTGCGCAATTCTTCGACCTCATGACGCGGAGCGCGACACATCCACAGATTCACCCGGATAAAGAAGAGCGGCCCACACTCTTTATCTTTGGCGCCGGGCAGGTGGGTTTCGAGCACTACGGCAATGGCTGGCGTGATGTGCTGGGCGGCACGTCGACTCCGACGGATTCCATCTGGAACACGCACCCGGGGTGCCCCGGTCCGGGCGAGGATTACAAGTGGGGTTTCCAGATTCCGCGCAACAACACAATCGCCACGCCGGCGCTGGCGAAAAACGTTATCGCTGTCGGGGCGAGCGAAGCCTATGACATGCGGCCCATCGAGTTGTGCGATCCGGAGGCGCCCGCCTCCCCGGCTCAGCAGGCGGAGTTCTACGGCCTCGCCGACAATCCCGATGACATTGTGTCCTATTCGCCGAAGGGTCTGCATCTTCTGGCTGGCGAGGCGCGCGTGAAGCCGGATATCGTCGCGCCGTCCCAGGGCGACTATACGAACTTTCCCGCCGCCCGGTTTCCGGGACTTCAAAAATGCTTTGCGGGAAACTATAATAATATTCCCGGCGACGCCACGGGAACGCGCGTTTATATACGCGCGGGCGGCACGAGCGCGGCAGCCCCCATGGTGTCCGGCGCGGCCCAGCTTTCTCTCGTGCATCTCGACGAGGTTTACGGCCTGAACAATCCCAGCCCGGCGCTGTTGAAAGCCTATCTGCTGCAGACCGGCAAATTCCTCGGCGGAGGCCACACGGGGCGGCTCGACCCGGACTTTCCCGGCCCGCCGGCAGGATACGAAGGTCCGGACCCACCGGAAGAGCCGACTTACCTGACCCATCCGCTGCCGAGCCCATACCAGGGATGGGGACGCATCAACACGGCGTGGGCTCTCGAGCAGACGCCGCGCTTTTTCCTGGATCAGGCGGAAGTGCTGGAAGAAGGGCAGGAATATACAGCCCGGGGCCTCGTCGCGGACAGCGAAAAACCCTTCCGCGTGACGGTGACCTGGACCGATCCGCCGAACCTTTCCGTCAATAAAGACACCTATTACGACCTGGTCAACAACCTCGACCTGGTGGTGAAGCTGACGCGGCCGGGAGAGACGACGCGCGCCTATCTCGGCAACCGGTTCTCGCCGGACACGCTTCAGTATTCCGAGGAATTTGACGAAGACCCGGTGAACTGGCCCCAGCCAGACCGCGTCAACAACGTGGAGTGCGTCTTCCTGCCCCCCCAGCCCGCGGGCACCCGGGTGGAAATCACGGTGCGCGGCGACGGATTGAACATGGACGCGCTGAATCCTTACGAACAGTTGACGGAACAGCGGCGCCAGGATTTCGCCCTTGTCGCCTATAACTACGTGGAAGCGCGGCAGAACCCGGATGTTCCGTCGGCGGCGGAAATTCAGGACAGCGCCCCACCCGTTATTGCAGGTTGGGCGTCGTCGCCGGAATTGCTCGCGATGGAAGATGGTGGAGACTGGTGGTTCCGGCTGTCGGACCCGCTCGCCGACGGCGAAATCGCCGAGGTGTTGCTGGAATCCAGCGCGCCGGAATTCGACCCGGAAGAGGCGCTGGAATGGGACAACCCCTCGGCGGTTTCCGTGCGCCAGGACGGCGAACGCGGAGCCGTGCTGGCCTTCAGCGAACAAACACTTTCCGGGGCAAGCGCAACCAGCGAGGAACGGGGCCTCAACATTCCCGCGTGGGATTTGCCCGGAAAGACGCTTCTCCGTGTCTATACAAAAGCGGAAAGCCCGGCGGCCGAACTGGTTGTCCACCTGGAGGCAACGGATGGCACGCGCCATGAATCGGCGTTCTCCGTCCTCGCCGGCCCGGACCAGGCCGGCGAGTGGCGCTCGGTGACGAAGGATCTGCGGGGCGCCGCGGGAGCAAACAGGCGCGTTTCCCATGTCGTGGGAATCGAGGCCAAGCCGGGAGACGGCGAGCTGCTCCTCGATGATTTGCGGCTGATCCATCCCGCCGACCTGGAGCTATACGCGGGAGAAAGCCCGGAAAGCCTTGGCCTCGTGGCGGTTCAGAATGTGCCCGTGCAGACACCCGATGTCTGGCGCGAGACGTATGAAGCGGACTCCGCCAACCGGGAGTTGTTTATCCGAGTGCGGGGGAACGCTTCGCGGGGGAATTTCACCCTCTCCGTAAACCGCCGCCAGGGAGGCCAGATCAGCGGAGACTCCTGGGGCCTCTCGACGACCGGCGGCGCGCCATGAAAGGCTTGCCGCGGGGAGCGATTCCGGCCAGTCTGTCGCCAGCTTCCCCTGGAGGCTCTATTGGATGATGCCGCTCAAAGAGAAATCATGGCTTTTTACCGCAGTCTGCCTTGCCGCCCTGGTGGTGCTTTGCCCTGCGTCTCTACACGCGGTGTCTCCAACAACCCCGACACTGCAGAGCGAGCCCCCTGCCTCCAAGGCCGACATGGCGACAACCCCTCCGGTAAAGCGGATCACCGCAATGGAGGCCGCGCGGGAAACCACGCCCACGATGGCCATCAGCCGCCAGACGGTGCACGAAACCACGCCCACCCTGGTGGTGGCCGGGCCCGGAAGCGTGGAGGCATTCAAATCGGGTGGCTTCAGCACCCTCACCGGCGTTGCGCCGGCCCGCTATCCCACCCGCGTCTCCGCATGGTATGATCCGAACGAGCTTTGGATCATCATCGAGGCCCACGGCAAGAACCGCCATCAACTGAAAGCCGATCACACAGCCCGCGACAGCGACGTCTGGCAGGATGATGCGGTGGAGGTGTTCATCGCGCCGCACGAAAGCATCTATCGCTATTGGCATGTCATTGTGAACCCGGCGGGAGGGATTCTCGATGAATGGGTGGATAAGCACGGCCCGCAGCGGTCCCACGATCTGGAGGGCCTGCGCGTTTCCATCCTCTATGGATACGACTGGTGGCGGGCCTATTTCGCCATTCCCTTCGATTCGCTGGGCGTGGATGTTCCCGAAAAGGGGGAAAGCTGGCGCTTTAACGCCACGCGTTTCGTGCCGGAGCCAGATGGCGGCGAGGCGTCCTCGTGGGCGCCCATGCCCACCCGGACCTTTCACTACCCCGCGAACTTCGGATTCCTGGAATTCCAGGGCGGCGAGTATCAGATCGAGCTGGACGACCAGGCTGGCTCAGCGGAACCGCCCGAATAATCCTGTCTATACACCGCGCAGAAGAAGAGGAGTGGAGGCCGCCTCGCGCCACGCGGACAAGCTGGCCACTTTTGAGTTCAGCCATTTCCCGGGCCCGAACTCCATATATCCGGCGGCGCGAAATTTGTAGAGACGATATCGGGAAGAAATCCTCGGCGAGAACCCCGTTTTGATGAATGACGGCAAAGGCGCGGAGGACGCGGGCGCCTGAAGCCAGCTCAGTTCATGCTTTCCTTGTAATAGCGCCCATTGTGGAAAGATTGGAACACCTTGTGGAGAAGCGGGTGCTCCACGGGCCCGCCGAGCTGGTCCGCCTCCAGGTTGCCCTCCGCCACATAGGTGGTGTGGAGGGCCCCATCGACCATGACGTGGTACCAGGGCTGGTTTCGCTCGGGCTGGGTCTGGTTTTTCAGATACCAGTCCTCGCCGGCCCGGCAGACAGGATCCACGGCGAAGACGACGCCGCGGTAATGATAGCGGCGGTGATGCACCAGGTCGCCAATGCGAAAACGATAATTGGGAACAGATGTGAAATCCATGGGTTCGGCCTCCCTGTCTGCCGCTGCCGGTTCTCTTCGCAGGATCAGAAGGGAACCAGATTTGTGCCGTGGCGAAGGCGCCGGATTTAATCCTCGCTTTCGCTGAGGCGCTTTTTGGGCGCCGTGAAAAGCATTTCATGTGTTTCGCGAAGAAGCCGGGGAATCTCCGTGGCAAAGGGAGTGTGCTGGAGAGCGGGGGACAGGTCCACGTGGTCGATCCGGGAGGCGTTGTTTCCCGGGAACCAGTGGCCCGCGTTTCCCAGGAGGTTGTAGCGCATTTTGCCGTATTCGACCATGTCGTAGGCTTTGACGAGATTGTGGAGCCAAAGCATGACGGGGATGTTCATCTCGCCCGGGGTGTCTTCCCAAGATGGCAGCCCCTTGGCGAAGCTCTCGGCGAAGTCGGCGCCGACGGCTTCCTCCATCGCTTTGCGCAGGCGTTCCTCAATTTCGGGGAGGTGCTTGTGGCGTTCGTCGAACAGGCGCACCGCCTGGAGGTGGCGATCGAAGTCCTCGGGTTTGGAGGCGCCAACGCTGAGGGTATGGACCTCCGGGCGGTCGAGGCAGAAGAGGTCATTAAAGACGATCGGGTGATAGGGCTCGGTGAGCTGGACCAGTTTTTCCGGCGGATCATAGAGCATTCCCCCTTTGTCGGAGGGGCTGATAATAAAGACGCCCATGTCGTGATTGGTGGCTTCCTCGATGGCGGGCCAGTTTGTCTGGAAAATGTAATACCAGTGGAGGTTTACATAGTCGAACCCGCCGTCGCCTTCGTGGCGGACCGCTTCGAGCAGGACATCGAGGGGCGCGTGGGTGGAGAAGCCGATGTTTCGCGCCAGGCCTTGCTCCTGCAGCTCGCGCGCCATGGCGAGGCAGCCATGAGGCCGGACAGCCCATTCCAAGGTTTGCCGGTCATTGATGCCATGAAGGCCGAGCAGATCGACATGGTCGAGCCTGAGCCGCTCGAGGGACTCCATGAAGTTGTCGCGAAAGACGACCGGATCGTTTTCCGGGGCGATCTTCGTCTGGACGATGATTTCCTCGCGGGGATACTGGGGCAGGATGAGGCCGAGCTGGCGTTCGCTGCTGCCATAGCCTCGCGCGGTTTCGATATGGTTGATGCCGCTTTTCACGGCGTGGCGGATCGTGGCCTCGAGGTTTTCCTGGTTTTCGGGGGGGACTTTCGCCAATTCCTCGTCTTTCCAGCTATGCTGGTATCGCATGCCGCCGCAGCTGAGCACCGGCATTTGAATTTCTGTTTTTCCGAATCGGCGTCGAAGCATTCCAGTCTCCCGAAAGAATTTAGCAATAAGGCCTGCCAGAGCGGACCCCTGGCGGCAAGACCCTTGTTGACGCAAATGAGCAACCGTCCCAGACTGAATCATCTGAATGATATCATGGAAACAGAGGAATTCGCTCGCCATGGCGGATCAGCCAGGAAAGAAACGCCGGGTCTTCGGAAAGAAGAACCCGGAAAAGTCGCCCTCGGAGCAGGACCAACCGAAGCGTCGCCTGGAAGACCAGGAGACGATGATGTTTTCGCCGGGACAAGGCCCGGCGGATGAGGAAAAGACCGTCCTGACCGGCGACAAGGACCAAACCCCGCCACGCCGGGACGCGCCCCCCTCGGATTCGCAAGAAAACTCGGAATATCCCACAACACCCCTGACCCCATCTGCCTCCAGCGCAAGCAGCGGTAAAGTCCGCATCGCCGATTCGTCCCCGTCTCATGAAGCGGGGCAGGGCTTTCCCAGCTCGTCTTCCTCCGCCACGGCCGCCGTTCCTCCCAGCATTAAGGGCTATAAACTCCTCGAGCGCATCGGTGCCGGCACTTTCGGATCAGTCTGGCGCGCCCGGCATCTGCGCACTCATGCGGATGTGGCCGTCAAGCTCTTCGACCGCCGCATCGGGGCGGACTGGGATTATCTCCGGCGCGAAATCGAATGCCTGCTCCAGGTGGGCAAGCATCCGAATATCGTCACTCTGCTGGATGCGGATTTCTTTCAAGACCCGCCCTTCTATTCCATGGAATTGATGGGGGCCTCGCTGGAAGGGGAAATCCGGAAATACCACAAAAAGCTGTTTGAAGGAAAATCCCGGGAAGAACGCGAAGCCGTGGAATTCATCCCGTGGCCAGACGCGGAGCAAGGCGTGCGGTGGTTCGAAGAGATGTGCCGGGGCCTGGCCTATGTGCACAGCAAGGCCTTCATTCACTGCGACCTGAAGCCGGGAAACGTCCTGGTCGACGACGAAAACCGCGTGCGCATTGTGGACTTTGGCCAGGCGCTGCTGACGGGCCGCAACAAGGTTTCCCTGGGAACACTCTTCTATATGCCGCCGGAGCAAACGGAAATCGAGCAAGGCGAGGTGTTTCACCCAAGCGTTCAGTGGGATATCTATGGCCTGGGCGCGACGATCTATACGCTGCTGACGGGCCGGCCGCCTCGATCGGGCCGGGCCCAGATGCGCTCGCTCAGCACCGCCGGCTCCGTGAAGGAAAAACTCGAGCTTTACCGCGTCCAGCTCGCCTCGACGCCCCTCGTGCCTCCCTCGCGGTGCAACTCGCGCATCTCGCCGGAGTTCTCCGCCATCGTCGATAAGTGCCTCGAGATCAATCCCGAGCACCGCTACAGCAGCATGAGCGAAGTGATCGACGATATCGAGCGCATGAAAAACAATCAGCCAATGCTCTGCTATCAGCCCTGGAGCCGCGGATACCTGGCCAAGAAATTCATCCGCCGCAACGCCCTCTGGCTGATCCCCATGGCGGCGATCCTTTTTGTGCTGATCATCTCGCAGTTTTACGTCTTCAAACAATATCAGCAACAGGACTGGGCCGTGCTGACGATGTATCGCAAAGACGGCACGTTCCAGGACGTGGAGGTGCGGGAAAATCGCGGCCTTGGCTATGCCCTGGATAAGGCCCAGGAAACGCGCTATCGCGAAACCCTGGAAAAAGCCCAGGACGCCGCCCTGATCGGCAAGGGCGACATCGCGGCGGAATACCTGGACGAAACGCCGGACAACGTGAGAAGCTGGGAATATGGACGGCTGCTCTACCTGGCAACGCAGAATCCCCGGGAAGGCGCCCCGCCGCCAGACCTGGGCGTGGAAAAGATCTACAACCTACCGGAACAGATCCCCCTGGTCCGTCTGTCGCCCAATGGCTTCCTGCTGGTGGTGAATTATCCTTATGGCCGCGCGGAAGCCATCAACACCCGCAACGGCGAGGTGCATGATTCCTATCTCTACCAGGGCCAGGGGTTTCGCTCGCTCTCCATCGGGCCGGATTCAAAGACCGCCGCGGGACTGACGGAAGACGGAGAAATCTACATCCGCAAAGGCCCGCAATGGCGCGAATTCGAGCTACTGGGAGTCCACCCCACAGCCAAGGCCGTTGCCTTGACGCCCGACCTGGCGCGCGTGGCCAGTGTCGACGGCAGCGGCACCATCAAAATCTGGATCATCGCCACCGGCGGCGAGATCTTCGAAATCACCGATGGGCCGCTGGAAACCGTGCTCATGGAATTCAGTGAATCCGGCACGAAGCTGATCCTCTACGACGGAAACGGCACCGCGACGCTCTATCAGGCGGCGTCTTACTGACCCCGGCGCCGGGGCGCGAAACGCTGGCACGAGGATTCAAAAAACCCTTGCACGGCGGGCCGGGCCTGCGTTGTATTCCCGCCCTGCCGCGGAGTGCCGCGACAAGACCCGCCTCGGTGCCGTCGTGGCGGAACTGGCAGACGCGCACGGTTCAGGTCCGTGTGGGCTTACGCCCGTGGAGGTTCGACTCCTCTCGACGGCACCA
>CAYFUR010000109.1:0-12916 GCA_964346275.1 uncultured Candidatus Sumerlaeota bacterium
GGCGCTGCTGGCGGCCTTCCTGGCCGTCTGTTTCCTCCGCGATGTTTTTCATAACATCAGCGACGATGCGTTGATCACCTATCGCTATGCCCGGAATATCTCCGAGGGGCACGGCTTTGTCTATAACCAGGGCGAACGTGTCCTGGGCACCACCACGCCATTCTATACCGTTCTGGTGGCGCTGGCGATGGAGGCGGGGATTCCGCCGTGGAATTTCTCCCTGATCCTTGATTGCTTCCTCGTTACCGGACTCATCGCGCTCGTCTTTTACTGGCTCGGCCATACGAGAGACCCGGTTTTCCAGTGGATGGGAACCATCGCGCTCTTCCACGCCCCGCAGGGCCTGCTCCCGCTGGCGGGAATGGAAACGGCCGTCTTCAATCTCCTCAGCTATGGGGGAATTTACCTGGCCTGGCGCGGCCGGTTCGGCTTTGCCACGGCGGCGGGATTGCTGGCGGTGACAACGCGGCCCGAGGGCGCCGTGGCGCTTCTCGTCATCCTGGTGATGGCGAGCTTCGATTTTCGCCGCCGGCGCGTGCGCTGGAGCTCCTGGCCGTATATCGCCGCGGCCGGGCTGGCTCTCTGCATCTATGCGCTGGCTCTCTGGGCCTACTTCGGCTCCTTCGTCCCGCAATCGGTGGTCGCCAAGCGCTTCCAGACGAATCTCGGGCCGTGGGAACCCTTTATAAACGCCTTCTTCCGCGAGCAATTCTTCGGCTACGGCCTCTTTACGCTTTGGGGGGCTTTCGAATGGCTGGGAGTCGTGCTGATTCTCTGGAGGCTTCCCGCACTGCGCCCGCTGGTCATCTGGATGCTTTTGTATATCGCCTTCCTGGCGGCGGGAAACGCGCCCTATTACGTCTGGTATATGAGCCCGCTCTATCCGATTCGGACAATTGCCATGATATACGGCGCTCTCATCGCCGGGCGCGGACTGGTCTGGCTGCTGAGGCGATGGGCATTCGAGATGGGACCGCGCGACCGGCGGGCTCTCACCATCGGAGCCGCGCTGGCCCTGTTGATCCTCACCGGCGGCTTCAACTCCCTGCGGATATCCATCGCCATTGTCCGCTGGTCGATCCAGCAGGACTTCGCCATGCTGGAAACGAAAAGCTATGAACGCGCGGGAGCGTATATACGCTATCATTCCGGCCCGGACGATGTCATCCTGACGTCGGAGATCGGCTACGTGGGCTACTTCAGCGAGCGGCCTGTCTACGACGTCATGGGCCTGGTCACCCCGGAGGCCGCTCCGCTCGTGGGCAACATCACGCATTGGGAACTGGCGTTGAAGCGCCAGCCTCGCTTCGTCGTCTATTCATGGCCCGTTTCCCTGATGATGGACCCGCCCTGGCCGAGCTTTCCGGCAGCATACCAGCCCATTGCGGCCTTTCGCGATGAGGTCTTTCACACCATGGTTTTCGAATACAGGGACACGCCGGAGGGACGCCTCGCCACGATGAAAACCACGCGGGCGGGAATCCTGCCCGCTCTCGACGCGCCCGCTTACGCCGTGGAAGGCAAAGAGGTTGGCAACGAAATCCAATGGGATTTTCAGAACGTCCCGCCACTGGAGGAGCTGGCCGTGCGCGTTTTTCCAGACACCACCCCCAATGCGGAGATGACGATTCGCCATGAAGGAAAAACAGAATCGATGGAGTGGCACCACCGCAATGCTGTCTATACAGGCGACGGCCGCCCCGGCGGCACGACCGTGACACTGGCGCTGCGGCCCGCCCCGCCCCCGCCGGTTTTCCTGGTCATCGAAAAAGCGGCCTTTCAGGGAGAAGAGAAGGCCGCTGAATAGATTGCAAACGGTTGCCGCTTACTGCTTTTCTTCCAGGTCCAGAGACACGGAATTGATGCAGTAGCGCTGGCCCGTGGGCTCGGGACCGTCGGGAAAGACGTGGCCAAGGTGCCCGCCGCAGCGGCTGCAATGGACTTCGGTGCGCATCATGCCCAGCGACCGGTCCTCTTCTGTTTCCACGGCATCCGAGCTGACCGGCTGCGTATAGCTCGGCCATCCCGTTCCGGAATCAAATTTGTCCTCGCTGGAGAAGACCGGCTGGCCGCATCCGGCGCACTTGTAAACACCGGGGGTTTTCGTGTCGTGGTATTTTCCGGAAAACGCACGCTCGGTGCCCTGCTGCCGCAGGACATGGTATTCTTCGGAGCTGAGTTCCTGCTTCCATTCTTCCTCGGACTTCTGGATTGTGTTGTCCGCCATATCTGTCTCCTCTGCCTTGGGTTCGGGAGTCGGGGCGGGAGCGGGCCTGCTCCCGCATGAAGCAATCGCAAACACACCCGAGATGATCGCCGCCCACAGAATTGTCTTCATCGCTCTAAGCCTCAACGAGAGTATGCCGGCGCCACTCGATCCGGGCCCTTCCCGGCAAAGTATGCAATGTTTCGGCCAGAAATCCACGCATCTCGCCTTGCCACACGCCGGAAAACCGTTGGAAAAGACTCTCTTATAAGCTGAAAACGCCATCCCGAGGTGACTCCATGTCACAGATGCCTCCGCCGCCGTCCTCCTATCCTTCCGGTTCGCCACAGCAACCACCCCAGCAGCCGCCACCCGGCCAGGGGCCAACGCCTCCCCAGCCCCCGCCGAAAAAGGGGATGGGGCCGTTCTGGATCGTGATCATCATCCTGAGCGTTTGCCTGGTCTTTTGCGTCTGTGGCGTGGGGATGCTGGCGGCCATCGCCGTGCCCAACTTTCTCGAAGCCCAGGTTCGGTCCCAGGTCTCGCGGGCGCGCTCAGACATGCGGAGCCTCGCCACCGCCATCGAGACCTATTATATCGACAACAATGAATATCCCGCCTCTACAACCGACCCGGCGGAATCCATCAATGCGTCACTCGCGGCGAATAGCGCCTCTCCGCAACTCCAGTGGGACCTGCCAACTTTCGCGTCGCACCACGCAACGGGCGCGCATACCCTGACCACGCCGATTGCCTACCTCACCAGCTATTTCCCGGATCCTTTCTCCCCTGTCCCGGGCCGGACCTTCAACTACTACAAAAACGAAGGGGGCTGGATTCTTTGGAGCGCCGGCCCGGACAATGACTACGACCTCAACTACGAGGACTACGATCCGCGCTATATGAAGAGCACTTACGACCGGCTCTATCGCTCAACCTACGATCCCACCAATGGCACCGCCAGCAGCGGCGATATCTGGCGCGTGAAGCAGTAGCGGCAGCCAGGCAACTTATCTCATTTCAGCAATTGGCGCAATATTCCGCTCGGCCCGAAGCGGACGGAACGGGTTTTGATCTTTAGCCTGACAGTCCCAATCGGGAGCCACTTTTCATGCCCCAGCGCCGCGACAAGCCGCCGTTGAGCACCGATCACCCGGAGAACATGCCGCCGCCGCCCCCGCCTCCACGGCGCGCACTGGGCGGATTTTGGGTCGTCGCGGCCATTGTCTTCCTGACCATCCTGCTGACGGTGGTCATGGTGGCCATGTTCAGCCGCACGGGCGGTTACCTGGAAGAACTCTTTATCGAGCAGGATCCCGCGATCGATGAAGCGCGCACCAACATGCAGGCGTTCTCCCTCGCCATCGAGCTCTACCAATCCGATCATGCCAGCTATCCCGCGCATACCACAACGCCAACGCTTTCCGTGAATGCTGACCTCGCCGCGGCCAATCCCGAGGCGGGCAACCCCTGGGACCTGCCCACTTTTCGCAACCGCGGCGATACCAGCCTGGCAACGCTGACCACGCCGGCCTCGTATATCCCCCTCTACTACCCCGATCCCCATTCCATCGTGTTTGATCGGACCTTCAACTATTACGCCGGTGAAGACGGCTGGATCCTCTGGGGAGCGGGCCCGGACCAGGATTACGATATAGACATGGATCTTCTCGGCGAGGGAGGGCCCATCAACGGCAACGAAGAGGAGCTTCAGCGCATGGCCTACGACCCGACAAACGGCGTGACCAGCTCCGGCGATCTGGTTCAGTGGCGATAACGCTCGGAAGTCATTCTTCCGCTTTCTGTGTCCTGGCCCGCCGACCTGCAGTCCGCTCTTTGACCCCGGCCAGCGGCGCCAGCCCATTCACCGGCCTGTCGGGATAGAAGAACGCCACGGTGCAAGAGCAGAAGGCTTTTTTCTTGCTTGCGAGGGAAGCCGCCGGAGTGCGACAAGGCCGCTCGGTAGATCAATGAAAGGACCTGAGACGTGAGCGTTACCCCCGATATCCCCGTGGCCGAAATGATGGAAAAGATGGGACGGCAAGCCCGCGAGGCGAGCCTGCGCGTATCCATGCTCCCCCCAGACGTGAAGAATCGCGCCCTGGAAGCCATGGCGGACGCCTTTGAGAATAAATCGGCGATGCTGCAAACGGAGAATGAAAAAGATCTCTCCCGGGCGCAAGAGAACGGCCTGACCCCGGCAATGGTGGATCGCTTGCGGCTGACCGACAAGCGCATTGCGGGAATGGCGAAGGCCCTCCGCGAGATCGCGGCCCTGCCCGATCCCGTCGGAGAAATCGAAAATGTCCGCGTGCGGCCCAATGGCCTGCGAATCGGCCAGATGCGCGCCCCGATCGGCGTCGTCGGCATCATTTACGAATCGCGGCCCAACGTCACGGCGGACGCCGGCGCCCTCTGCCTCAAGAGCGGGAACGCCGTCATCCTGCGCGGCGGCAGCGAGGCCTTCCATTCAAACACGGCGATCGCGCGCCTCATGGATATCGAAGGCGCAAAGGCCGGCCTGCCGGAAAACGCGATTCAGCTGGTGCCAACGACGGATCGCGCGGCGGTGGGCGCCATGCTCACCCTCAAGGACTCCATCGATATTATCATCCCCCGCGGCGGCAAGTCACTGATCGAGCGAATTTCCCGCGAATCCGAAATCCCGGTGATCAAACACCTCGACGGCAATTGCACTGTCTATATTGACGAATTCGCCGACCTGGAAATGGCCCACATGATTACCGTGAACGCGAAGACCCAGCGCACCGGCGTTTGCAACGCCGCCGAGACATTGCTGGTGCACGAAGCCGTCGCGGAGGCGTTCCTGCCGAAAGTAGGAGAGGTCCTCCAGGAAAAAGGCGTGGAACTGCGTGGGTGCGAGAGGGTGAAGGACTTGCTCCCGGACGTGAAGGATGCCACGGAGGAGGACTGGTACGAGGAATACCTGGACCTGATTCTGGCCGTAAAAATTGTCGATTCCTTCGACGAGGCCGTCGATTTTATTAACAAGTATGGCAGCCACCACACGGAAACGATCGTGACGCGGGATCATTCGCGCGCCATGCGATTCCTCCGCGCCGTGGATTCCGCCTGCCTCCATATCAATGCATCGACAAGGTTCAGTGATGGCGGCGAATACGGCCTTGGCGCGGAGATCGGCATCTCGACGGACAAGCTCCACGCCCGCGGCCCCATGGGACTCCGCGAACTCACCCAGGGCAAATGGATCGTCTTCGGCGAAGGGCACATCCGGGAATAAACCATGACCAGCCTCTCCTTGCCGCGCGCCGTCGTTTTCGATGGCGATGGAGTTCTCTTCGACAGCGAAAAGCTCACAAACAGGGCCTTCACACAGGTTCTCGCCAGCCATGGCGTGGAAATGACGCTGGAAGACACAGCCCCTTTCATCGGGTTTGATTCCACTCACCTGGTGAAGGAAGTAGAAGGCCTGTATGGTATCAAGCTGGAGGTGGGAGAATACGAACGCCAGCGCGACATGGCTTACGAAAAGCTCTGCCGCGAGGAAAACGGGCCGGAAAGAATCCCGGGGATCGGCGATCTCCTGGAGTGGCTGGAAGAACAGGAAATCGCCGTCGCCCTGGCCACGGGCGCGTCGCCTAAAAAAATGATCTTCAACCTGAATCGGACTGGCCTCCTCGAACGCTTTCCCCACCGGGTAACCCGCGAAGACGTCGAGCACGGAAAACCAGCTCCCGATATATACGTCGAAGCCGCACGGCAGATCGGATTCGAAGGAAGCGGCTGCTTTGTAGTGGAAGATTCCATCCCGGGCCTTCAGGGAGCCAAAGCGGCTGGCGCCATCCCCATTGCCATCACCGGAAGCCACCCCGAGCAAGAGTTGCGGGAACACGCGGAGGCGGTCTTTCAAGACCACTTCGAGTTGCTGGCCTTCCTCAAAGAATTGAAGTGAGGCCGGCTCTCTCCATCACCGTTGGAAAAAAGTGCGCCGGATTCGTGGTCTAGACACAGGCGCTAGTCGTCAACGACGTAGGGGACCTTTGCGCCGCACTGGGGACATTCGTCTTTGGGCTTTCCCGTGGGATAGCGCGTGATAATCAGCCCCGCGAGCCCCCGCCGGACGAGCGGCCGCCCGCATTGCGCGCAGCAGGTATTCATCGCCGGGCTTTCTTCATGCAATTCATAGACGCCGCCTCGATAATCCTTAAGGATTCTGTGAAACTCCTTCAGATCCCCGAGCGTCGCTTCCCGTGGATCCTTCCAGGTAAAGTCGGGATAGTAAGGCAGGACCATGATCGGCGGCCACCTGTCCATTTCCGCCAGACAATCAAGCAGAGAGCGGACTTGCTCCGGAGAATCCGTCAACCCGGGGATCAACAGCCAGGAAATCTCGACATGAACATCTTGAGCAAGCAGCAGTTGGATGTTCGTTTCGATCGTAAAACGATCCGCTCCCAGCGTTTCCGCGAAGAAAGCGGAATCGAAGCCCTTCAGTCCGACCGTCGCGGCGGAAACCAATGGGGCAAGCTCCATCAATGCGTCGGGAGACCACATGGCATTCGTCGCGAGATGGGTGTCGAGTCCCGCGGCGCGCGCTTCGCGAAAGGTATCAAACACGAACTCGTGCATCGGCGCGGGCTCGTTCACACCGAAGGCCACGCCGCGGGCCTGTTTCTCCTGGGCATCCGCGACGATCTCGTCGGGCATCATGGGAACGGAACGAACGGCCCCGGTCTGGCTGAACCGATACGTATTACAGAAAGGGCAGCGCATCGTGCAGCCCTTCCCTCCAATCCGCAGCCAACTGATCGAAGGCTTATAATGGAAAAGTGGAAGCTCCTCGGCGGAAAGCACCTCAAGCGCCGCCACTTTCCCGTAATCATCCACGTAAAGACGGCCATCGCGATTGCTTCGGACACCGCAGGCTCCACTCCGGGAAGGCGCAATAGAACAGGCGTGGGGACACAGGTGGCATGAGACATTGTCCCAGGTGGTCTTCTCGTAAAAGCGGCCTTCGACTCGCGGAACGGACGGCATGGAAGCGGCAAGAGTCCTTTGTCATACGATGTACGGTTCAATTCAGCATGGATGGCCGGGAACGTCAATCTCCCATCACAGAGTGAGAAGATTTCCCCCTTCATGGAAGTGAAAAGGTTGCACCGAGGGCGCCGAGTCCGGCAAATGGCACCGCTCACTGAGTCGCCGAAAGGACCAGGATGTCTCGCCTGATCGTTGTTTTGCCAGCCTATAATGAGGAAGACTGCCTGCCGCCGCTTCTTCGCAGCTTCCGGCGCCTGTTTCGCCGCCTGGAGGAGCGGGATCCCATGGTGATCGTGGTGAACGACGGCAGCCAGGATGGAACAGCAAGGGTCTCGGAAATCGCGGCCAGGCGCATGCCCCTTCGCCTGGTCAACCACGAGCGGAACAAAGGCCTGGGCGAAGCAATCAAGACAGGTTTGCGGGCAGCGCTGGAAGAATCCCGCAGTGATCAGGATGTCATCATTGGAATGGATGCGGACAACACCCATCCGCCGCGCCACGTGATCCCCATGCTCAAGCGAATCGAAGCGGGAGCGGACCTGGTCATCGCTTCGCGATACCGCCGCGGCTCGCGCCAGGTCGGCGTGCCGCTCCATCGCCAGCTCATGAGCCTGGGGGCCTTGCTCCTGTTCAAAATCTTTCTCCAATTACCAGGAGTCCGGGACTATACATGCGGCTTCCGCGCCTATCGCTCGGGCCTGATCCGGCGCGCTTTCGAGGAATACGGCGATTCCCTCATCACCCGAAACGGCTTTGCCTGCACGGATCAACTTCTCGTGAACCTGGCTTGCCTGGAACCCTTGCGTGTCGATGAAGTCCCTTTCATCCTCCGCTACGATAGGAAAGTGGGCGCATCCAAGCTCAATCTCGGCGTCACAATCGCCGAGACACTGAGGCTTCTGCTCGATGGGCGGAGAAAGCTGAAGAAGGCCCGCATGCGCCACTCGATGTGACTTCGCGGTCCCTGTGGAAAACTCTGTGAATAAAAAACATCGAGAGGGCTAAACCCAACCACTGGAACCATCGCCGTTTGTGAATAGCCTGTGGAAAAATGGCACTCCCAAGGGGATTTGAACCCCTGTTTCCGCCGTGAGAGGGCGGCGTCCTAAACCACTAGACGATGGGAGCGCAGACGCCTTCGTTTGTGAGTGGCTGGGGAGGGAGGACTCGAACCCCCAACATTCAGAACCAGAATCTGACGTGCTACCACTTGCACCACTCCCCAACACAGCCTGTCCGAGTTGGTGCCCTGCCCGGACAAGAGTCCGTATCCCTAGTCAGAAAGCGGCGAAAGTCAAGGGTGAATTCCAACCCTTTCCGACGATTTTCGCCCCCCATTTTGCGATGAGCCGAAAGCAGGGAGCGCAAAATAACGTCACCGGAAAAGTCCTGTAAAATCAGTTACTCAGGCCGTTCCCACCCTTCAGGCGTTTTTCGTTGACCATCCAGTGTGCCAACCCCATCTTAAGTTGCTGTGTTCCCGATGTAATCAGAACACACAGCCAGACAGAAAAATGCAGTTAAATTGCGGTAAATCAGTGCTCTATCCCGCAGAAACCGCGTCACCGAAAAGCCGGAGAGAAACCTCCATTCTATGCCCATAATCAATTACCGGACCCGGGAAATTAACTGCAAAATCGTCTACGTGGGCCCTTCCCTCGGTGGAAAAACGACGAATATCCAGCACATCCATGGGCTCGTTCCCGACCGGAGCCGCACAAAGCTCTCCAGCATCGATACCGAGGGAGACCGCACCCTCTTCTTCGACTATTTCGCCATGGAACTCGACGACATCGCGGGATTTAAAACCAAATTTCTCATCTATGGCGTGCCGGGCCAGCCTTACTACCGCTCGACACGCAAAATGGTTCTCAACGGCGTGGACGGATTGGTGTTCGTGGCCGACAGCGACAAGTCCCGTCTAGAGGACAACCTGGAGTCCCTCCAGGACCTCAAGACCATGATGAAGGAGTATGGCTACGATTACTCCACCATTCCACTGATCTTCCAGTATAACAAGCGCGACCTCTTCTATGTGACGGATTCGGAGGAATTCGAGGAAGTGCTCAACGAACGGGGATGCCGCTCCTTTGAGGCCGTCGCCATCCGCGGTGAAGGAGTGATGGAGACGTTCCAGGCGATCTGTCACGAAGTCGTTCAGAAACTGAATGCCACCTTGGAGCAACAGTATGGAGGTTCCTATCGTTAGTCCTGCAAGAAACCCGGTGGACACAGAGAGATAATAAGACCGATGACCCCACGAAAGCAGGAAAGCAGATCCGGAACAGAAATCGTCCAGTTTTCAGGGGATACCCTGGATGCAATGGATGACGCTTTGGACACGTTACTGGAAGAAAGTGGTGCCCGTTGCGCCCTTGTCATCGATCGGACAGGGTGCATCCTCGCCTCTTCAGGAGAATTCGAACCCATTGGAAAAGACACCATGGGAGCGACAGCGGCAGGCGTTGTTGCCGCCCTCAACACCATGGTGGCCAACGCATCGAGCCCCGAAGTCTCGATCCGCCTCTATGGCGCCGACGTGGACAAGGTGCATTTCCTGGTGATTGCAGACCGGGTGATCCTGACCCTTCTTTATTCCCGCCGCACGACAGCCGGGCGCGTTCGTTCAGCAGCCAAGAGTTTCGCCCAGGCCGTGGCGCCTCTCATCGAAAACCAGGACGATACGACCAATCACGAACACCTGGTCAAATCCGTCCAATTCATCGAAAACAAACTCAACGACATGTTTAAGGATATGATCTGAAGCCTATGAAGCGTTTTGCAAATTCCGTTTTTCGGAGCGCCCGTCTCGGCCTGCTGCTTTTCGTTCCCGGACTCCTTGCCGCACAGTCCCCCTTGATCCTCGATAATACCGACGCCCGTTTCTCCGGCGACAACACCGAGGGCGCCGTGATCCTCATGTATCATGGACTCGATGAAAACTTTGGCCAGAATCCCCAAGGGTTCCGGCAGCAAATGGACTACCTCGCGCAAAACGGCTATCACTGCATCACGCTGGATCACTTGAAAAACTGGATCGAAACGGGAGAGCCGGCCCTGCCGGATAAGCCCGTGGTCATCACCTTCGACGACAATTATATCACCGTCTATACAGTCGCTTATCCGAAAATGAAGGCCCTCAACCAGCAAGGGCACAACCTATTCGGCTACAACTACGCCCATACGGCCTACGTGGGGGTTCCACCGGGCAGCGATCCCCCCACGGGTAGCGACCACGCCGATTGGACGGAGTTGAATGAGATGGAGGACGAGGGGGTTCTCTTCACGGAATCCCATACTGTCTGGCACATGGACTTGAGCAGCCTCGCCGTGGAAGACGTGCAAAGCGAGTTGGGCGATTCCAAGGCGGCCATCGAGGCAAACATGGGCAAAACAGTCCGCCACCTCGCATACCCGTATGGCGGCTACAACGATACCGTGATCCAGGAGGCCGAGGCGGCAGGCTACGAAACCGCCACCACCACCATCCAGGGGCTCAATACGCGCTTGACGCCGCTCTATGAACTCCGGCGCTACAATGTGACGCCCGACATGAGCGTCGGGAGCAACTTCACGACCGCTCTCGCCGAACTCAGCCAGCCGGGGGACGTCTGGGCTTCCTCCACCGCTGTTCCAGGATACTACGGCGCGGATTATCTCTATGCCGAGGCGGGCTCAGGGGATCGGCAAATGACCTGGGAATTCACCGTTCCCGAGGACGGGCGCTATCGCGTGGAAGCGTGGTGGGCCGCCCAGGATAACCGCGCCAGCAACGCCCCGTATGCGATTGATTTCATTGGCCGCCAAGAAACGGTTCGCGTTGATCAGCGGGAAAACGGCGGCCAGTGGAACCTCCTGGCAGAAGGACATTTCTCCGCCAGTACACCCGCCGAGATCATGCTGAGCAACGATGCAGACGGATTCGTCATCGGCGATGCAATCCGCGTGACCCAGACACCCCTCTCAGACACCTGGGTTCTTCGCTAAAGCCGGTTATTCCGCACCTTCAATCCCCTTCATCAACTGGGACACGGTCACCTTCCGGCTCGTGCGCCCCAACTCCTCACCCTGGCTGTTATAGAGAATCCAGGTCGGCACGCGCATGACACCAAATTGGCTCGCCGTTTGGGGTGACTGGCGAACATCCACCCAGGCAAGAAGAGCCTTGTCGGCGAGACGCCCGAAAGCCGCATCTGATTTCAGGATCTTCGCCTGCTCCTCGGAAGGCTGGGCTCCCGTCATATGGAAATAAGCGATCAGAGGCCGGGCCTGCGGACCATTAAGTTCACGCCGGGCGACCTCGTAAGGCAGAAAACCGGGCAGAGCACCCTCCGCATCAGAATACTGGGTCTTATAAGTTAAAGAGCCGTTTGCCCCTCCGCCGCGCTCGCCCTCGCCGCTGATCTCTTCCGTATCGGCGGCGACCTCCCGGGAAACACTCTGCCGCACGGCCTCGCGCGCCTGGGGAGTCAGGCGAAAGAAGACGACATCCGAGCGAAGAGGCTCGACACGGCCATGGCTGAACCCGCCGCCAGGGATATAGATGTTCCCGCGCCGATAATCAGGGGCTGCGGTCGTATAGAGCCGCATGGGCAAATTGGGCTGGATCCTCAGCCATTGGCCGAGGCCGTTATCAGTAACCTGCGCATAGACGACATCGCTACTGAGCGCTCCGCCGGCATAGGTCCCGCAGAAAGTGACAAGATAAGGCCCTGCGGTTGCATTGGCGCCACGATAAAATGCGACGGGCAGGCTTGGATATTCCTCGCGCCAGGGGCCAAGACGCCCGGTAGCCAGAATGGGGCTCGAGAAAACACGTTTTGACCCCGGCTTGTTTTCACCAGTTGGCAGCCCGCCCCACACCCAGACGCGGCCGGAAACGGCCGCCGAATGGTGAAACCAAAGCGGCGAAGGCATCGCCGGACCGTTTTCCCATCCCGTAATCTCCCCATGACGGCCTACCAGGCCCGTGACAACAGTATTCGTCGGGTCGAATGACTCCGTGTTGCCGCCGATAATATGGATATAGCCAGGAGTGGGAACCACCGTGAAACAGCTGCGCCCCGGCCCGGGAAAGGGCGAAGATTCCACCCACTGGGAAAGGCGCCCATCCTCGGACGGGCGCGCGATCAGCGCCGTCTTGTATTTCCGCCCCCCTTTTCCAATATCCTCCATCCCATCGGTTCCGCCTATGATATAGACAACATCGTTCAGGGCCACCGTGCTGTTGGATATATACGCCCGAATCTGCGGCAGGGGCCGCTCTTCGGACCAGGGCCCGAGGCTGCCGTCGCCCCGGATCGGCGCCTTCTGAACGGAAGAGGTGTATCCCGCCTCGTTGGCGCGCTGGCCCGGTGCCGCCTGATCGAGGCCGCCGCCGAAGACATAGAGGTAGTCACCGAGAACGGCGGAACCATGCGTCTGGCGTCCCGATGGCATCGGCGTGGTGCTGGCGAAAGGCCCGCTCGATTGTTGGGCGGCGGCCTGGGCGAAGAAGAAGCAAAATGCCATGCAGGTTTCGAGAGGAAACCAGCTCTTGATCCAGCGGGGAAACCAGCTTTTCATTTTATCCTGCCTCTAAGGGTATCTACGTTGAAAATTACAGCCACACGGAGTGACTTGGCAAGTAGGTTCTAGTCGAACTCACCAGATTGAACTTTGAAGAAAAGAAAAGAAAAGGGGGACGGC
>CAYFUR010000110.1:0-1715 GCA_964346275.1 uncultured Candidatus Sumerlaeota bacterium
GTCATCCTGGTCCGCAATGAAACGTCTCCGGAAGATGTCGCCGGCATGCATGCCGCCGAGGCCATTTTGACGGCCAAGGGCGGCATGACAAGCCACGCCGCGCTTGTGGCTCGCGGCTGGGGCAAATGCTGTATCGTTGGTTGCGGCGAGTTGAATATCGACGCGCGCAAAGGAACGCTGAGCGTTGGCAGCACCAAACTTGAGCGCGGGGACTCAATCACGCTGAATGGCACCGCTGGCCATGTCTATGAAGGGACTCTCCAGCTCGACCTGCCCAACCCCGACAAGAACCGCTTCTACAAGAAGCTGATGAAGATTGCTGAAAAATACCGGACCATCGGCGTACGCACCAATGCGGACTCGGGTCCGGACGCGGAAGGCGCCCGCCGTCTCGGAGCGGAAGGCATCGGCCTTTGCCGCACCGAGCACATGTTCTTCGATGCCAAGCGAATCAGCGCCGTCCGCGAAATGATCGTTTCCCAGACGCCGGAAGAACGGCGCAAAGCGATCATGAAGCTTCTGCCTTATCAGCGGAAGGACTTCATGGAAATTTTCAAGGCGATGAAGGGGCTTCCCGTCACCGTCCGCCTTCTCGATCCGCCACTGCACGAGTTTGTGCCCCACGAGCCCTCCGCCATCGCGGAGTTGGCCGAGGATCTCGGGATCACCTCGAGCGAACTCGAAAGCCGCATTCGCGCCCTCCACGAACTGAACCCCATGCTGGGCCACCGTGGCTGCCGCCTGGGAATCACCTTCCCGGAAATTACGGAAATGCAGGCCCGGGCGATCATCGAGGCCGCCGTGGAATGCCAGAAGAAGAAGGTGAAAGTCCTGCCGGAAATCATGGTGCCGCTTGTTGGGCACTCCAACGAGCTTGCCAATCAGGAAGCCATTATCCGCCGCGTCGCGGACGAGGTGATGGCAGAGAAGAAGGTGAAGATCAAGTATCTCGTCGGCACGATGATCGAGCTGCCCCGCGCGGCGCTGACCGCGGATGAAATTGCGGAACACGCGGATTTCTTCTCCTTCGGCACGAACGATCTCACGCAGACAACATTTGGTTTCTCGCGTGACGACATCGGCACATTCCTCCCCGATTACCTCCAGCACAAGATCCTCCCGGAGGATCCGTTCCAGAGCATCGATCAATCGGGCGTCGGAGCACTGGTGGAGATCGGTATCGAAAAGGGACGCGACACGCGCCCCGACCTGAAAGTTGGCATCTGTGGCGAACACGGCGGCGACCCCGCCTCCGTGGTCTTCTGTCACCAGGCAGGGATGAACTACGTCAGTTGTTCTCCCTTCCGGGTGCCGATCGCCCTTTTTGCAGCCGCCCAGGCGGCGGTAACGCACCCTCGCAAGGAGGTCAAAAAGATGGCAGCGACGAAGAAGACTACTGCCAAGAAGGCAACCACCAAGAAGGCAGCGACGAAGAAGGCCACCACGGCCCGGAAAGCCACCGCCAAAAAGGCAACCACGAAGAAGGCAGCCACCAAGAAGCCGACTGCCAAGAAGGCCACGGCGAAGAAGCCCACCGCCAAGAAGGCCACCACAACGGCTAAGAAGCCGGCCGCTAAGAAGCCCACCGCCAGCAAGACAACCACAACGGCTAAGAAGGCGACGGCCCGGAAGCCCGCGGCCAAGAAGGCCACAACGCGCAAGCCCGCGGCCAAGAAAGCCACGGCAAGCAAGCCGGCCGCCAAGAAGCCGGCCGC
>CAYFUR010000110.1:1815-6534 GCA_964346275.1 uncultured Candidatus Sumerlaeota bacterium
AAGCCGGCCGCCAAGAAGCCGGCCGCTAAGAAAGCAGTCGCGAAGAAAACCACAACGCGCAAGACAGCGGCGAAGAAACCCGTTGCCAAGAAGGCCACAGCGCGGAAGACGGCGGCCAAGAAGCCCGTCGCCAAGAAAACCACCACACGGAAGAAGGCTGCTTCCAAGAAGTAAATCCGGAAGCACTTCCTCCTGCAGACGCACACAAACAACGGCCCCGGGATTTCCTCCCGGGGCTTTTTCTCTGCTCACCGCTTTGGCTGGTTGGCGTTTATTCGTCCAGAACCTTTCGGATTTTTCGCAGCAAGGTTTCCTTTGAATAGGGCTTTTGAACAAAACCTACGCTCGAGCCGAGTACGGCGTCGGTGTGAACGGTTTCCGCGCTGTATCCACTCACAAAAATAATCTTTGCGTTGGCTTTCAGCAGGCGGAAGTGATCGGAAACCTCCCGGCCGCCACGCTTGGGCATTACCATATCCAAAAGGGCCAAGTCGATCTCGCCGGAGCGTTTATTCAGGATGTCGATTGCTTCCTGGCCGTTCCGCGCCTCGATCACGTGATATCCGAATTCTTTAAGCAAGTGAACGCCGAGATTGCGAACCGTGCCGTCGTCCTCGGCGAGGAGAATCGTCTCCTGGCCTCCTGGCAGAGGGAGCGCGTCTTCTTCCGACTTCCTTCGAACATTTTCCGCGGCGGCTCCCTTCAACTCGGGGAAACAGATTTTGAATGTCGTTCCTTCGCCCACCTCGCTATACACATTCACGATCCCCCGGTGCTGCTTGATGATTCCATAGACGGTCGCCAGGCCAAGTCCGGTCCCTTTGCCAACTTCCTTGGTGGTGAAAAAGGGTGTGAAGATTTGCTCGCGGGTCTTCTTGTCCATGCCGCTTCCGTTATCGCTTACCTCCATGATAACATAGTTTCCTGGTTCCGCCCAGGGATGGGAGGAAACATAATCTTCGCCGAACAGTTGGGCCTTGGTATCGATGATGAGTTTGCCGCCCCTGGGCATGGAGTCGCGGGCATTCACACACAGGTTCATGAGGACCTGCTCAACCTGGCCGACATCCGCATAGATGGTTCCGATATCCTGACCCGGCCGGAATTCCAGGCTGATGTTTTCACCAATGGTTCGGCGAATCAGTTTCAGGAGGTTCTCGATCACCTCATTCAGATTCAAGGGCCTGGGTTCCAGGACTTGACGCCGGCTGAAGGCGAGCAGTTGCCGCGTCAGACTCGAAGCCCGTTCGGCTCCGGAAAGAATTTCTTTCGCGAAACCGATGTCCGGCTCCTTTTCCAGGTTTTGAACGAGCATTTGAGAGAAACCGAGAATGCCCTGGAGAATATTGTTAAAATCGTGGGCAATTCCTCCCGCCAGCCGGCCCACCGCTTCCATCTTTTGAGACTGGTTGAGTTGCTCCTGGAGCCTGGCTCGTTCCTGTTCGGCTCGTTTCCCCTCGGTGATATCTGAAACGAATCCCTCCAGGATTCCGATTCCTTCCTCATCCTCGGAAACAAGGCGTCCTTGTTCCCAAACCCAATGTTCCTGGCCGGATTTGTCCCGGATGCGGTACTCCAGGGTAAACGACTCGCCCTTTCCGATGGCCTGCTGGACGGTATCCCAGACATGTTGCTGGTCTTTCGAATCGATGAGACTCTCGTAGGAGACGCCATCTGGGCTTGTCAGTTCCCCGGAAGTCAAACCGCTCAATTCCTCGCAACCATGGCTCACGAAAACCATCGGCCATCCGGGTTTGTTGAGGCAGCGAAAGACCATCCCTGGCAGATTACTCATCAGCGTGCTCAACTGCCGCTGGCTTTCTTTCAAACCTGTTTCTGCTTTTCTTCGCTCGGTGACATCGATTCCGATTCCGATGTTTGATCCATCCGAGAGCGGAATGTTCGCCCACGCGGTTTCCAAAAGCTTTCCGCTCTTTGTATGGATCTGAAAATCATCCCATTCCCCTTTCGCGGCTTCGATGAATGCGAGGACTCTTTCGCGATAGTCAGCATCTGGAAAGAGCTTTTCAAAAAAACCGGGCTCCTGGGCCTCTTCCAACTCATACCCAAGCGCTTTTTCGTAGAAATGATTGATCCACTGCGGTTTGCCGGCCGGGTCGAAGAACGCGATCATTGCCGGGATGTTTTCAAGGATCGCCTCAAGCCGTTCTTTTTCCTGCTCGAGTTCCAGCCGGATCTCTTTCTGGGAGGTAATATCCTGGATTGTTCCGATGATCAGGTTCTTGTTTCGATCGTATTCGGCCATGGATCGGATATGGATGAGTTTTTGATCCGTCGGGCGCCTGATGATGAATTCTTCATCATAGGGCGCCTCACCGCTGACCAGATCGGCCAGCGCGCGATCCAGTTGCCGCCGGTATTTGGCGAGTGGGATACTCTTGATTTCGTCAATGGTCCATTCCCGGTCGCCCAGACCATAGAGTTTCCGCGCCTCATCGGAGGCATGGACCACATTGTTTTTGAGATTAAACTGCCAAGCCCCAAGGCGGGCGATTTCGTGAGCCCGGCGGAGCTGCGCAACATTTTTCTGCGTCCGCTCCGCGATTTCAATCTCGTAAATGGCGAATGCCAGATCATTTACGAGTTCGAGGAAAAGGCTTTTTTCCCGAGGATCACAGGCAAATCGCAGGGGAACGGAAACAGTGAGATATCCGAAACAGCGGCCTTGGAAGATGAGGGGAGAGGAGAAAGCGGCCAATCCTTCGTAGGATGCTGAAATGGGGCGTTCCTGGCATTCGACCGCTGGGTTTTCGCAAACTCGCAAGTAGAAGCCGTCCTTTTCGCTTTTGATACAGGGAATCGGCGATCCCGATTCCAAATGCTGCCGCAGTTTTTCTAAATGGCCATCCTTCCCCGAGCCAGCGGCGTGGATGACTCCCCCCTTTTCATCGACCAAAACAAGAAAGGCCGCATGGTATCCCAAGGTCTTTGTCAGATTCTTGCAGGCCTTCTCGATGAGAACTTCCGGATCACTCTCCTTCGTGACGAGCTGATTGACGTTCCGGATTCCCTCCAGGACCGCCTGGAGGTGTTGGGTTCTTTCCTGGCTTCTCTCCCGTTCGGCGATTAAACTCGCGACAAAACCGCCGAAAAGAAGGAAAAGCCCGAAAACCACCAGGCGCATGGAAACCTTGTGAAAAGGCACATCAAGTATTAATAAATCGAGAAAGCTATCGTCGTAGAAGAAAAGAGTATCAAGCACGCCATCGAGAAGCCAATAAAGCGCTCCGGCCGTTGCAGCGTAGAGGATGATACGAGGTTCAGTTTTCACCGAAAAGTTCCTGGCTGCCAGTCGAGAATTCCCGGCGAGTCAGGAGACTCCAGTAGAGGTGCAAGCCAGGATGGCCCTGATAACGCGACTCGGAGGGATTGGGGGGCGAGCCTTCGATCGATTCAGTCTCCATTCTTCTTATGCACAAGTCAAAGGAAACTGTGGTTCTATTCTGCTCCCGTCCTTCGCGCCCAAAGGTAATGGATGTCTCCGGTGGCATTGCGGATGACGCCTTCAATGCCGGTTTGGATGAGGACGGGGTAGGCATAGGTGAAAAGCGGGGCGATGGCCGCTTCTTCCTCGATGAGGAGGCGCTCCGCCTCGACGAGCAGGTCTTCCCGTTCGGCCGCATCTTCTTCGCTTCGCGCCGCCTGAATCAGTTCGTCGTAGCGGTCGCTGCTGAACTTGGGATCGTTCAGGTTGTTTCCGGTGACGAACAGCTCGAGGAACGTCATGGCGTCCAGGTAGTCGCCATACCACCCGTTGCGGATCAGGTCGAAGCGGCCCTGGCGGCCGCGCTCCAGCCGCACGCCCCACTCCACGTTCCGCAGTTCCACGTCCACGCCGAGGGCATCCCGCCACATGGCCTGGAGCTGCTCGGCTATCACCTTGTGGTCTTCCGAGGTATCGTATATATACTCGACGGCTGGGAACTGGTTGTCTTCTCCGTAGCCGGCCTCCGCGAGGAGTTGCCGTGCGCGTTCGATGTCTTGATCGGGAATCATGTCGCCGGCATAGTCGCGATAGGCGCCCCCTCGCGGGCTTTGCAGCGAGTGGGGTATCAGGCCCTCGCTCGGTATTTCCCCGCGCTGAAGGAGGCGGTCCGTGATTAACTCTCTGTCTATACAGAGGTTGAAGGCCTTGCGCACCCGCGCGTCGTCAAAGGGCGCTTCGGCATTGTTGAAACTGACGTAATAGGTTCCAAAGGTTGGCCCCGGGTTCCACTCGGGCTGTTCTTTCCAGTATGGCACTTCCGGCAGGGAAACCTTGTTTGTGATGTCCAGCTCGCCTGTCCGGAAAGCCTGGAGCTCCGTAACCTGGCTTTCGATCATATAGAACTCGATGCGATCCCAGAAGATTTCATCGGTCATGCGGTGGGTTTCCGCGGGCTCGAGAATGATGCGGTCCTTGCTGGAGTATTCGGCCAGCTGAAAGGGACCGTTCCCGAGATACGTCTCCGGCTCCGTGTCCCACCCTTCGCCGGCCTCTTCGATGTGCTCCTGGTTGAGAGGATACCAGCAGGTGAGGTCCACTACCGTGTCGAAAAACGGCGTCGGATTGGCGAGGTTGTATTGCACCGTGAAGTCATCAAGAGCTTGGACACCGGTGAATTGGGCGTCGCTCTCCAGGCCGCCCGCGTCGTAATAATCCTGGGCCCCGTCCAGGAAGGAGAGGACATTCTGGGCATAGAAAGCCCCCAGGCGGGG
>CAYFUR010000110.1:6634-12894 GCA_964346275.1 uncultured Candidatus Sumerlaeota bacterium
ACCGAAAAGCGCATCGGAGGCCTCCAAGGGGAATGAATGGAGGAACCCTATGGGCGGCGGGTGCATTTGGCGAGCATTTTCTTGAAACGTCTATATCCGTTTACTCTTTTCCGAGCCGCTCTTTCAAGCGATCGAAGAAGACGTGGTAGGTTGGGTTGGCTTTTTCCCGGGCGCGGTTTTCGGGAAAGAAATCCGCACGATCTAGCTCCGGAAAGTGCTGCTTGCGGCCCGATTTGGGCGGCCATTCCAGCTCGAAGGTGTTCGATTGAATTTCCGGCGTGTCCTCTCCCTTCCACTCGAAGGCCCAGATGTGGATGATCTTGCCGTCTTTCCGTTTGGTTTCGCCGAGGGGGATCATCTCTCCTTCGGGCTGAACTCCGGTTTCCTCCTCGAATTCGCGTTTGGCGGTTACCAGCAGGTCCGCCTCGCCTTCTTCCGCGAGGCCTTTCGGCAGCGTCCAATGGCCTTCATCCTTCCTGGCGAAAAACGGCCCGCCCAGGTGGGCCAGAAAGTATTCCAGCTCGCCGTTCTTCCAGCGATACATCAACAATCCGGCGCTGAGTTTTTTGCTCACGTCTCTTCCCTTTCCGCCGTCACGTGGGATTGCGGGTTGCATCTTTGCCCTCCCGCCAGGAGGGTCTCGCGGGCCGTGGCCACCCCGTCGAACCAGGAGGGGCGCGGCGACTTTACCTGATTCATGGAGATGACGACCGGATTCATGATCGAACCTCGCCAGGGCGATATCAACTACAAGCAGGAACTCATGCGCAAAGGCATCCACCTGTCCTCGATGTGGATACCGATCACGCTCTGGTTTGTGCCGCGGCCCGATGCCGTGCTGATCCTGATCATTGTGCTTTTCTTCTGCATGTCGGTGGACTTGGAGCGTTCCCGGCCGGGCCCGCTGGGAGACCTGATCCGGTTCATCGTCAATAAGCTGATCCGTCCCCACGAATCGCCGGAGACCACCGGCCGGATGACTTTTACCGGGGCCTCGTGGATGCTCATGGCCGCCGTGCCGACGTATTTCTTCTTCTCCAAGCCCGTGGCCACCGCCGCCTTCGCCATGCTCATCGTCTGCGATACCGCCGCCGCGCTCGTGGGAAAGAAATACGGCCGCGTGCCCTTTGGCTCGAAAGGAAAAAGCCTCGAAGGCGCCGTGGCCTGCCTCGTTTCCGGGCTGATCGTGATCCTGTTCACGCCGGGGATTCCCCTTTGGGTGGGTCTCTTCGGCGCGCTGGCCGCCACTTTTGCGGAGGCCTGTATAGACGGTGTCGACGACAACTTCACGATCCCACTCTGCTCCGGCCTTGTCATGACGCTGCTGCTTGCGATGGGGTGATCCCTAGCCTTCCGGCGCGAATTCCTCCGGCTGGCCTCCCAGCAACGCATCCAGAATCCGGCTGGCCGCCTTTCCATCGCCATAGGGGCTGACCGCCCGCCGGGGAAGGGATTCCGGATCGGAAAGAAGCCGGTGCGCCGCCTGAAACAGCGCCTCCTGGTGCGGGCCCACCAACTCCACCGCGCCGGCCGCCACCGCTTCCGGGCGTTCCGTCACTTCGCGGGTCACCACCACGCGCTTACCCAGCGCCGGCGCTTCTTCCTGCACGCCTCCGCTGTCGGTGACGACCAGGTCGGCGGCCTGCATGAGCGCGACAAACACCGGATAATCCGCCGGGTCCGCCAGCAGGATGTTTTTCCGCCCCCCAAGGTATTCTCGCACGGGCTTTTGCACATTCGGATTCAGATGCACCGGATAAAGAATCAGTGTTTCCGGATGGTGCTCCGCGATTCGGCCGAGCCCCCGGCAAAACTCGCGGAATGGCTCGCCGAAGTTCTCCCGCCGATGGCCCGTCACCAGCAGCAAGCGCCCGCCGTTTTCCTTCCAGCGCCGCGCCTCTTCCAGTAAAGGGCTCCGCGGCGGATCGGCTTCGACCTCGCGCGCGGCCTGGCGCAGGGCGTCGATCACGGTATTTCCCGTTACAAGGATTTTCGATCCAAGATGCGGAATCCCATCGCGGCGGAGATTGTCCCGGGCGGACGTCGTCGGCGCAAAATGCCAATGGGCGACCTGGCTGATCAGGCGGCGGTTGATTTCCTCGGGAAAGGGAGCGTCCAGCCGGTCGGATCGGAGCCCCGCCTCGACATGAGCCACCGGAATCGCGAGAAACGCCGCCGCCAGCGCGGCGCACATCGCCGTGGTTGTATCACCCTGGACCACCACGGCGTCCGGCTTTTCCCGCTCAAGAACTCCCGTCAGCGCCTCCATGGCCCGCGAAGCGAGGCCTCCAAGAGTTTGCCCCGGCTGCATCAGGTCCAGGTCGATATTCGGCTCGATGCCGAAAAGCGCCAGGATCGGCCTCAGCATTTCCCGGTGCTGGCCGGTGCTGATCACCAGCGGGGCGGCTTCGGGACGCGCGCGCGCCTCCAGAATGACGGGCGCCATCTTGATCGCTTCCGGCCGGGTTCCGAAAATCAGCGCGAGCTTCACAGTCTCTTGCACCCCTTGAGCAAATCTGATTCAGTGTTGCCCCCGCCCGGCGGCTGGGGAAATTCAAATCTTTGTCCCCCGATCTTCTCATTGATCGGGGGGACGTTTCACCATCGGAGTCCCTATGGCTGAAGAACATGGCGAGGTCCTGCTTACCGGCGCGGCTGGCTTTATCGGTAGCCACGTCGTGGAAGAGCTGCTTCGCGCCGGCAAGCGCGTCCGGGCCCTCGTGCGCTATAACGCCCAGGGGTGGCTCGGCCATCTTGAGGAAGTGAAATCGGGGCTGGGCGAAGAGCAGGCCGCGCGGCTTTCCATCCATTTCGGTGATGTGGGCGATCCGCGTTGCCTGCGCGAGTTTTCCGGCGGTGTTGAAGCCGTTTACCATCTCGCCGCGCTCATCGGGATTCCCTATTCCTACCAGGCTCCGGATTCCTATGTCGCGGTGAATATACGCGGCACGCTGAATGTTCTGGAGGCCTGCCGTGACCAGAAGGTTTCCCGCCTGGTCCACACCTCCACCAGCGAAGTCTATGGCTCGGCGCTCACCACGCCCATGGACGAACGCCACCCGCTCCAGGCCCAATCGCCCTACGCCGCCAGCAAGATCGCCGCGGACAAGCTGGTGGAATCCTATGTCTGTTCCTACGGCTTGCCGGCGGTCACAATCCGGCCCTTCAACACCTTTGGCCCGCGCCAGTCTTTGCGTGCCGTCATCCCCACGATTATCGCCCAGGCGCTCTCGGATCAGTGCGAAACGGTGCGCCTGGGTTCACTCGATCCCGTGCGCGACTTCACGTTCGTCGCCGATACCGCCCGGGCTTTCCGCCTGGCGGGAGAAGCGCCGCTGGAAAAGGTGAGCGGCTATGTGATCAATCTCGGCACGGGCAAGGGAATCAGCATCGCCAGCCTGGCGGAGCGGATTCTGGAAATCCTGGAAGTCGACAAAAAGGTGGAATCCCGGGACGAACGCCGGCGGCCCAAGGGAAGCGAAGTGCAACGATTGATCAGTGAAAATCGCCTCGCCCGCGAGCTCATCGGCTGGAAGCCGGAAGTGGAATTTGAAGAAGGGATCCGGCGCACGGCGGAATGGCTGCGCCCGCGCCTGGATCGAGTCCGCGTGGAGGAGTACGTGAAGTGACCGCACCTCGCGCTGTTGTCCTGGCCGGTGGCAAGGGACGCCGCCTGCGCCCCTACACGACGGTCCTGCCCAAGCCGCTGCTCCCCGTGGGCGAGCAGCCGATTCTGATGCGCGTGCTGGCCATGCTGCGCGACGCCGGCATCCGCGACATCACGATTTCCGTCGGGCACCTGGCCGAGCTGATCCAGCTCTTCTTCGGCGATGGCAGCAAGCTGGGCCTGAACCTCGACTACGCCATCGAGGACACGCCCCTGGGGACCATCGGCCCCCTGGCGTATATAGACAATCTGGGCGAAGATTTCCTGGTGATGAACGGCGATATCCTCACCGACCTGGATCCGGCGGCGCTCTGGGAGGCTCATCGGGAATCCGGCGCGGCGTTGACGGTCGCGACTTACGCGCGGGAAGTACACATCGATTTCGGCGTTCTCCGCCACGACGCGTCCGGCCGGATTACCGACTTCACCGAGAAGCCCCGCATCCCCTACGAAGTCAGCATGGGTGTCTACATCCTCAACCGGCGGTGCCTCGATTACGTGCCGCGGGGCGAGCCGTTTGGTTTCGACCAGCTTGTGCTCGCGCTGCTCCATGCGGGGGAGTTCGTGAAGGCGTTTCCCCATAAGGGGGACTGGCTCGATCTCGGCCGGCCGGAAGATTACAACACGGCCCATCGCCTCGACGAGGGATCGAATTCGGAGGAGTGATTAAGTGTGATGTCGTCCATTTCTATCTGCGTAAGAAGTTCATGTAGTGATGGATCAAGCATTGTATATCTTTCTTGTATGAACGCCGCAAGTCAGCGGCGCGGTTTACCCCGTACGCTCGATTTGTCTTATTCGATCCTTCCTTCAGTTCTTGTTCAGTCCGAATTCGCGGGACATGAGTGCTTTCTTCCAGTGGGTTTCTCGACCAATGATGTAGTCGTCACTGGAGTTGATGTCACACACTTCGAGTAGTGTGAATTGGAAGAAGTGCGCGTGCTCAGTTCCCTGACTTTTCAGGAGGGCACGGAGTTCCCTATTTCCACCGTGCCCGGTCTTTGCATAAGCGATCCAGCGTTGCCAAATGCCTTCACCACCGTATGCGCTACCGACATAGTGTTGGCCGGTGGACGTGTCCGTAACCAGGTACACCCCAGCAACGTTCGAGAGGGCTGCCCGCCACGACGGATTCGATTCTCGAACAATCGTGCCGAGCATGGTGTTAGACAGGAGAACGCAGTTGAATCCGGGAAAGTCGCCGATGGTCATGCGTTGCTCGCGAATCGCGATAACGCTAAGCTGGTCAGCGTACTTCTTTCCCTGGAGGTACGACGCCCGAAATGTCTTGTTGAATATGACCACAGCTCTGCCCGTGAGATGGTCGAGGCCAGAGACTTCGCGGGTGGAATATCTGTAACAGGTTGGCTTCCACTTCCCTGGGGCAACGCCAATCACTTCGTACACTCCGGCAAATAACCACCTTGAGCCACTGAGATGGATGAGTGAAAGAATGTGTTTGCACTGAAAGTTCTTCTGATTCTGACGTTCCTGCCATTGCCGGAATGTGCCATCGAAAAAGGCTTCCAGTGGGGTTGGGTTTGTGCCAGTCGCACAGTGGATCTTGAAATCATCAAGTCCTAGCCCTGCAATCTGAACGAGGTCTGTGAGCTGAATGTTCATGAAATGCAGTGATACTCCGGATCGCGAGAAAAGGAGCCCGCTTTGCACTGGGGACACTGGAGGCCAGTCAACCGAAAGGAGTCAGCAATATCCTTCGACTTGCATTCTGGGCACTCCGTTGTCGGTGCACGCGAATCAATGATGAATTCTTTTCCGCACGCCAGACACAGGTGCGGAGACTCGTTCCCAATACACCTGGCCAACGCATCATGATCCGGGTGATATGCATACTTCTTGTGCCCCGATTGATCAATATAGTACGGATTTCCGTCCGACCAAGCCACGATTGAATGGCCACACTTGCCACAGACGTATAGCACCGCTTCAGCCATTTTCTTTCTCCATGATGAAATCAAGCTGCTCGGATGAAAACTCCGCCTTCGGCAAGTTGCCGACTGGCACCTTGCCGGAAAACAGAATCAGGAAACCAGATGACTCAAGTAACTTGTTCACTCGAGTCCATTCAACCTGCTGACGGGATCCTGCTCTTGCGATGGTGATTGTGTCTTCGGATAGCGTGACGCGCACATCCGTTAAGTCATGGATGCTCAGCGCATCAGTCGCGATCTGCATGTGCTGCCGATACGACTTGAAGTACACCAAGATGAAAACTCCACCAAACAGGAGACACCCTGTCCCGATGTGGTGGTGAAATTCGGAAAATACGGGATGGTGAAGAAGTGCTCCAAACAGAAGAGATGCTGGGATGACGAGCCAACGTCCCCCCATGGCATGTTTCCAGAAGTAGGACTGCATCGCGCGCTCCTGCATCGCGGGTGTCACATGGTATTCAATCGTCTCTTTCATCTGTCTGGCCTAGCAATGGATCACGTTTCCTCAATGGAGGATGCGGGATTGGATCTGAGCATCAAGCGGCATCGACCATCTAGACATCTCTATCATCCCGATGACGGTGGCGGCGGCGGTGGTGGCCCCTGGCCGCGCTCTTCGTCCTGGTCGTCTTCCGGCT
>CAYFUR010000111.1:0-12889 GCA_964346275.1 uncultured Candidatus Sumerlaeota bacterium
CCCATTTGTTTCTCGGCCTTGTGGACACACTTGCGGTGGCAGTCTGGTATGCGCTGGGAAGGCGCGCCTTTTCGCGCCCGGTTGCGGCAATCGGAACGCTCTTCATTGTGCTTCACTGGACTTTTGTCTATTTCGCGGGCACGGGTTATATGGAGAGCTTCGCCATGGCGATTAATGGGGTGTTTCTGCTCGCTCTGGCGTGGCATGGTGAATTGCTCATGCGCCGCGCCAACGGCCATTCCGCTTTGTCTCCATGGATCCCCCTTGTGGCGGGAGGCATTCTTGGCGGCTTGACTATACTCACGCGGCCGACGGTTCTTGTCACCATGCCGGCTATTGGCTTCGGCCTGCTCTGGCTTCATTGGAAGGCCCTGGGGCGGCATTGGCGGATTCTGGTCCAACCGGCCGTTTTCGCTTTAATTGTCACTTTGACGATCAGCCCGAATGCAATCCGCCATTCCACAATGTTCGGTATCTGGGCGCCCCTGGGAACGGGGAGCGAACTGAACTTTCACATGGGAAACCGCATAGACGGATGGGGATGGGATGTGTCGAGCCCTGGCATGGAGTTCGGCATTTACCAGAAGATCCCTCTTGTAGAAGGAGGTGTTCCCCCGAGCGTGGAGGCATTCCGCGCGTATTGGCGGGAACGCAACATCGAATACGTGACAAGCCAGACGGGAGATTTTCTGGGAGGACTCGGCCGCAAGGCGCTCCAGATTTGCAACGCCTACGAGATCCCCTGCACCCAGGATTTTGTCTATACAAAGAACCGGTCGCCGCTCTTGAAGGTCCTCCCCGGCCTGGGGCTTTTGCTACCTCTTGGTTTCGCCGGCCTGGGCGGCATGCTCGTGGGCGCCGTCGCGCTCTGGAGGCGCCGAGATTCCGGGAGCGATCTGAATACGGCGCAAATCTGGGCACGTGCGGTCCTGGTTCTCTGGGTTTTTTGCTATGCTTCCGGCGTGGTGCTTTACCTGGTCATTGCGCGCCACCGGCTTCCGATTCTTCCTCCTCTTTTTCTTCTCGGCGGGTGGGCGTTGTGGCAAGTCATCGACGGAATCCGCCGGAAAAAACCGCGAACCCTCGGCATCTGGGGCGCGGCGATTCTGGCCGGAGTCGTTCTCTCCCAACTTCCGGTGGTGCGGACCGATTATTTTGACAAGCACGAACGCTGGTGGACCCGGATAAATCTCGGAACGGCCCTGATGAAGATGGATCAGCCAATGGAAGCCGTCGCGATGCTGGAAGAAGCACGGGAAATCAAGCCGGAAAAACTCGAGAGTTATAATCAGCTCGCCCTTGCGTATAGACAAGCGGGGGAATACGATGCTGCCGCCGAGGCCCAGCGCCAGCTCCTCATGCAACTCCGCATGCAATATCCCGGCTATTACATGGTGGAAGCGGAAGTTTTCGAGCGCCTGGCTCAGCTGCAAATGGAAGCTGGCCAGTTGGAGGATGCCGAGCAGACAGCCCGTAAGCTGGTGCGGCTCGTGCCGAATTCCCCGCAAACCCATTATGTCCTCGGCCTGGCGTTACAGCGGCAAGGCGAGCTGGACGAGGCCCTTGTCGAGTGGCGGCGCGCACTGGATCTGGCTCCTGGATTTCCACCGGCACGGCAGGCAATGGAGGAGTTCGGCCGCGGCGAGTAGATGCAAAGGTTCAGCCGTTCGAGCTGGCCATTTTCAATTTCTGGAACCGAGAATTGCAACCGAATGACCGCCAGCAAAAGCTGTGTTGTGCTCGATCCTGATATCCCCCGACACGAGAAGCGTCTCCGCCGGGAGGCCGGGAACGAGCGGAATCTCGGCCCGGTTGCCGGAAAAATTCACCAGGATCTGGTGGCTTCCCCGCCTGAGCGCGAGCCATCCGGCTTCTTCGTCGAAGATGACGGTGAGATTCCCGAAGGACGGCGCACGCAGATCGCCCCGCTCTTTCCGCAGCGTGATTAGCCGTCTATACCAGGTCAGGAAAGAGGCGTGCGGCTCTTCTTCTCTCTCCTCCCAATTGAGCTTCGACCGGTGGAAGGTTTCCGCGGCCTGCGGATCGGGCACATCCTCGGGCTTCCAGCCGAAATCGCGGAACTCTTCCCTGCGGCCTTTGCGAACGGCCTCTCCCAGATCCGGGTCCTGGTGGTCCGTGAAATACTGAAAGGGCGAGGAAGCCCCCCATTCCTCTCCCATGAAGATCATCGGAACAAAAGGCCCCGCGAGTACCAGCGCCGCCGCGATGCGCGCCTTTTCGGGAGACACAAGGTGGGACAGCCGTTCTCCCATGGCGCGATTGCCGACTTGGTCATGATTCTGTATATAACCCAGGAAACGCCCGGCCGGGATTCCCTCGGGACGCCGCCCATGGCGCCGCCGGCGGTCCGGCGAGTGAATGCCATCATACACAAAGGCTTGTTCGAGGGACTTTGCCAGATGAGACAGGAGCCCGAAATCCGCATAGTAGCCCCTCTTCTCACCCGTCATTATGGTATGAAGGCAATGGTGGAAATCGTCGCTCCACTGGGCGTCCATGCCATGGCCGCCCAGTTGCCTGGCCTGGACGATGCGCGGATCGTTGAGGTCGCTTTCCGCGATGAGGCCGAAACGCTTGCCAAGCTGCCGGCCCAGCGTTTCGACTTCTTCCGCCATCTCCTCGAGAAGATGCCTGGCCGATCGATCGAAAAACGCATGCACAGCGTCTAGACGCAGCGCGTCGATCCGATAATCACGCAGCCACATGAGCGCGTTGTCGATAAAGAACCGGCGCACCTCGTCGCTGTCTTCTCCATCCAGGTTCACAGCCTCCCCCCACACCGTGTGGTAATTGCCGGTGAGGTAGGGGGCGAACTTGCCCAGATAATTGCCCTCCGGCCCGAAGTGATTATAGACAACGTCCAGAATCACCGCGAGCCCTTCCCGGTGGCACGCATCCACAAAGCGCTTGAGCCCGTCCGGGCCGCCATAGGGCTCGAAAGGCGCGAACAGCGTGACTCCGTCGTATCCCCAGCCCCGCTCGCCCGAGAACGTATTCACGGGCATCAGCTCCACGTGGGTGATCCCAAGATCGCGGAGAGAGCCAAGTTTCTCGATCGCGGCATCGAATGTCCCGGCGGGCGTAAATGTCCCGATGTGCAGCTCATAGATAATGGCTGAATCGAGCGGGGGTGCCTGGAAATTCTCCTGCTTCCAGGGAAACTGTCCGTGATCGACTCTTACCGAGGCTGCGTGAGGGCCTTCGGGCTGGCGTGCCGAGCGAGGATCGGGAAAGGGGCCCTCGCCGTCGACGAAGTAGGCATAGCGCGTTCCATCGGAAGCGGAGTCATGGCGATACATCCACCATCCCCCCGCCGCGCGTTCCATGGCGTGCCGGCGGCCATCCACCTCGATTTCCACGGCTTCTGGTTTGGGCGCCCAGACGCGAAAGACAAAAGACATTTCAGGCTCCTTGGATTATGCGGTCACGAAAACGGCAGCGGGGAAGCGGGCGAACAACTCGCCGGGGGAAACGGGGCCGCGGCCTCTTTCCACCCCCGTGAAGAGATCGCGCCACTGGCCGGCGGGGAAATCCACTGTCGTCTCGCCCCAGCCTTCGGAAAGATGGGTCGAAAGGCGCTGGACCATCACGAGAACATGCGTTCCACGGCGGAAAGCGATGAGCGATTCCGCATGAGGCCCGGTCACGGTCAGCGGGATATAGGCGGCGTCTTCGGTAAACCACTGGGGATTGTTCCGCCTCAGGTGGAGCAGGCGCGTCATGGCGAACATTTTCGGAGCACCCGAGTCCCAGTCCTGGGGAACTTCCCCTTCGCCAAGGTTCTCAATTCCTTCCAGGATCTCCAGCCGCCGGGCGTAATCCACGGGCCGCCGGTTGTCCGGATCCACCAGGCTGCCATCCCAAAGCTCGGTGCCCTGGTAGATATCCGGGATGCCGGGACAGGTCATCTTGAAGATCATCTGCCCAAGGGAATTGCTCCAGGCCGCGGGCAAGATTTCTCCCACGAATTCTTCGAGGCTTTGGATGAACGATTCATCTTTCAGAAGTGTTTGTATCGCTTTGGCCAGAGCCGCCTCATATTCCTCGTTCTGGCGCGTCCAGCTTGTGTGGTCTTTTGCCTCGCGAACAGCTTTCATCATATAATCGGTCAGGCGCTGCTCGTTGATGGGCCAGGTGCCGACGAGAGTCTGGAAAAGGAGATAGAGAGTCCGCGCGTCCAGCACATCCTCTTTCAGCAGTGCCTTGTGATCTTTAAACCACTGGCGAACGCGCTCGCCCCAGCGCTCCGGGATTTCAGACAGAACCGCAAGCCGGGCCCGGACATCTTCACTCCGCTTGGTATCGTGAGTCGAGGTCGTCAGCATCCCATTGGGATGGCGGGCGTGGCGGAGCTTTTGCGCCTCGTGGAAATCTTTCAGAGGAAGGCCGAATTTTCTGGGGTTGCTTCCCACTTCATTGAGCGCGGGAAAGCGCAAGTATGTGTAGAACGTGGTGTCTTCCACGCCCTTGGCCATCACGGGTCCGGTAAACTGTTGGAAGCGCATGACAAATTCGCCTTCCTGGGGCCCCGTGTGCCGGAGCAGAAGCAAATCGCGAAGGAAGCTGATGAGATCGTTGTCCAGATCGTGCCGCCGTTCGGTGATCTCCGCGGCGATGTCTTCGATGATTTGCTTGTCTTCGGACCTCAGCCTTCCGGCCTCCGCTTCCACATAGGTGCGATAGACGGGCATGGAGACGGCGAACTCTGTCAGTGCGGCGCGCAAGTCGTCCCGCGTATAGTCCCGGAATTCCCGCCTTTCTTCGCAGATGACCAGCAGCAGCTCTGTCAAACGCGCGAGATCGCTTCCCAGCAGGTTGAGAACGGCATCGATTTTCTTCTCCCGCACGATGTCTTCGTATTCTTCGTCCTCGCCGGTCAGCTCCTCGTAAAGCTTTGTCAGGGCGTCTTCCGCATTGGGGTCGATGAGGACCTGGAGAGTATCCTCGAGGAAATCATAGCCCGTGGTGCCATCGACGGGCCATTCCGCCGGAAGGGACTCGCCGCGGTGGAGAATCTTCTCGACGACGATCCAGGTTTCGGGAGCCCTCTGGCGCAGCCGCTCCAGGTACTCATGCGGGTTGCGCATCCCATCGGGGTGATCGACGCGAAGGCCGTCCAGCACTCCCGAGCGAATCCAGGCGAGGATCAGCTCGTGGGTTTCCTGAAAGACTTCCGGATTCTCGACCCGGATGCCGATCAAGTCGTTGATATCGAAGAATCGCCGGTATCCCAGATCGCGGCTCGACGCCCGCCAGTAGGAAAGCCGGAAGTTCTGGCCTTCCAGGAACTCGTGCAGACGCTCTTCATCGTTGTTTACGGCATTGACCACTTCGTCCAGCGCATAGCCGATCGTGGGCTGCTCATTCAGAAGCCGGGCGAGCTGGTGGCCGAGCACCGCCTTCATTCGGTGGCGCCTTTCGATCTGATCCGCCTCGGTCATGCTGGGTAGCGGCATCAAATCGAGAGAGTCGGCGATAACACGCAACTCATCGTTGGCGACGCGGTTGGCCGCTTCTTCCAAAAGGGGCTGGAGAGAGCGCGGCGCCACGGGAAACTCGTTCTCGTAGTAAGCAATGAAGAACTCCGCATCGCGGCGCTTGATTTCGATCTCCCCCTTGCCGAGCACCCGCCCGTAGTGATCCCCGAGCACCGGCAGCAGCACCTTGTTGCCAAAACGGGAATTGGGATGATCCCAATCCACATCGAAATAGGAGGCGTAAAGGCTGGAGGGACCATTTTCGAGGACATCCCACCACCAGCGGTTTTCCCGGCCCGAGACGGCCATATGGTTGGGAACGATATCCAGCACCAGGCCGAGGGATGAGTCATGGACGGCGGCCTGGAGGCGGCGGAATCCCTGCTGGCCGCCAAGGGCCGGATTCACCTCTTTCGGATCGGCTACATCGTATCCGTGGGTGCTGCCCGCCGAAGGCTTCAAGACGGGCGAGAGGTAAACATGGCTGATCCCGAGCCGAGCCAGGTAGTCAGTGATTTCGCTGAGATCGTCGAAGGTAAATTCCGGATTCAACTGAATCCGGTAGGTTGCGCTGATTGGCGCCATGCATTGTCTCCCAATTCTATTTGAAACAGACTGGCCAGCTTGGAGGGCATACCATCCACCCCTGCGTCTGCAGACATTCTCTCAGAAATGATACCCGAGACCGTGCTCTTTCTGGCAACTGCTATTGGCCGCGTCTTCCGGGCCGGCTGTTGTCTGGCGGGGCGTGGTTCTATAAGGCCCGCCTTGCTGGCTTGTTCGCGGGGAATCAACCGCTTTCGCCGGAAATTCGCTTTTGTTGTCGCTGAGAGAAGGGGCCAGGAGCGTGCCGGGACATAAAGGAAAGAGAGCGGGCTGGAAAGCCCGCTCTCGATCGATCTAGCTCGTGTGAGGCTTAACTTAGGAGCCGTCGTCCTGCGGGAAGGTGTGGGGGAACGGATCCTGGGTCGCCAGGCTGCAGGCGGGATCTTCGTTCACGGCGTTGATGGTGTAGTCGCCGCCACCGGGGCAAACCGGGCTGCTGCGGATGTAAAGTTCGCTGCCAACGAGGTCGCCCCAAGTCGGGGTGGCGGTTGCACCGGCATTCTCTTCGAGGGCCCACTGCTGCTTGGCGCCATCGATCTTGCTCTGGTTTTCCTGGCAGGCGTTGCGGCGAGAAATTTCGCGAGCACGCAGGAAGCTGGGAACGGCGATCGCGATGAGGATACCAATGATGGCAACCACGATCATGATCTCAACGAGTGTGAAGCCTTTGTTACGACGAATCATGTGAATCGCTCCTGGAAGGGGTGTTGATCTTTCGGACTCTTTGTCCGTTGTTCCCCAAAACCTAATGCACCGAAAGTGCCAACGATCTCCGCATGCCTCGCGGGAAACGATTGTTCTTTGTTAAGTCCAGAAAAACCAGATTTTTAGACGGCGCGTGGCTAGCGATCTATACCCGGTTTCAAACCGATCCGCCCGGCTTCGTTTCTGTTCGAATCCTTACCCAAGGGTAACACCCTTCCCACTTATTGTTTCTGATTTTTCCCAGGAATCGTCGAGATTCATTTTTCTCCTGATAATTCTGTCTATTCCTCGCGCGTGGATTTATAGAAGAGCTGTTCCACGCGCCACTCTCCATTGTCCTGGCGCTGGATCGTCATCTCCGCCGTCATAAACAGATCCCCGTTCTCCCCCTTGAGGTCCACCTGCACGGTTCTCGTGGCTCCGTCTCCATGGACCTGGGGAACGGCCTCGGCGAAACGGCTGGCCAGGGCTTGTTGTTCCATCTGTTCGATCTCCCGGAGGATTCGCGGAACCTGGCCCTCCGCTTCCCCCTCGGCATACGCCTGGGCGCCTTGAGCGTCCCGCTGGACCAACTCCTCCAGAAAGAGATTGGAGAGGCCATAGGGGGTGGACACCGTGTTTTGCGTCTGAAACAGGCCTGGGATGACAGCGACGGCGCAGATCAGGAAGCCGAGCAAAAGAACGAGGATCAGAATCTGGCCGATCAGGCGTCCCTTGCCTTGCATGACTTGCTGGGCTTTGCCCTTTTTATTGCCGGGTTGCTTGGCCTGGAAGGCTCGGATGTCTTCCGCGGCTTCATTTTTCAGCCATCTTTCGACAGCGATCTGGGTCAACTTGGGATCGCCATAGCTTCCCGACCGGGGGGCCACGCCGTTCTCGATCAGGGTTCGAAGGCGGGGGTAGGGGACATACTCGCGGATCATGGCGGATGATCTGCGGAGGGAAAAGTTTCCCGCAATGAGGTCGACAAACATCCAACTCAGCCCATAGACGTCGGGACTCAACTCATCCAGCTTGTATTGGGAGTTGGCGATCTCGGGAGGCTCATAGCGCCCATTCCAGATTTGCAGCGCGCCCTGGCGCGCATTGGGCGCGACGGGCAGCAGCCGCCAGTTCGCCTGGCCGCCCGGGTGCTCGATAATCATATCGGGAGACAGAGCGACAGAGAAGATTTCGTAGGATCGGGCCAGCAACAGCCCCCGGGCGACAGCGACAATAATCGAAGCGATCACGCGGACGTCCAGTGGGCCTTCGCTGGCCAACTCGCGGAGAGAGCGCCCGCCCGGATCCTGGACAAGGACGGAGGGGAATGCCGTTTCCTCGTGAATTTCAAGAATCGGGAGCAGGTTGGGCACCATGCCCGAATTGCTGACCTCTTTCCACCGTTTGAGGCCCGGCAAGGCCTCTTCAAAGACGGCTTCACCGGCCTCCGTGGTATAGAGAACCAGAAAGACCTGGCCATGATGGGAGTGGTCAGCGCGCCAGATTTCTCCCCAGGAATCCTGCAAGACCGCCTGCTTCAGCCGGCAACCGGTTTCGGGAATCTCCAAACCAGGGGCGAGTTCTTTCATTCCAAGACTGCTTTCTCTGAATCAAGGTGGTAGCCAAAATAGAACGCTTTGACGAACGTCACAATTGAATTTCCCATAGAACCTGCCGTCCGGAGCATCAAGCAGGATTCCTTGCGAAAAAAAACGTCTTGGCATTGCCCAAGCCGTCGTTACTGGATAGACTGTTAATAGAGTTGTTGATACATATTTTTACGATAACGCGAGGTTGCTTGATTTTGAAAACCTCGCCCGGGAATCGACCATGCAGCCAATTTGGATTATTCGTGTTCTCTTTGTCCTGACCATGACCCTGTGCGGTTATTGGGTCGGCAAGGCGAACGCGCAGGGGGTGGAGTTTTCCGCAACGTCGCTGGTTCTTTCGCTGTTTGTGGTGGCGGTGGAGTTTGCCACGCGGATTCTCTCGGCTAAAAAGATCGTTCTCGGGACCATCGGGGCCTTTGCGGGGCTCGCTTTTTCGCGCCTTTTTCGCGACACTTTTCCCGAAAGCATGCTGGGCGGGCAGGACGCGGCCAAGGCGGCCTTCAACCTCCTGTTCATGTATTTCGGCATCATCATGGCCCTGCGGAATGCCGACCGGATTTCCCTTTCCCGGTTGCGGGTCTTCGTGACTTCTCCCCGCGAGGACTCGATCCTCCTGGACACTTCAGTCATCATCGACGGGCGAATCAAGGATCTCTACGAAATGGGGTTTCTGCACAAGACACCGATCGTGCCCACCTTCGTCATCGACGAATTGCAGGCCCTCTCTGACTCGCGCGATTCCACCAAGCGCCACAACGGGCGCAAAGGCCTGGAAAACCTGGAAGCATTCCGGGAAATCCTGCAATTTCAACTCTTCGAGAAAGACTATCCCGAAACCACCGGGGTGGATCACAAGCTGATCCTGCTGGCCAAGGAACTCGGCGCCTCGTTGATCACCACGGATTACAACCTCACCAAGGTTGCCGTGCTGCACCAGGTGCGCGCCATGAACCTGAACGAGTTGGCGGCATCGCTTCGCCCCACCGTTGGCGTGGGCGACCAGTTGGTGCTGGTGATCAGCCGCGAGGGCAAGGACCCCCAACAGGGCGTGGGCTATCTCGAGGACGGAACCATGGTGGTGGTGGATGAAGCCAAAGCGCACATTGGCAAATCCCTCCCGATTAAGGTGACCAGCATTATGCAGACAAATGCCGGACGCCTGGTATTCGGTAAAAAACTGGACGCCCCCCCTGCGAAGGATTCCGCCGAAGTCATCAAGGAGCGCAACGCCTGAGCTGAGCCTCTCTTTGCTCTGTATAAACTGGCCTGATTTTCGTATTCTTTTGACCTTGAAGGCGGCGGAACTTACCAAAAACCTCCGCCCTTGGTTTGCTGTATCAAAAGGGAACAAAAGGAGCAATTTGACATGGATGCACAGACAATTCACACACGGCCGGTTGAAGACCGCTCGGCGGGCCGGGGTATCTTCCGCCGTGGCCTTGGCCTGGCACGCACGTTCGTTGATATGGTGCGCGACCGCTCCTACAGCTTTCCCGGAAAGCTGAAAATGCTGTCGATCATTTGCGTGCTCTATCTGATCAGCCCGATCGACCTGATTCCCGATTTCATTCCGATGCTGGGATTCGCGGACGATATTTCCATGCTGCTCGGCACACTGATGTATTTGGTCAGAGAAATCGAAAAGTATCAGAAGCGGGAAATCTGAGTGGCTTCGTCAGATGTGGAAGTCTCGCCGCCGCAGTTCGCGTGGATACTTCCAGATGATGAAGACCTTCTCTCCCGTTCCGTCGTTATAGACGGGGCTTCGATAAACTTCGTCAACTTCCTCCAGAGTAATTGACCCGCCCGGCTTCCCGTAGAGGTGGCTATACGCGGAATATTCGTATTCGTCATAGCCGGGCTCAACGTTTTCCGTCTCCACCGCGTGGTGGGCGATGTAACCAACTCCCTTCTCCATCAGATAACTTCGGAGGCCTTCGGCGGCGAGGGCTTTCTGATAGGCCTCGTTGTTGACGACTCCATCGAGGTTGACCACCAGACCGCCGTGGAAGTAGCCGAAAGCTCCGCAGTCGGACATCCCAAGAAGCCGGCCCCCGGGCAATTCTTCCCGGGCCCAGAGCGCCGCCTTGTAGCTCCTGAGTTGAAACGCATGGTCTGTTCGCGCAAACGCGCGCGTCCAGATAAACGCGGATCCCGCCGCGCCAATGAGGCATGCGGCGGCCAGGACCGCGCCATTCAACTTCCATTGAACCCGCCGCGGGCGCAAGAACCCGTCTAGACAAAGCCCGAAGTGAATCGCCGCGAAAACCCAGTAGGTGGTAAAATGCCAGGCATGGACTCCCCAGTCCATGAAGAGGAGCGTGTTCGCCAGGTGGAGGGTGACGAAGGCGGTGCCGAAGAGTGCGAGGGCTTTTTCTTCCAGGGGCCGGAGAGGGCTTCGGGCGGCAAGGACTCCACAAATGATAGCCAGAAAGCCGGCCAGAACTGGAAGAGGGTGATCGCGCCACGCACCTGAGGAGAGAGAAGGATCGGGAAAGTCGTTCTTTAATTTGCCGCTGATCGGCACGGCACTGTCAAAATGAAGCGAGTTGATCACCAGGTAGAGGAAAAGGGTCGCCAACACGGGAATCGACCATGCGGCGCCTTTTTTCGCGAGCCAGCCAAGATCCCGTGGCGGAAGCTTCCCATCCACCGGGAGGCGGCCGGCCGACCAAAGGCCAAGAGTCACGATCCCAACGGCCAGACTCACGAGGGCGAGATCGAGGCGCGCCATGAGGCCGAGGGCCAGCACCGCGCCAAATGCGAGGTCTTTCTCTGTCGCTTTCTCTGAAAGCGGCCGAAAGCGAAACAGCGCAAATACAAACAGGGCGAGAAAGAGCAGCACCAGGCCGCTTTCCATGCCGTCGGCCAACGCATAGGCGAGGTAGGGTGTGCATCCCGCCGTATAGACGACGGTGGAAATGAGTGGCGAGCGCGTTATTTTTCCCAGGAACGATCCCAGCCAGACAATCGCCGAGGTGGCGATCAGGATCTGGAGCGCTAGCATCACCCGGGCAAAGTGAAGAGCGGGGCCGACAGCGGCTGTTTTGATGTCCATCAGCGTCGCCGTGGCGGCGCCGATCATCATCCAAAGCGGGTGATAGCCATTCGTGGGCGTGATGCCGTCGAAGGTCGAGCCCGCGCCCATTGCCACGCTGCGGCTGATTCCAAAGTAGTAGTAGGCGTCATCGGGCGTCGAAGCGGCAAGGATCTCCGGTGGGGAAATCCAAACGACGGAAAGGCGCAGCGCCGCAATCAGCAAAAGGAACAGCAGGGCCGCTCCCCGCGCTTGCTGGGCAATCCCTGTGCCCGGATTATTCTCCATCGAGAACCTCGCGGCCAAAGCCGAAGTAGCTGTCGGGAAGAGCCGGGTCCGAAACGTTGTCTAGACGCGTACCGGGAGAAAAGAAACTGCCAGCATGGACAACTCCGCCTTCAGTGGGCGCGCCATCAATGGGGAAGGAAACGACCCCCCCGGACATGAAAGCGGCGCCGGGCGGAACGGGGACGGTGACCTGGCGGCGAATCCACCCCTTTCCGTAGGTGGTGCCGCGGATATTGGGTCCGTTTGCTTTCTCGTTCACTCCGAGCGGCCGTCCATCGGCGCCAAAGAAGTAATGGACTGGCGTGAGTTCGTGCGCCTGCAGCCCTTTCAAATTCAAATAGAACGTATAGACAGCCAGGCTGCCCTCTTCGACGGGCATGGGCGGTGTGAGAAAAACTCCCATCTGTTTTTGATCGGGGTCGAATTCGAGGCGGATGGCGGGATCGCCGGCAGGGGCGCGCATTTCGCTGTCCACCGTGGCCGTGATCGGGCCCTGGATGGTCCAGCCAGAGGCGGGCTGCCCGCCCGGAGGGCCGGCCGATGGAATGGTCTCCCATCCGGGGGAGAGGCGGACGTCTCCCGAGTCTTCGAGGCTCAGGCGTGCTTCCCCGGCCGATCCCTTGTTCCATTCGATGCCCGCGAACTCCCAGGGAAAATAAGGCGTATAGTCAAGGCGCGGAATGAGGCCGGAGATTGTCACACGGTGATTCCCGGGTTCGAGGTCCAGGTCGAGGGGCAGCCTGGCCATTTCGCGCTCCGAGGACTCGATTTTCCAGAAGCCCCGGTGGCGGCCATCCACGGCAACGCCAATCCAGAGGTCTCGCGGCACGGCACGGGCGTTTTTGTCGAGCAGGGGGTCATCCTCGTTCCGGCGAAGAACACGAATCACCAGGTGGCGCGGCTCCTCACCCTGGAAAAGGAGGAATTCGAATGATCCGTCGCGCTCATTCCGCAGGACGGGCTCTCCCCGGAATTCTTCCTCGAACATTTTCGTATGCTCGGGCCGTGAGATAGCATCGCCATAGGCCAGATCCAGGTCTCCCGGCAAAACGGGTATCAGGACCACGGATTCGCGGGTGTGCGGCACTTTCAGGCGCATCGGGGTCTCCACAACGAGGCTGGAAACCTGTCTCTCGCCTGTATAGATCTGATGGTTGGTATAC
>CAYFUR010000112.1:0-12878 GCA_964346275.1 uncultured Candidatus Sumerlaeota bacterium
CGCTGCAGCGATGCTTCGGCGGCAACCTCCCGGCCGAGGAAAATCTGGGCGCGGGCGTGGGTGATCCAGAGGAGGGAATTCCATGGATCGCGGGGAATCCACTCTTTCATCAGACTGTCTATGCGTTTGTATTCCGGGGGGAACCGGATTTCCTCCAAAACCACGGCGAGACGCCGCGCCTGGCGCGTTGTTTCGGGCTTAAAGGGGTGTTCCCTCCTGGGCGATTCCAAAGGGGCGTCGAGCCGCGCCTCGGCTTGGAAAACCCGCTGAGTCCGTATGATTTGATCAGATGCCCAGAACAGGGCGAAGACTATCACGGCACCCGCCACGATCCACCGCGTCATGCGAACCGCCTCAATCCGCCGGAGAGTCAGCGCGCGCAACCGCGGGCAGCTTGTTCGGCGACGTGGCGGCGTCCTGGCTCAGGTCGTGGAAAAGAACGCGTTTGAAGCTTTCCAGGCCGATCCGCTTTTCAAAATGCTCCTCAAAATAACGCCGGCCCCGCTCGCCCATTTCGCGCACGTCCTTCGGATGAGACTGCATCCAACGCGTTGCCTCGACAAAGCCATCCGGATCATCGGGATCAACAATCACACCGCAGTCTGCTTCCTGGACAATCCGGGCGACCTCGTTATTCTGGCTGCCCACGAAGAGTATCGCCCGGGCCGCCGCCATGATTCCGTATATCTTGCTGGGCACGAGCAGTCCATCGAACAGCGGATTGAGTGTGATCAGATGCGCATCGGGTGCGGAGAGCGACGCCGCGAGATCCTGGCGGTCCTGGTAAGGAAGAAATCGCACGCGTCCGTTGAGGGGGGCGAGTTCCTCGCGCAGCAGAGGCTCCTGTTTACCCCCGCCAATAAAGAACGCATTGATAGGATCTTTCTCCGTCAGCGAGGAAAAACCGGAAATCACCGAATCAAAAGAATGGCAAACACCCATGTTGCCCGAATACATCAGGGTGAAACCGCCATTCATGCCCTGGGACTGGCGAAAGGAATTCTTGTGCGGGTCCATGGGATACACATCTTCGCCCGAGGACCAGCAATTGACGACATGGACCTTATCGGGACGGACACGTTTTTTGACGATGGTTTCCTTCATATCCTCGCCCAAAACCACGACACGGTTTGCCGAATAATACCCGAACCGGCCAAGCGCCGACCACATGGCGCGGATGATACCGCGCGGTTTGATGACACCGGATTTCAGTGCGATATCGGGATAGATATCCATGACCCAATAAAGGAATCGCGCCCGGCGAACCAGGCGCAGCCACGCCCCCAGAAAAGCGATCATGGGAGGAGTTGTCAGCGCTACGACGACATCGGGACGCCTCATCAAATTGGCGCGAAAAAACGCCTTCCAGTAAAAACCCAGATACCCCATGAGGCGGTGGCGGATCCGTGCGCGGCTCGTGCTCCGGATCGACAGCCGGTGGACGTGAACACCATTGCGTTTTTCGTAGCTGGGGAGTTCCAGATTCCGGCCATCATAGACCGCCCGGCTGGCGAGGACGTGAACTTCATGCCCTTCTTCGGCCAGATGTTCGCAAACGTCGCTCAGAATCTGCGCGGTGGCTGCATAGTCCGGCGCATAGTACTGGTTAATAAACAGGATACGCATACCGTGAGATAATCCCAGCCTCGAATCGGCCTCAAAATCGATACTTTAACCGCGCCAGCCCTTTTCATCAAAGCGATTGGCGCCGCGCGTCTTTCCACCACTCGCTCCGCCCTTACAGAAAGGGCTTCTCTCCCGGAACGAATGTGGTCGAAGGCCCCTGGCCGCCATCGTCGTCATCGTCGTCATCATCGTCGTCGTCGTCGCTGAAGGACTCGTAAGCGAAGATGCCACCGGCGATAATCCCAAGAGCTGCGCCGCCACCAGCCAGCGTGTTCCCACGCAGCAGAAAGAATCCCTTGTCGTCATCATCGTCTTCTTCGTCGGTTACCGTGTCCTCATCCGGAGTCATTTGTTCCTGGATCGAGGGAAGTCTGAAAGGGACCGGTTGCCAGGAACCAAGTTGATCGCGCACCAGCCTGAGAGCATCTCGGTCCCCCAGAACTGCAACCTGGACGCCTTGCTCTTCGTCCCGCACGGCATAGGAGCTTGCCGATCCAGTAATCAGAACCTCGTTGGGACCGGCCACCCGCACCGCCAACTGGCGCGTTCCCGTTGCATTTTCGCCGGGAAGAGGAGAGATCGCCAATTCCTTCACTCTGACCCGGACATCCGTGCCCCGAGCCATCGAGAGCCCCAGTTCCCCCTCGTAAACTTCCAGGGAACGCTCGTCCAGAAAGGAGGCTTTCGATTCCGGAGCGAGCAGCACGCTCTCGCCGCCGCTGGTATGCACGGTCACAACGGACCTCTCGCTGGCGAGCCGATCACCCGTGGAAATGACAGTCGGAGTATCTCCACGCGCGGTGAGCGAGCCACTATCGCGCTCGATCGTGAAGCTTTGCTGGCCCCGGGCGAGGCCAACGGTGGCCGCGGGGGAAATGGAAACCATGGAAAAGATGGCCAAAAGCGTGTAAAATACCTGTCGGATCATGTGAAACCTTCCCGCCGGTTTTCCCGAAGAAAACCAGCTTGCGCTTTCTCGTAACTTATTGACTTTCAGAGCGTTATTTACCTGCCTTTTGCCTGCGGATGGTCAAGAGGTTTCTGCCTGCAGGAAAACGTGAAGCGCTCCAATAAGGAATTCTCGCGCGAAACTTGATGGATTAACCTGATACCAGCCACCATGCCAGACTATGTTGTTATTTTTCTCCACCTACCCAAGTGCGGAGGGACGTCTTTCCATACGATCCTCTCCCGCGAGTATCACCATTATCCGCAAATCTGGCTGCCCGGCGGCCGCGACGGCTTCGAAGAAATCCAGGCCGTTCCGGCCAGCAATCGGGCAGGAGTGGAGCTTCTCCGCGGACATGCCTATTACGGAATTCACGAGTTCCTCTCCCGGCGGGCAGAGTATTTTACCATTCTGCGCGATCCCGTCAGCCGCGTGGTGTCCTATTACAGGCATGTTCAGAATGAAGGACAAGTCCACCAGGACAGCAAAAGCGCCTGGCATGAGACGGGCCGCAAGGGCCTCTCACTCCGCGAGTTTCTCGAGACGGTTCCCGACGTCGAACTGGACAACGGCATGGTGCGCCGAATCGCAGGCGCCCGCGTTCCCTTTGGCAAAGTTTCACGGAAAGACCTCGAAACGGCCATTGAGCATATAGACAAGCACTTTCTGTTTACTGGACTTGTTGAGCGATTCGATGAAAGCGTCATGATTTTCAAGGAGCGGCTGGATTGGAAGAAGACTCCTTATTACGTGAAGGCGAAGCAGTCGCCCGGCGAAACGCCGATGGATGAGAGCCTGCGCACACGTATCAAAGAGATGAACCACCTCGATATGGAGCTTTACAATGAGGTGCGCCGTCGCTTTGAGAAAGAAATCGCGCGGCGCGGAACAGAGTTCGCAGAGCGTGTCGAAGTTTTTCGCCGCAAGAACCGCCGAATGGGCGTGATCCTTCCCACCGCGCTGGGAATCTGGCGGGGAATGCGCCGCCTCCGGCCCACACGCTAACGATTTTCCTTTGCCAGAATGCCTCTCCTGACCCCCAATTGTCTCATCCCAGCCCGGACTCGATCGATGCCGCGCCTCGCAATCCTGCTCAGCCTCGCACCCCTGTTCCTGTTTGCTGCCTCTTCGCCGCGTGCCGAGCTGTCCCTCGTGAAGGAAACCGTGGAGTTCGGCGAGGTCTATCGGGCCACGATTCGTTTCACGCCAGAGCCGGCGCCGGCCACGCCGGAACAGCGATTACTTCCCCTGGCCAACGTGCCCGAGGACTTGCGGCCCTTGATCGACAATCCCGCACCCGCGCCCGGCATTGATCGCCAGGGAGCCTTGCTCTCTCTTCCGAGAGGCACATCTTTTTCCCCCGAAGGGCTTTCCATCACGATGCGCGGGGGCGCTCCCGTAAACGACATCCAGGTGGACTTTGTCCGGATCGGGCCCTATCCAGCTTTGTCTATCACGGCGCCGTCAAAAGGGAATGAGGGGGAATTCGACCTGAGCCTCTCCCTCCGCAAATCCGCCTCCCGAACCGGGAAGGCGAAGTCTCCGGAACGCATTGCCGACTCGCTGTTTATCAACAAGACCTTCGAATCCTACGTGAAAAAGGATCGGCAGCAAACCACGTCCACATTCCCCCCGGAGCCGCCAGGGACATATCGCATCGGCTATTCCGAAGGAAACGAGATTCTGCGGCTTCCATTGGATGGGCTTGGCCTCTCCCATTCCGAACTGGATCAGCTTGAATTGCTGCATCATGGCCAGCAACTCCCCGTGGGCGGAACCGACGGATCGTCGCTCTGGTTTTACGGGCCCCGGCGCAACACTCTCACCGATGCGACGGATTCCGTATTCGCCACGCCGGACAACGGTTCGCCTTCGCCCGCAATGAGCGAGCGGGCCGCCTATGAAACGCTCTCAGCGTCTCTGGCAGGTGAAATCAGCCAGGCCCGCTCCCGCTTTTACGAAGAGAACCGTTACTACGAACGGAGCACCCCCCTGCCCATCGGAGAGCGATTTGTCTATCATCAGGTGCGCTTTCCCGCCGGAGGAGGATATGATTCAGAGGCCACGGCGGACCTCCCGTTTTGGGACGCGGCAACTTCCAGTGAGATACGGGTCACCGCCAGCTTTGTCTCCATCACCGATGTGCCCGGCACCACTCCGGACCACGAGGCTCGTCTCGGCATCAATGGCGAAAGCCTTCCGCTGTTCCAGTGGGAAGGCCGCACCCTCTATACAAGTGGACCTGTCACTCTCCAGCTTTCCCAGCCGCCGGGACCGCCCGCGCTTTCTCTGAGCCACGAAATACCCCGCCTCCTCCCGGGCGTTTTCGCGGACCGGCAGAACCTGGAGTCCCTTCTGGTGGAATGGGAAGGCTATCCGCGCCTGAATGCTCAGGGGAGCTGCACACTGGAACTCCCCGAAGCGTCCACTCCGCGCCTCGTTACCATCGGCGGGTTCCCCCCCGGCGCCACGGCGGAAGAGATCATTCTCCTCGATATCACCGATCCCTATGCGCCCGTGAAGCTTCTTGGATTCGAACGGCTTGCGAGCAATACGGCCATTGAATTCGAGGCTCCCGCGAAAAGCCGTATCTTCCATGCTCAATACCTTCCAGCCGCATCCTCCCCCGCCACGGTGGCTCCTTCGGAGGAACTGCCGCACCTTCCCGGCGGAAAGCTCGAACGCATTTACGTCCGGCCTCCGGAGATGGCCGGCGAACTGTCGCGGCTTGTCGAACACCGGGGAGCGGAATCAACCTGGCAGTTTGAACCCCAGGCCGCCTACAACGTCTATAATGGGGGGCAGGAAAGCCCGGAGGCCATCCAGCAGGCCCTCAAGGAGGCAATCGCGGAGGCGGAGCATCGCGTCTCTTTTCCAACGGTCCTGCTCGTTGGGCACGGCAGCCTGGACCGGCGGGATTATCTGGGAATTCAGTCGGGCGCCCAAATCCCTCCCTTTGTCGAAGAATCCGTTCCCGCCTCCGCCGGCGGGGTGACCATCGAATCGCCCACCGATTTTCCCTACGCGCTTCTGGAGGGAGAGGACGACTTTCCCGACGCCCGCGTCGGCCGCCTTCCCGTTCGGACCCCGAGCGACCTGGCAATCATCATCGACCGGATTCTCGACTATGATGAAAAGGTCTCTTTATTCCGCGATCAGGAACGCCCGGGACTCTTTATCACCGACAACGATGGGCTCTTTCTCGCCGATTCAGCCAAGTGGCCCGGATACTGGGATCAAACAGGGCAACCGTCTATACGCTACGACATTCCCCTGCCGCCGCTTTCCACGGATGAAGTCCAGGCTCTGCGCGACGAGATTCGCGCCTATCTGGAGCAATCGCCCGTTGGAATGGGGTTCGTCCTCTACATCGGACACGGGAACACAGACATCTGGGCTTCCGAGCGCCTGGTCGACGTTCCTGCCATCCCAGGCATTGCCACGGAAGCGCGCTGGCCAATCGTGGCGACCTTTACCTGCCTGAATGGCTACTATGCGTTTCCGGGAGGATCGCAAACCCTCGCGGAAGCCTGGCTTCTCGAACCGAATCACGGCGCCGTAGCCAACATGGCGCCCACCAGCATCGAGTATTATTTCGAGCAGTCGCTCTTTACAACGGAGGTGATGGAAGCGATCGCCCTGCCACCGGATGAACGCCCCCGCGACGCAGGCGGAGTGCTTTTTCGTGCCTGGAATACCTACACGGCCCGGCATCCTCTCGTTGCCGATTCGGCCCGGATCTTTAATCTCTTTGGCGATCCTGAAACCAGCTTCGCGTTTAGCCAGCAAACCGTTTCCCCCGGTACGATATGGCAGATATACTGATTAATGGAAAAGCGACCCCTCGCCTGGTCGTGTCCCGGATCCGGGACACGACCAGGCGAGGGGTCGCTTTTCCATTAATCAGTATATCTGCCATATCGTACCGGGGGAAACGGTTTGCTGGCTAAACGCGAAGCTGGTTTCAGGATCGCCAAAGAGATTAAAGATCCGGGCCGAATCGGCAACGAGAGGATGCCGGGCCGTGTAGGTATTCCAGGCACGAAAAAGCACTCCGCCTGCGTCGCGGGGGCGTTCATCCGGTGGCAGGGCGATCGCTTCCATCACCTCCGTTGTAAAGAGCGACTGCTCGAAATAATACTCGATGCTGGTGGGCGCCATGTTGGCTACGGCGCCGTGATTCGGTTCGAGAAGCCAGGCTTCCGCGAGGGTTTGCGATCCTCCCGGAAACGCATAGTAGCCATTCAGGCAGGTAAAGGTCGCCACGATTGGCCAGCGCGCTTCCGTGGCAATGCCTGGGATGGCAGGAACGTCGACCAGGCGCTCGGAAGCCCAGATGTCTGTGTTCCCGTGTCCGATGTAGAGGACGAACCCCATTCCAACGGGCGATTGCTCCAGATAGGCGCGAATCTCGTCGCGCAGAGCCTGGACTTCATCCGTGGAAAGCGGCGGCAGGGGAATGTCGTAGCGTATAGACGGTTGCCCTGTTTGATCCCAGTATCCGGGCCACTTGGCTGAATCGGCGAGAAAGAGCCCATCGTTGTCGGTGATAAAGAGTCCCGGGCGTTCCTGATCGCGGAATAAAGAGACCTTTTCATCATAGTCGAGAATCCGGTCGATGATGATTGCCAGGTCGCTCGGGGTCCGAACGGGAAGGCGGCCGACGCGGGCGTCGGGAAAGTCGTCCTCTCCCTCCAGAAGCGCGTAGGGAAAATCGGTGGGCGATTCGATGGTCACCCCGCCGGCGGAGGCGGGAACGGATTCTTCGACAAAGGGAGGGATTTGGGCGCCCGACTGAATTCCCAGATAATCCCGCCGGTCCAGGCTGCCGTGCCCAACGAGCAGGACCGTTGGAAAAGAGACGCGATGCTCCGCCTCCGCGATTGCCTCCTTGAGGGCCTGCTGGATGGCCTCCGGGCTTTCCTGCCCCCCATTATAGACGTTGTAGGCGGCCTGGGGTTCAAACTGCCAGGTTGATTCCGCTCCCCGGTGTTCGACAAGCCGCGACAGTTCGCCGGCCATCTCCGGAGGCCGGACGTAAATGCGTTCGAGCTTTCCGCCGGGAAGGTGCGGCAGTTCCTCCGAAGGAGCCACCGTGGCGGGGGAGGATGCGGCTGGAAGGTATTGAGCATGGAAGATACGGCTTTTCGCGGGAGCCTCGAATTCAATGGCCGTATTGCTCGCAAGCCGTTCGAATCCAAGAAGCTTCACGGGCGCATAGGGATCGGTGATATCGAGGAGAATGATCTCTTCCGCCGTGGCGCCGGGGGGGAACCCGCCGATGGTAACGAGGCGCGGAGTGGACGCTTCGGGGAGTTCCAGTGTGCAGCTCCCCTGAGCATTCAGGCGCGGATAGCCTTCCCATTCCACCAGAAGGGACTCCAGGTTCTGCCGGTCCGCGAAAACGCCCGGGAGGAGGCGGGGTATTTCGTGGCTCAGAGAAAGCGCGGGCGGTCCCGGCGGCTGGGAAAGCTGGAGAGTGACAGGTCCACTTGTATAGAGGGTGCGGCCTTCCCACTGGAACAGCGGAAGGCTTTCGCCATTGATGCCGAGACGAGCCTCGTGGTCCGGAGTGGTGCCGGGCACATCGGTGATGGAGACAAAGCTGGCGGTGACCCGTATCTCACTGGAAGTTGCCGCGTCCCAAAACGGGAGGTCCGCCGTGGCCTCTGAATCATATCCTCCTCCGGCGGGAAAGCGCACCTGATGATAGACAAATCGCTCTCCGATGGGCAGGGGGGTGCTCCGTTCGTAGTAACGGTTCTCTTCGTAAAAGCGGGAGCGGGCCTGGCTGATTTCACCTGCCAGAGACGCTGAGAGCGTTTCATAGGCGGCCCGCTCGCTCATTGCGGGCGAAGGCGAACCGTTGTCCGGCGTGGCGAATACGGAATCCGTCGCATCGGTGAGAGTGTTGCGCCGGGGCCCGTAAAACCAGAGCGACGATCCGTCGGTTCCGCCCACGGGGAGTTGCTGGCCATGATGCAGCAATTCAAGCTGATCCAGTTCGGAATGGGAGAGGCCAAGCCCATCCAATGGAAGCCGCAGAATCTCGTTTCCTTCGGAATAGCCGATGCGATATGTCCCTGGCGGCTCCGGGGGGAATGTGGACGTGGTTTGCTGCCGATCCTTTTTCACGTAGGATTCGAAGGTCTTGTTGATAAACAGCGAGTCGGCAATGCGTTCCGGAGACTTCGCCTTCCCGGTTCGGGAGGCGGATTTGCGGAGGGAGAGGCTCAGGTCGAATTCCCCCTCATTCCCTTTTGACGGCGCCGTGATAGACAAAGCTGGATAGGGCCCGATCCGGACAAAGTCCACCTGGATGTCGTTTACGGGAGCGCCCCCGCGCATCGTGATGGAAAGCCCTTCGGGGGAAAAAGATGTGCCTCTCGGAAGAGAGAGCAAGGCTCCCTGGCGATCAATGCCGGGCGCGGGTGCGGGATTGTCGATCAAGGGCCGCAAGTCCTCGGGCACGTTGGCCAGGGGAAGTAATCGCTGTTCCGGCGTGGCCGGCGCCGGCTCTGGCGTGAAACGAATCGTGGCCCGATAGACCTCGCCGAACTCCACGGTTTCCTTCACGAGGGACAGCTCGGCACGCGGCGAAGAGGCAGCAAACAGGAACAGGGGTGCGAGGCTGAGCAGGATTGCGAGGCGCGGCATCGATCGAGTCCGGGCTGGGATGAGACAATTGGGGGTCAGGAGAGGCATTCTGGCAAAGGAAAATCGTTAGCGTGTGGGCCGGAGGCGGCGCATTCCCCGCCAGATTCCCAGCGCGGTGGGAAGGATCACGCCCATTCGGCGGTTCTTGCGGCGAAAAACTTCGACACGCTCTGCGAACTCTGTTCCGCGCCGCGCGATTTCTTTCTCAAAGCGACGGCGCACCTCATTGTAAAGCTCCATATCGAGGTGGTTCATCTCTTTGATACGTGTGCGCAGGCTCTCATCCATCGGCGTTTCGCCGGGCGACTGCTTCGCCTTCACGTAATAAGGAGTCTTCTTCCAATCCAGCCGCTCCTTGAAAATCATGACGCTTTCATCGAATCGCTCAACAAGTCCAGTAAACAGAAAGTGCTTGTCTATATGCTCAATGGCCGTTTCGAGGTCTTTCCGTGAAACTTTGCCAAAGGGAACGCGGGCGCCTGCGATTCGGCGCACCATGCCGTTGTCCAGTTCGACGTCGGGAACCGTCTCGAGAAACTCGCGGAGTGAGAGGCCCTTGCGGCCCGTCTCATGCCAGGCGCTTTTGCTGTCCTGGTGGACTTGTCCTTCATTCTGAACATGCCTGTAATAGGACACCACGCGGCTGACGGGATCGCGCAGAATGGTAAAATACTCTGCCCGCCGGGAGAGGAACTCGTGAATTCCGTAATAGGCATGTCCGCGGAGAAGCTCCACTCCTGCCCGATTGCTGGCCGGAACGGCCTGGATTTCTTCGAAGCCGTCGCGGCCGCCGGGCAGCCAGATTTGCGGATAATGGTGATACTCGCGGGAGAGGATCGTATGGAAAGACGTCCCTCCGCACTTGGGTAGGTGGAGAAAAATAACAACATAGTCTGGCATGGTGGCTGGTATCAGGTTAATCCATCAAGTTTCGCGCGAGAATTCCTTATTGGAGCGCTTCACGTTTTCCTGCAGGCAGAAACCTCTTGACCATCCGCAGGCAAAAGGCAGGTAAATAACGCTCTGAAAGTCAATAAGTTACGAGAAAGCGCAAGCTGGTTTTCTTCGGGAAAACCGGCGGGAAGGTTTCACATGATCCGACAGGTATTTTACACGCTTTTGGCCATCTTTTCCATGGTTTCCATTTCCCCCGCGGCCACCGTTGGCCTCGCCCGGGGCCAGCAAAGCTTCACGATCGAGCGCGATAGTGGCTCGCTCACCGCGCGTGGAGATACTCCGACTGTCATTTCCACGGGTGATCGGCTCGCCAGCGAGAGGTCCGTTGTGACCGTGCATACCAGCGGCGGCGAGAGCGTGCTGCTCGCTCCGGAATCGAAAGCCTCCTTTCTGGACGAGCGTTCCCTGGAAGTTTACGAGGGGGAACTGGGGCTCTCGATGGCTCGGGGCACGGATGTCCGGGTCAGAGTGAAGGAATTGGCGATCTCTCCTCTTCCCGGCGAAAATGCAACGGGAACGCGCCAGTTGGCGGTGCGGGTGGCCGGTCCCAACGAGGTTCTGATTACTGGATCGGCAAGCTCCTATGCCGTGCGGGACGAAGAGCAAGGCGTCCAGGTTGCAGTTCTGGGGGACCGAGATGCTCTCAGGCTGGTGCGCGATCAACTTGGTTCCTGGCAACCGGTCCCTTTCAGACTTCCCTCGATCCAGGAACAAATGACTCCGGATGAGGACACGGTAACCGACGAAGAAGACGATGATGACGACAAGGGATTCTTTCTGCTGCGTGGGAACACGCTGGCTGGTGGCGGCGCAGCTCTTGGGATTATCGCCGGTGGCATCTTCGCTTACGAGTCCTTCAGCGACGACGACGACGATGATGACGACGATGACGACGATGGCGGCCAGGGGCCTTCGACCACATTCGTTCCGGGAGAGAAGCCCTTTCTGTAAGGGCGGAGCGAGTGGTGGAAAGACGCGCGGCGCCAATCGCTTTGATGAAAAGGGCTGGCGCGGTTAAAGTATCGATTTTGAGGCCGATTCGAGGCTGGGATTATCTCACGGTATGCGTATCCTGTTTATTAACCAGTACTATGCGCCGGACTATGCAGCCACCGCGCAGATTCTGAGCGACGTTTGCGAACATCTGGCCGAAGAAGGGCATGAAGTTCACGTCCTCGCCAGCCGGGCGGTCTATGATGGCCGGAATCTGGAACTCCCCAGCTACGAAAAACGCAATGGTGTTCACGTCCACCGGCTGTCGATCCGGAGCACGAGCCGCGCACGGATCCGCCACCGCCTCATGGGGTATCTGGGTTTTTACTGGAAGGCGTTTTTTCGCGCCAATTTGATGAGGCGTCCCGATGTCGTCGTAGCGCTGACAACTCCTCCCATGATCGCTTTTCTGGGGGCGTGGCTGCGCCTGGTTCGCCGGGCGCGATTCCTTTATTGGGTCATGGATATCTATCCCGATATCGCACTGAAATCCGGTGTCATCAAACCGCGCGGTATCATCCGCGCCATGTGGTCGGCGCTTGGCCGGTTCGGGTATTATTCGGCAAACCGTGTCGTGGTTTTGGGCGAGGATATGAAGGAAACCATCGTCAAAAAACGTGTCCGTCCCGATAAGGTCCATGTCGTCAATTGCTGGTCCTCGGGCGAAGATGTGTATCCCATGGACCCGCACAAGAATTCCTTTCGCCAGTCCCAGGGCATGAATGGCGGTTTCACCCTGATGTATTCGGGCAACATGGGTGTTTGCCATTCTTTTGATTCGGTGATTTCCGGTTTTTCCTCGCTGACGGAGAAAGATCCTATCAATGCGTTCTTTATTGGCGGGGGTAAACAGGAGCCTCTGCTGCGCGAGGAACTCGCCCCCCTCAACGGACGCGTGCGATTTCTTCCTTACCAGGACCGCCAGGATCTCGCGGCGTCGCTCTCCGCACCCGATGCGCATCTGATCACACTCAATCCGCTGTTCGATGGACTGCTCGTGCCCAGCAAGATATACGGAATCATGGCGGCGGCCCGGGCGATACTCTTCGTGGGCAGCCAGAATAACGAGGTCGCCCGGATTGTCCAGGAAGCAGACTGCGGTGTGATTGTTGATCCCGATGATCCGGATGGCTTTGTCGAGGCAACGCGTTGGATGCAGTCTCATCCGAAGGACGTGCGCGAAATGGGCGAGCGGGGCCGGCGTTATTTTGAGGAGCATTTTGAAAAGCGGATCGGCCTGGAAAGCTTCAAACGCGTTCTTTTCCACGACCTGAGCCAGGACGCCGCCACGTCGCCGAACAAGCTGCCCGCGGTTGCGCGCGCTGACTCTCCGGCGGATTGAGGCGGTTCGCATGACGCGGTGGATCGTGGCGGGTGCCGTGATAGTCTTCGCCCTGTTCTGGGCATCTGATCAAATCATACGGACTCAGCGGGTTTTCCAAGCCGAGGCGCGGCTCGACGCCCCTTTGGAATCGCCCAGGAGGGAACACCCCTTTAAGCCCGAAACAACGCGCCAGGCGCGGCGTCTCGCCGTGGTTTTGGAGGAAATCCGGTTCCCCCCGGAATACAAACGCATAGACAGTCTGATGAAAGAGTGGATTCCCCGCGATCCATGGAATTCCCTCCTCTGGATCACCCACGCCCGCGCCCAGATTTTCCTCGGCCGGGAGGTTGCCGCCGAAGCATCGCTGCAGCG
>CAYFUR010000113.1:0-12865 GCA_964346275.1 uncultured Candidatus Sumerlaeota bacterium
GTCAGGTTATAGAGCGGAATTTGAAACTGCGTGCCTCGCTCGGAAGAAAGGCGGCGCACTTCGATCGCTGAGGCGGGAAAGGAAATGTATCGATTCAGTTCGCTGAAAACCGGCATCTGGAAATTCGTCTCGGCGACGACCACCGGGGAATCTTCCCCTTCCTCCGGCTCTTCACCGGCAACGACTCGCGCGATGACCGATTGCATGCCCAGGGGAATAGGCTGGGGGAAGGAAGGGCGCAGTTCCTGGCCCGCTTCCAGGTAAAGGGGCGAGCTGCCGAGGAGTTTGCCCGTCTGCCCGTCCACCAGTTCAAACCGCGCTCCGGAGAGCGGCTGGCTGGAATCGTTGGCGATCAGGAGCGGGAGCCGCACCGGGCGGCCGGCCTGGGCCATCTCCGTCCTCACATCGCTCTGAATCCATTCAATACGGACGCGGGCGGGAGCGGCCCGCAGGTCAAAGCTTCTCGCAGCCTGCTCGCCCCGGTGCTCGTTGAACGCGGTGATCAGAACCTTGTAGCCGCCCTCTTCGAGATAATGGGGAATATCCAGTGTGCCTTCGAATTTGCCATCCCTTACCCGGAAGCGGTCAAACGCTTCCTGCTCGTATTCGTAGTTATAGACAGCAATGGTACCCATGCCCCACTGGAAATCACGTACGGCGCCTTTGTAATCAATTTTCCCGCCGGTCAGTGTGAGGAGCGATTCCGGTGAAATGCCAACGGTTTCCAGTTCTGGCTGTTCCACAAGCTGCAGCGCCGGATCCCCCATGAGGAGAAACTGCTCGGTCACCATGCGATTGTTTCGATAGAGGAAATAATCGAGCTTGGATTGCACCACGAGCGAGCCCAGATCGCGAAGGCCGCGATGCATCAGGCCGCCATAGAACCCCGTGAGGATATAATTGTGCTCGTAGCTGCTGGTTGCGCCCACCGGGATATATGCGGCGACAGTCCCGCCGTTTTCCTTTTTCACGAACGCTTCGGAGAGGCTCGTTTTCACGGGATCCTGCGGGTAATCGATCCAGCCGGTATCGCAGGATCCCGCCAGTAGGATGGGATAGCGCCCTTCGTTCAAAATCGTGTCGATATCGCGGAGGTGAAAGATGCGCTCGCCAGACCAGAGGTTCGGCCCCCCATGGCCGAGATAGGTCGCCGTCAGCGCGCCGTCCTTCATTCCTTCGACGATGTGATCGGTCATGACGACGCTGCGTTTCCGCCAGATTCCCCGGAAATAATTCTCGTAGGGATAAGACTGAAGGGGGAAGAGCCGCGGATAATGCCGCCCTTCGAAGGTTTTGTCGATCACCTCGCGGGCCACCCGGATGAACTCCGGTTCGTCGTCCAGGATGAAAATGTGGCGGTTGCGCCAGTCCCCGGGGGGCGGAGACCCCTCGTACCTGACAATCTTATCAATCACCGCGTTCAGTTCTTCCGGCGTCTCCACGCTGATCCGGGCGATTTCCACATCGGGAAGAGCGCCATCCCCGAGAATCTGCGCGTATCCCTCGTCGCCGCGAATCCGGGCCTGCGGGTTCTGCCATCCATAGACCGGAAGCATATTCGGCGAGACATCCTTATTATGAATGCGATATTCCCACCAGAACTCGGAGCCCTCGCCCACGAGAAGCACGTCTTCCAGGCGCCGGCCCGCCCGCTCGGCGAAAACGTGATAGACGGCATCGCGGATCGCCCCGGTATCCTGCTCGCCATAGGAAAATGCGTTATAGACATCCTGCACCGTGAAGACTTCGACGTCCCCACCCTGGCGCCGGTAATTGGCCAGCCGGCCGAGTTCTTCACTCAAGCTTTCGTGGGTAATCATCAGGTAATCGACCGGCCCCTCGGCGGAGAAGCTGCGCGGAGGATCGACCGTTTCAAAGGAAGAAGGCACAAGAGCAAGGTCGTCCACGGCGAAATAGACATCGACATTGGGAGGCAAATTCACCCGGCCCCAGAAAGAACTCAGTGGATTCCCTTCCTCATCCGTGAGGGTTGTGTTGCGCTGGATTCGAAGCCGGTGAAATACGGGAGACCAGGGATCGCTCACCTGGAGCGCCATGGCGTCGTTGGAATGATATTCTTGCTTGCGAAACGAGACGGTGGGCGAAGTGTGTTTTTCCGTGGCGACTGTAAGCATCTGGTTGGGAAGGAGGCCGGTGCTCCGCAGCGGGATATCGATTTCGCCGTATATAAACGTCAGCCCGCCGGTGTGATCCTCAACGGAGAGGCTTTCGATGGCGAGAATGTTCGTTCCGTCGCGCAATGTGCCGGAATCGGCTTGGAACTCCACCTCAACAGGCCGGCGTCCCTGGGCCACGCCGCCCTTGATTTGTTCGCCGTTGAGAAAAACGCGGTATTCCGAGGAGCCGCGATTGTCCGAGCTTGTCAGCCAAAGCCTCAGCCGGACAGGCAGCTCCGAATCGGTGCGGTAAGCCTCGAATTCGTAGCTTTCAAAACCGCCGAAGGGAATGTCCGCCGTGACCCAGCGCAGGGAGGGGGCGGATGGTGAGAGTTTATGGTGAAAACGATTGGGCTCAAAGATTTCCACCGTGCGGTAGCCGCTGATTTCACCTGATGCCAGGTCCGATTCAAAGGGACGCACATCAGCGCGAAGGGGTTCGGCTTCCTCCGCTCCCAAAAACAACCACAACGGCCGGTAGGGCTTTTTGCCCGTTTCGTCCGGGGGAACATAGAAAAGCAGGCGGGAATCACCCCGGAGGCGGTTTTGATCGGCACCCTTCACATACAGGGGAATCTCCCGATTACCGACGAATGCGCGGAGACGATCCGCGGCGAGTTTCTCCGGATCCACCCCGAACCCGCGCAGATACGAGGGCGTGATGCCGTAGAGTCCGCCTTTGGGGATCTTGGAAAAAAGGATCGGGCCACGGGAGGACGCTTCTTGAAGCATCCCATTCCATTCCCGGCGCTCTTCCAGGCCTTCCATGGCGGGGGGCGCGGCGGCCAGCTGTCCGAGTTGCTCATGGTTCGCCACGACACCGTCGAGGATCTCGATGAGGTAAGGATCATATTCGTCAAGGGGAGCGGGAAGCGCATTTTCAGGGCGGGGATCGAATTCCGCCCGAATCCGAACCCGCTGAGCCACCAGTTGATCGGTCTGCCCTCCATCACCCCGGATGTTGAGGTTCATGTTGAGTTCCACCTTGTTGAGATCCACCAGGCGGAACTGATCCGTTGCCGAGGATTGGAGATTGAGGTTTCTGTCGGACAGGTTATAGCCTGCGGGAAGATCCTCCAGCGCCACCGGCTCCTCGAGTTTATCGCCCTCGATCTTGCTCCACTCCGATTCGACATGGCTGACCTTGACCCGGGATCCTGGAGGAGCCGCCAGCCAGAAGGGATGCCGGTATCGCGTGGGCATCAGGCGGGGACGAATATCGCCCAGTTCCAATTCGAATTCGGAAAACCCGGGTCCGGAATCGATCATCCGATAGCTGACCTTGCGGCGGACCTCGTCTGGTTCGTACTCGCTCTTCTGAGCGGGAACGGAACCAGCCGACATCACGATGAGGATCCATGCGGAAAGGGAGATCAGGAGAGGAAGGGGGGAATGAATCTGACTCGGCAAAACGGCTACACCTCGGGGGGAATCGGCTGGAAAAAGCGCAGAGAAGCTTGATCGGATTTGACAACACAGGTCAAGTCGAGCCAGACCAGCCGCACCTGGAAAGATTGCCTTGGCTCATTTCCAGCGATGAGGCCTCCCCGCCTCCGGAGAAATCGACTTGGCCAAAATTCAGAAGGTTAGTGCGAAAGAAGCTGGCGAGCGCCGCGTCGCCGTCGCTCACGGGCCGAATCTGAACTTGCTGGGAACTCGCGAGCCGGACATCTACGGCAGCGAGACGCTGGAGCGGATTGACGAGCGGCTGAAGGAACTCGGCCGCGAACTCGGCCTGGAAGTCACAACGTTCCAGAGCAATCACGAGGGGGAGTTGATCGATTTTCTCCACGGGATCCGCGAGTCCCACTCTGCTGTCATTATCAACCCTGGCGGCTTGACACACACCAGCGTGGCGCTCCGCGACGCCCTGGCCGGGATTGACCTGCCCGTTTACGAGGTCCACCTCAGTAATGTCCATGCGCGCGAGTCCTTCCGCCATCACAGCTACATCAGCCCCATTGCCTCGGGCGTCTTATGCGGGCTGGGTTCCTTTGGATATGAGTGCGCCCTGCACGCCGCGGCGCGCCGCCTGACGGAGTGAAGCCCCGGACTGGTCCGAAATCCGCTCCCCTTTCCCGCCGGGCCAGCGGCCCGCCGCCAATCATCCTGAAGTCCCAGAGAGACAGGAGATCGCATGCCGAGCCGTTTGCTGCGCATCTTCGGAGCCCGCGAACACAATCTCAAAGAAATCGACCTGGAAATTCCCCGCCAGACCCTGACCGTGATCACGGGGCTGAGCGGATCCGGGAAGTCCTCCCTCGCCTTCGACACGATTTACGCCGAGGGACAGCGCCGCTATGTGGAAAGCCTCTCGGCTTACGCGCGCCAGTTCCTGGACCAATTGCCCAAGCCCCATGTGGAACGGATCGAAGGGCTCTCCCCCGCCATCTCCATCGAACAGAAAACGGTCAGCCGCAACCCGCGTTCGACCGTGGGAACGGTCACGGAAATCCACGATTACATGCGCCTGCTGTATACCACCGTGGGCGAGGCGCGGTGTCCCGTATGCGGCCATGAACTCGTGCAGCAAACGCCGGAGAGAATCGCCAAACGGGCAATGGAGCTCCCCGCCGGAACGCGCATGGTGGTCATGGCGCCGGTGATTCGCGGCCGCAAGGGGGAATACCAGGCGCTGTTCCAGCGCTTTCTGCGCGAGGGCTTTGTCCGCGCCAAGGTGGATGGATCGATGACGGAACTCGATCCCACCATGCGACTGAAAAAACAATTCCGCCACGATGTCTCCCTGGTGATCGACCGGCTCTATATCAATCCCGGCGCGGAGCACCGCCTGCTCGAGGCCATCCGCATCGCCATGGACAAGGCCGAGGGGCTGGTGATCCTGGAAACGCTGCCCGACCGCCAGGGGATCTATCCGGAAGGGATCGACTGGCAGGGCGAACGCACCTTCAGCCGCGAGTTGGGCTGCCCGGAACACGGCCCCCAGGTCATCGACCTGGCGCCACGCAATTTCAGTTTCAACTCGCGCTATGGCGCTTGCCCGACATGTCTCGGCATCGGCACCACGCTGGAAATCGACGAGGACCGATTGGTGTCCGACAAGACGCTTTCGCTCCGCCAGGGCGCCGTCTCCGCTTGGAAACCTTTCTTCTCACGAAAGAGCGGCCGCAGCCGCGAAATTCTGTTGGAGACGAGCGACCACGCGCGGCTGCTCTTTGCGGTGATCGACGAGTTGGATATAGACACCTACGCGCCGTGGAAAGAACTGCCGGAGGATCACAAGGAAATTCTCCTCCACGGCTTTCCCGAAAACCAGAGGCATCCAGAGAAAACGCGCAAAAAGCGGCGGCAAAAAGCCGACCTCTCGCGGTGGCACGGGCTGCTGGGACGTCTCGAGGACAAGCTGGAACGGGCGGAGGACGACGAGGAATACGACGCGCTGAAGGAATTCCTCCGCGAAGCGCCCTGCCCCGATTGCGGAGGCGCCCGGCTGCGGCCGGAAAGCCTCGCCGTCACCGTGGGCGGCCTGAATATCGCCGAGGCGTGCCGTCTTGATATCCTCTCCTGTCTGAAGTTTTTCCGCTCGCTGAAGTTCAACGGCAAGGAAGCGGAAATCGCCCGCCAGCCCCTGCGTGAAATTGTCGACCGCCTCGGATTTCTCGGCAACGTGGGCCTGCATTACCTCACGCTCGACCGGCCGGCGGGAACGCTGTCCGGAGGCGAGGCCCAGCGCATCCGGCTGGCGACCCAGATCGGCTCGCGGCTGACCGGCGTTTTGTATATATTGGATGAGCCCTCCATCGGCCTGCACCAGCGCGACAACGAAAAGCTGCTGAACACGCTGCGCAATATCCGAGATCACGGCAACACGGTGCTCGTGGTCGAGCACGACGAGCAAACGATCCGCCTGGCGGACCATGTGGTCGATCTCGGCCCCGGGGCCGGCAACCACGGCGGCTATATCGTTGCCTCGGGCAAGCCCGCCGCCATCACAAAGAAGAAGGAATCCCTGACCGGCCAGTACCTGAAGGGCGACCTGTCGATCGCGCTGCCGGAGAAACGCCGCAAGCCGGGTGAGAAGTGGCTGCGCCTCCACGGCTGCCGCTTGCACAATCTGCGTGATGCCAGCCTCGAAATCCCCTGCGGCATGATGATCGGCATCACCGGGGTCAGCGGCAGCGGCAAATCCTCGCTGATCATGGAAACGATGCTGCCGGCGCTGATGAATCATTGCTACAAGTCGTCGCACAACGTCGTTGGCCCCTACGACGAAGTGACAGGGCTCGAGCACTTCGACCGTTGCATCAATGTGGACCAGTCCCCCATTGGCCGCACCCCGCGGAGCAATCCCGCCACCTATACCAAGCTGTTCGACCCGATCCGCGAGCTGTTTGCCCTGACGGAAGATGCGCGCATGCGCGGCTATACAAAGAGCCGTTTTTCCTTCAATGTGAAGGGCGGCCGCTGCGAGGAATGCGGCGGCCAGGGCCATGTGAAGGTGGAAATGGCTTTTTTACCGAATGTCTATGTAGAATGCGAAACATGCCACGGGCGCCGCTATAATGAAGAAACCATGGAGGTGAAGTATAAGGGCAAATCGATCGCCGATGTCCTCGACATGACGGTGGCGGAGGCGGCGGAGCTTTTCGAATCCGTCCCCCAGGTGCGTGCCCCCCTGGAAACGCTGAACGACGTGGGGCTCGGCTATATCCATCTCGGCCAGCCGGCCACGACGCTTTCCGGTGGCGAGGCCCAACGCATCAAGCTCGCCCGGGAGCTGTCCAAGCGCAACACCGGACGGACCATGTATATACTCGACGAGCCCACGACGGGCCTGCACTTCGCGGATGTGCACAAGCTGCTGGAGGTCCTGAACCGGCTCGTGGATACCGGCTCAACGGTGGTTGTGATTGAGCACAATCTGGACGTGGTCAAGAGCTGCGACTGGCTGATCGACCTTGGCCCGGAGGGAGGCGAGGAGGGCGGTGAAATCATCGCCGCAGGGGCGCCGGAAAAAATCGTCCAAAGCAAGCGCAGCGAAACCGGGCGGTTCCTCGCCGACATGGTCAACCCCGCGCCGAAGAAAAAGAAAACACCGGCGAAGAAGACGGCCAAAGCGCGGCGGTCATAGGGGCATCTGTGTAGAGATGCTCCCATACAATTCCGCGCATATGCTTTCGATAACGAAGACGATGATGATTTGACGATTCGTGCCATCCGTGGCCACTTTGCGTCAGAACCGCGAGAGCCCCATGAATGGTATAGACGAAGCGACGTAGAGCGCCCGCTCGGCCTGCTGGATCAGTTCCACCGTGGCCTCGGCGATGACGTCGCCCCGGGAAATCTGGATCAGGCGGTCTTCGCGCTCCTCCAGTTCTTCTACACTCAGCGGCCCGCGCAGCAAATGCGCACCCCAGGCAATGGTGATCAGCACTGCCAGTCGCCGCGGGACGGGCTCGGAACCCATCACAGCCTCGCGGATCTGATCGATCACATCCTGCTCGGGCGTGCGGTCGGGCATGGGATAGACATCGGTGGGAAAGATAAAGAGGAAATGCCCCTTTTTCTTTTCCAGGATGCCCTTTTCGACCAGCTCCTCCATCTGGCGGTGGTCGAGATCGGGAAGTGTGGAAACCGCCGTCACCCATCCGGAGACTGTGTGGGGGTGGTCGCCCTTCTTGAACCACGCAAGAATCTCGTCGAGCAACGCCGAGCCTGTCTCCTGGTGCGATTCATTGAGGGACAAGCCGCCATCGGCATTCACTCCGATGAAGTCGCTCAGTGCCAACTCGGCCAGCATGCCGCCCGCCAGTGCATAATCCAGGTAGGGCGAGACGCTCCAGCGCACCTTGCCCTCGTCGTCGTCCAGGGCCAGCAGCATCACCAGTTCGTTGATCGACAGTTTCTGGGTCGGCATTTTGCAATCTCCTTAACTCAAAGGATAGGACCCTGCGCCGACACTGAAAAGCGTTTTCCGTTGTGGTATGACGATTTCCTTCGTTAGTCAGGGGGTGGCAGGAAAGGAAAGCGTCATGTTTACCGGACTCATCGAAGAAATCGGCACCCTGAAATCCGTCAGCCCAATGGGATCGGATATCCGCCTGGCCATCACCTGCGAAGAAATTCTGGGTGGAATCTCCCCCGGCTCCTCGATATCCGTGGACGGATGCTGCCTGACTGTCGAAACCGTGGATTCGTCGGGCTTCACGGCCTACGCATCTCCGGAGACGATGAAGAAAACATCGCTGGGCGAGCGCCAGCCCGGCAACGGGCTGAACCTCGAGCGCGCCATGACACTCGGCGGCCGCTTGGGGGGACACCTCGTCGCGGGACACGTCGATGCGACCGGGGAGTTCCTCTCCGCCCGCCAGGTGGATAACGCCTGGGAGCTGCGCGTGCGCGCTCCCCGCGAGATCATCGAACAAACGATTCCGAAAGGCTCGATCGCCATTGATGGAATCAGCCTCACCGTTGTGGATCTGACGGAGGAGGAAATTTCTTCCTGGATCATTCCCGAAACGTGGAATCGCACATCGCTGGCGCGGAAACGACCGGGCCAGCGCGTGAACCTGGAAAGCGACATGATCGGGAAATACGTGTTTCGTTTTCTCCAGGTGCGCGAGGAGGATCCCCGCGAGCGGGATGATCGGCTTCGGTCGCTTCTCGAGCAGGGCGGCTGGGGATCGCGATAGATTTCAAAGGCGCCCGAGGCATCTTCCGTCTTGCCCGCCGGACACCCTTTGCCCCTTTCTGGGAACCTTGGCTGAGAACGATTGCCTGAACCCTATATTCCTTTCTGACGGATCATTATGACAAAAGATAAAGCCGCAATCATCGTGGGGGCGTCTTCGGGCATGGGCAAGGCCCTGGCCCTTCGACTGGCCCGCGCGGGCTATCGCCTGGGGCTGGTGGCCCGGCGAGAGGACGAGTTGAACGCCCTGGCGGAACGCATGAACAAACGCTCCCCCGGCCGCGTCCACGTCTATCCCCACGATGTGACCAACTATGGCGAGATCCCCGCTCTCTTTCAGCAAATCACCCACGACATCGGCGGCATGGAGATCTTCTTTTATTCGGCGGGCGTCATGCCGCCGGTGGCCAGCGATGAATACAATTTCGAGAAGGACAGGAAAGTTTACGAAGTCAATGTGCTCGGCGCCATTGCCTGGCTGAACCAGGCAGCCATTCGTTGCGAGCGCCAGCAGACCGGCACCATCGCGGCCCTCAGCTCGGTCGCGGGGGATCGCGGCCGCAAGGGCCAGCCCGTCTATGGGTCGAGCAAGGCCGCGTTGAACACCTATCTCGAAGGCCTGCGCAACCGCCTGGGCCACCGGGGCGTTTCCGTCGTCACCATTAAGGCCGGTCCTGTCCGCACGCCCATGACCGAGGGGCTGAAGATGCCCTTTATGATCGATGCTGACGACGCGGCGAATCGTATCCACCGTGCGCTCCAGCGCCGCAACGCGGTCGCCTATGTTCCGAAAATCTGGTGGCCAATCATGTTGGCCATCCGTAGTATTCCATCACTTCTGTTTCGCGGGAAAGATCTATGAGCCGCCCCCACCCAAAGCCCGTCCGCATAAAGAAGAAATCGCGCCGCAAGAGCGCGGGCAAGCCCTCGCCTCCTCGGCCCGACGTGCTCCTGCCCGCCGATCACCTGGAATGGGTGGAATCCTGGGGCATGGCCCAGCGCACCATGGCCCACGTGTTCCGTCCGTCGACCGTTGAGGGCATCAAGGAAGTCTTCGATCTCGCGCGGAAATCGGGCCGCACCATCGCCTTTCGCGGCGGCGGTTGCAGCTACGGCGATCCGTTCCAGAACGAAGAAGAGATCGTACTCGATCTCTCGCGCATGCGGCGCATCCTCGAATGGGACCCTCAAACGGGGCTGATCACCGTCGAGGCGGGCATTACCATCGCCAACCTTTGGCAATTCGTCCTGGGGGATGGCTGGTGGCCGCCGATTGTTTCCGGCACGATGTTTACCACCATGGGCGGTTGCTGCGCCATGAACATCCATGGCAAGAACGCCTATAAGAAAGGCCCCTTCGGCAACTACGTTCAGGAGTTTGAAATCCTCCTGCCCACCGGCGAAACACGCCAAGTCAGCCGCGAGTCCGACCCCGAGCTGTTTCGCGGCGCCATCAGCGGCATGGGAATGCTTGGCGCCATTACAAAGATCACCCTTCAGATGAAGAAGATCCACAGCGGCGTTCTCGAGGTTTCTCCCCAGCGCGTGCATAACTTTTACGAAATGATCGACTCCTTCGAAGAAAACGCCGGCCGCATGGATTACATGGTGGGCTGGGCCGATTGCTTCCCGAGCCGCCGCGACCGTATCGGCCGGGGAGAAATGCATTTCGCCCGCCAGCTCGACCCCGGCGAGGATCCCATGCCCGCCCAGACTCTCCGCCTCGAGAAACAGGAACTCCCGGAATCGATCATGGGCCTTCTCCCGAAGGCAATCCTCTGGAAGTTGATGAAACCCTTCGTCAACGATCCAGGCATGTGGATGATCAACACAGCCAAGTATCTCGCCCAGTTCAAACCGGGGGCAGGCAAGCCCTATCAGCAAAGCCACAGCGCCTTTCACTTCCTGCTGGATTACGTCCCCAACTGGAAGAACAGCTATCGCCCCAACGGCCTGATCCAATACCAGTCCTTTATCCCCAAGGAAAACGCGGCACGGGTCTTCACCGAGCAGGTACGCCTGGCCCAACGCTCTGGCATTCGCCCCTATCTCGGCGTCACCAAGAAGCATATTCCTGACGACTATCTCATCACCCACAGCGTGGATGGGTTCTCCCTGGCCCTGGATTTTCCGGTCACGCGGCGGAATCGCGAGCGCCTTTGGGATCTTTGCCACGAAATGGACGAGTTGGTTCTCGGCGCGGGTGGGCGCTTTTACTTTGCTAAAGACCTGACCATGCGCTCGGGCACGATCGAGCGATACCTGCCTGCCGAAAACCTTCAGAAGTTCCACGAGTTAAAACAGCATTGCGACCCGGAAGGCCTGCTCTCCAGCAATCTCTATCGGCGCGTGTTTGGCTTATCCCGCACGAAAGAGTCTGTAAACAAAGGCTCTGGAAGCAAGGATTCGCAGTTTGTTCAAACAGCTTAAGCATAACGGGATTGCCTTTCACCATGCCAGGGGGTAGGCTTGTGCTGAAATCGTGAATTTGACCGGGCGGTTGATCATGAAAGAATGGAAAGAATTCGAAAACAACGAAATCACTCACAGCATGGCCCATTATCTCATGGCCATCCACGAGTTGCATAAGCGCCAGGGATACGCCCGCGTGACCGACGTGGCGCGGGAGTTGGAAATCACCGCTGGCAGCGCCTCGGTCAGCATCAAGACCCTGAAGAACCGTGACTGGGTCGAGGAAGACCACAATCGTTTCCTCAAACTTACCCGCGAAGGGGAACGCCTGGCCCACGAAATCGAGGTCAACAACAAGCTCCTGGTGCAGTTTTTCACGGAAGTCCTGGGGCTGGGCGAATCCCAGGCGAGCGTCGACGCCTGCAAAGTTGAACACCTTGTCAGCTCCGCAACGCGCCGCCAGCTCATGGCCTTCATGCACTTTATCCATCAGGAAGAAAAGCCGGTGGTTGAATTCCTGAAAGCGTGGAAGGGACACATGGAATTCCACTGTCCCGGCCCGGAAGATTGCGAGATGTGCGCGGACGACGAAGACTGCATTATCAGCGAGGAAGAGAACTCGATCTGACCCTTCCCGGTGAACGCGCGTGAAGAATTTACGCCCCAGCCGCGGCCAGCGGGGGCGTTTTCCGTTTCTGGTCCTCCGATTGCTCCGCAACTTTTTCTCACATTGTAAATTAAGTTCAAACTTTCCTTCTGGAGGACCTGAAATGACAGAAAGCCTGTTTTCCCGCCGACAAATTGTCTCGCCTGCCTCGCTTCTCTGGTGCGCGCTGGCAGCCCTGTCTCTTATGCTGGCCGCTCCCGCCGCCGCACAGGAAACCCGCCCCGCCACCGGCCCAGCCAGCGAAAAAGCCGCGACGAAGCTCAGTGTCGACCCCGCCCATTCGTCCGTCACCTTCAAAATCAAGCACAAGGGCGTGGCCTGGGTGTATGGGCGGTTCAACGACCTGCAAGGCCAGATTCACTGGGACGAGGATTATCCCGAGCGCATTCATTTCGATGTTCATGTGAAAACGGAAAACGTGGATACCGGGGTGGAGCGCCGTGATGATCACCTGCGCTCTGCGGATTTCTTCGATGCCTCGGAAAATCCGACGATTCGTTTCGTCAGCAAGAAGGTGAAAAGCGTTGGAGATAACAAGTATGAGATGACCGGCGAGTTGAGCCTCCACGGCGAAACCCACTCGATCACCGTGCCTTTTGAAAAGACCGGTGAAGCGAAGAGCGAAGAAGAACATCGTCTTGGCGGTCACGCCGAGTTCACCGTGGATCGCACGGATTTCGGCATGGACAAGATGGTGGGCCCCGTGGGCGCGAAAGCGCACATGGCAATCAGCATCGAGGCCACGGCCGAATCCTCCTGAGCCCCTGAAAATCGCAAAAAAAGCGGCCCCGCATGGAGAGCATCCAGCGGGGCCTCTTTTTTTCATGGGGCGTTCAGATTTTACTGATAGAGATTCCAGGCCTCGATCGGGGAATCAGGAGAGTCTGCCAAGATCAGGAGGGTAAAAAGAGAGTCCGCCCAGCCGGGACACTGGGCGGACACTGCAGGGAAGGGGAC
>CAYFUR010000114.1:0-7411 GCA_964346275.1 uncultured Candidatus Sumerlaeota bacterium
CTTCCCACTTCCCTCTGTCGGAGATTGAGGCGGGGCGTCCATCGAGGCCCTCGAAGCGGACCTGAGGCGCCTCCTTCACTCCGATCGCACGCCGGAGGTGCCGGCGCTGGACGCCCGGGAATCCCTTTTCAGCCGGATGGCCCGGGCGGACATCCTTGTCGAGAAAGCATTGTCTATACGTCCCGAAAAAGAGAAAGCGCGCCTGGCGCTTGATCGCTCGCGGATCGAGAGAGAGCTGGCCCGCAAAGACGATTACCCCGATTTCACCTTCGGCGTGAACTATATCGGCATCGGCGACAACCCCGCGGGCAACCCCGGCGACGAAGGCCAGGATGCCTGGAACGTTTCCGCCGGCATCAATATCCCCATTCCCAACGCACGCCGCCGCGCCGCGAAAAAGCAGGCGGAGTTGCGCGAGCAGGAAGCCGAACAACGCATCCTCGCCGTCGAGGACCGCATTCGAGGCGAAATCGAATCAACCGTCCCCCGCCTGCGGACTCTCGAATCCCAGCGGGCCGTTCTCATCAACAGCCTGCTCCCTCTCGCCGAAGAAGCTTTTGCCGCCAGCCAGGCCTCCTATGAATCGGGGCGAGCCAGCTTTCTCGACCTTCTCGACTCCCAGCGCACGTATATCACCGTGCGGCGTGACCTCCTGCGAATCCAGCGGGATTACCTCCTCGCCACGGCGCGTCTCGAACGCGCCATCGGCGGCACCCTGACGCCCCTCCAAGTGGAGCAAAACCCATGAAGAACACGATCCTCGCTCTCTTTAGAAGACTCATCCCCACGGGAATGCAAATCCTGGTGGTTGCAGCCATTCTGATCACGGCATTCCTGGCATACAATCTCGGCGCGGGAAAAACCTCCCCCTCATCAGACGGATCCAGGGCCCCCGGGGAAATGGATTCGCAATCCGCCCAAGGCGAAGGCCGACATCCCAAAGACAGCGATGGGGACGGGATCATCTATACATGCTCCATGCATCCCCAGGTTCAGCAGGATCAGCCCGGCGATTGCCCCATTTGCGGAATGGAACTTGTCGAGCAGGAGGTGAGCGGAGTAACCACCGCCACGACCGGGGAGCATGATCACAGCGCTCAGCAAGAGCCCCTCGGCTATGCCTGCGCCATGAATTGCGTCCCGCCCCTCGAAGAGCCCGGCGATTGCCCCATTTGCGGCATGGAAATGCAGCCCGTGTTTGAGGAAAGCGCATCGTCCGGAGGCGGAGACTCCACCCGCCAGCTCTCCATGTCGCCCGAAGCGCGCGCCCTGGCCAATATCCAAACGGTCGCCGTGGAAAGGCGCCCCGCGGAGATGCCCGTCCGCCTGGATGGACAGATCGGCATCGACCCCACGCGCCGCGCCCGCATCAGCGCCGACACCGGAGGCCGTATAGACGCGCTCTACGCCGATTTCTCCGGCCAGGTTGTCCAAAAGGGGCAAGACCTGGTGCTCCTTTACAGCCCCGAACTGCTCGCGACCCAGCAGGACTTCCTCCAGGCGCGCCGCGCCATGGAGCGGCTGCCCGGGGAGGCTTCCGCCTCGATCGCGAATTCCAGCCGGCGCGCGGTTGCCTCCGCCCGGGAAAGGCTCCGCCTTGCCGGGCTCGACAGCGCCCAGATCGACGCCATAGCCCGCGAAGGCCAGGCTCGTGAGCGGGTGGTCCTTAAAGCTCCCATTGGCGGCACGGTGATAGACCTTCACGCCCAAGAAGGCGATTATATACAAGATGAAGCCCCGATCATTACCATCGCCGACCTTTCCACCGTATGGGGAGAACTGGAAGCCTACGAGAAAGACTTGCCGTGGCTGCGGCGGAATCTCCCGGTCACCTTCACCGCGGAATCCTTTCCTGGCGAGGTCTTCTCCGGCCGGATCGATTGGGTTGATCCGGTCATGAACCCATCAACACGCACGACGCTCGTTCGGGTGACGATTCAGAATAAGGAAAAGAAACTTAAACCAGGAATGTATATCACAGGCCAGGCGCAATCGCGTCTGGATCAGGGGCCTCAACCGCTGATCATTCCATCGAGCGCCCCCCTCATCACCGGCAAGCGGGCCGTTGTCTATGTCGAAAAGCCTCAATCAGAGCGGCCAACTTATGAAGGGCGAGAGGTCATCCTCGGCCCGCGTACCGAAAATGGTTACGTTGTCAAAGAAGGCCTCCGCGAGGGCGAGCGCGTCGTCGTCAACGGTGCGTTCCAGATCGATTCCGCGCTGCAAATCGTCGCCAAGCCAAGCATGATGAGTCCGGAAGGCGAAGCCCCCATGCCCGGGCACAACCATGGGGGTGAAATGCAAGCGCCTCAGGCCGAGTCGGCAGAGAAGTCCCACGCCATGGGAAAACTCCGTCCCATCCTCAAAGCGTATATCTCTCTTCAAACGGCTCTCGCGGCGGATAAACTGGAATCGTCCCAGGAATTGTTTTCGGAACTCGCGGAGCAGGCCGGAGAGGCGCAGATGGCCTCCCTCGCGGAAGCCGCAAAAGAGGGAGCTTCCTCGGAGGATTGGGATTCCGCGCGCCGCACATTCCAGCGTGTATCCAATACCCTGATTGCTCTCGTGAAAGAGCAAGGCAACCCACTCGATTCGCCGCTCCGCCTGGTCCATTGCCCGATGGCTTTCGATTTCGAAGGGGCCGACTGGCTGCAAACGGAATCCGAGGTTCGGAATCCTTACTTCGGGGACGAAATGCTGAAGTGCGGAACCGTCGAACAGGAGTTTGCCGCCCAATGATCAGCAAGCTCATACAACACGTCATGGAGCAAAAACTCGTCGTCTTTCTGGTCACGGCGGCCCTCATCGCCTGGGGTCTCATTGTTTCTCCCTTTGCTTTGGACACGGGCATCTTTCCGCGCGATCCGGTGCCCGTGGACGCGATCCCGGACCTCGGCGAGAATCAACAGATTGTCTTTACAGACTGGCCCGGACGGTCGCCCGAGGATGTCGAGGACCAGGTCACATACCCTCTCACCACCGCCCTCCTTGGCATCCCGGGGGTCAAGACGATCCGTTCCAATTCCATGTTTGGTTTTTCGTCAATCTATGTGATTTTCGAAGAGAATGTGGACTTCTACTGGTCGCGTTCGCGCATCCTGGAAAAGCTCAACAGCCTGCCCGCCGGCACTCTCCCCACTGAAGCGAAACCGGCCCTGGGCCCGGACGCCACGGCGATGGGCCAGATTTTCTGGTATACATTGGAAGGCCGGACGCCCGGCGGCAAACCAGCGGGCGGATGGGATCCGCAAGAGCTGCGATCTATACAGGACTGGTATGTGCGCTACGCCCTCCAGGGCGCCAAGGGCGTTTCGGAAGTCGCCAGCGTGGGCGGCTTCGTCCGGGAATACCAGATCGATGTCAAACCGGAAGCGTTGCGCAGCTTTGACATTTCCCTCAGCCAGGTCATTCACGCCGTCCGGCGCTCGAACCTCGATGTCGGCGCGCGCACGATCGAGGGGAACGGCGTCGAGTATGTTGTGCGCGGGCGCGGCTTTATTCAAAATCTGTCCGACATCGAGAACTCCGTCATCACAAGCCGCGATGGCATCCCGATCACCGTCAGCCAGATCGCCACCGTCGGCATGGGGCCGGCGCTTCGCCGAGGGGTCCTCGACAAGAGCGGCGCCGAGGCCGTCGGGGGCGTGGTTGTCGCACGCTATGGCGCCAATCCGATGGAAGTGATCCAGAACGTGAAAGCCAAGATCGCCGAAATCGAACCGGGGCTGCCTTCGAAAACCCTCGAGGATGGGACCGTCAGCAAAGTCTCCATTGTTCCCTTCTACGACCGCACCGGGCTGATCCAGGAAACCCTTGGCACGCTCAAACACGCGCTCCAGGCGGAGCTTCTGATCACCATGATCGTCGTTCTGCTCATGGTGTTCCATCTGCGCAGCTCTTTATTGATCAGCGCCATGCTGCCACTCGCCGTGCTGTTCACCTTTATTTTGATGAAGATCGGCGGCATCCAGGCAAACGTCGTCGCCCTGGCGGGAATCGCGATCGCCATCGGCACCGTTGTCGATATGGGCATCGTGATGACCGAGAACATGCTCCAGCACCTGCGGCTGGCGTCTCCCGCCGAATCACGGTTCCAGGTTCTCCACCGCGCTTCGCGGGAAGTCGGCGGCGCCGTGCTGGCCGCCGTCGCCACGACAATTATCAGCTTTCTCCCTGTCTTTACGATGATCGGGGCGGAAGGAAAGCTGTTCAAACCACTTGCCTATACAAAAACGTTCGCTCTTTTCGCGAGCATTATCATTGCCTTGGCGCTTCTGCCGCCAGCCGCCCATCTCCTCTTTGGCTGGCGCACACCAAAGGTGCCGGTCTGGCTTCGAAAGGCCTGGAAACCGATCCACTTAACCATCGTCGTCGTGGCCGCGGTGGCCGTGACGGTTCTCCTCGCTTCCGTCTGGGAACCCCTCGGAGCGCTCCGTTCCCCGCTGGAGAACCTGCTTTTTGTCGCGATCGCCGTCGGCGGACTCCTGGCCTTCTTCTGGCTGTTCCAGTATGTCTATAAGCATATTCTAGGCTGGTGCCTGCAATACAAGGCCGTGTTTCTCTCCATCCCCCTGCTATTGATCCTTCTCGGCGGGTGCGTCTGGCTTGGCTTTCCCCAGCTCTTTGGCTGGGCGCCATCGTCTCTGCGCAACTCCAGCGCGGGCGAGCAGCTTTCTGAAGCCTTTCCCGGCCTGGGGCGCGAATTCATGCCCACGCTCGACGAAGGCAGCTTTCTCTACATGCCCGTCACGATGCCCCATGCAAGTATTGGCGAGGCGAAAGACTACCTGCAAAAACTGGACATGGCGATCCAGGCCATTCCCGAAGTCGAAACCGTCGTGGGCAAGATCGGGCGTGTAGACAGCCCTCTCGATCCCGCGCCTATCTCGATGATCGAGACAGTGATCCAGTATCGGCCCGAATTCAAACAGGATGAGCATGGCAACCGGATCACTTTTGCCTACAACGAGGCGGCGGACGAATACCGGCGCGACAAAGCAGGAAAACTTATCCCTGATGAGGATGGCCGGCCCTATCGCAATTGGCGGCCGGAAATCCAAACGACGGACGATATCTGGGATGAAATCGTCGAAGCGGCGCAGTTCCCTGGCCTCACATCCGCCCCGAAGCTCGCACCCATCAGCGCCCGGCTGGTCATGCTGCAAAGCGGCATGCGCGCGCCCATGGGGATCAAGGTGCGCGGCCCGGATCTCGAAACCATCGAGGACGTCGGCCTGAAAATCGAAGAGATTCTCAAGTCCGGCGACGTGGAAGGTGTCCGACCAAGCGCCGTGATCGCCGAGCGCATCGTTGGAAAGCCCTATTTGGAAATCACACCCGATCGACAGGCGATCGCCCGCCATGGGATCAACATGGAAGATGTCATGCAGGTGATCGAAGTCGCCGTGGGCGGGCGGCCCCTCACGCGCACCGTGGAAGGCCGCGAACGCTATCCCGTGCGCGTCCGCTACCAGAGAGAGCTGCGCGATTCCATCGAACAACTCGGCGATATACTCGTGCCGGGACCACCGCGGGAAATGGGCGGCCCTCCGGTTCAGATCCCCCTCGAACAGCTGGCAACGATCGACTATCGCCGCGGCCCGCAGTCCATCAAAAGCGAAGACACGTTCCTGGTTGGCTATGTGTTGTTCGACAAGCAAGAGGGGCACGCGGAAACCGATGTGGTGGAAAACGCCCGCGCCGTCTTGCAAAGCCAATTGGATCCGGAACTGCCGGCGGGCGTATCCTACGAGTTCGCCGGAAGCTATCAAAACCAGGTAAGAGCCGCGCGAACGCTTGCTCTTGTTCTTCCGCTCGCCCTGCTTCTCATCTTCCTCATTCTGTATATGCAGTTCCAGTCCGTGGCCGTCACCATGCTGGTTTTCTCCAACGTCTTCGTGGCCTGGTCCGGCGGTTTTGTCTTTCTCTGGCTTTGGAGCCAGCCATGGTTCCTCGATGTGGCGGTGTTTGGTGCCAACCTGCGCGATATCTTCCACATGGGAGAAGTCAACCTCTCCGTCGCCGTGTGGGTGGGCTTCCTGGCTCTCTTTGGTATCGCCACGGATGATGGCGTGATCATGGCCACGTATATACGCCAGAGCTTCGCCGTCCACCCCGCCAACACGGCAAGGGAGATCCGCGCCGCGATCATTCATGCGGCCCGCCGCCGCATTCGACCCTGCCTCATGACCAGCGCGACCACCATCCTCGCGTTGCTCCCCGTCCTCACCTCCACGGGCAAGGGCAGCGAAATCATGGCGCCGCTCGCGATTCCCGTCTTTGGCGGGATGCTCGTCGTTCTTGTCAGCGTTTTTGTTGTCCCCACTTTATATAGCGCGATGGAGGAGATGCGTCTTTCCATCGCCGAACCGCGCCGGAACTCGACCCCCGGGGCCGATTCCGCGGAACCCGCCACCTGATCCAAAGGAGAATCCCATGAAGAACCTTCTCGCGGCACTCTTACTCGCATTCTCTTTCGCCCTCCCGGCGATTGCCCAGCAACACGACAACCACGAGGGCCACCACCATGGCAAAAAACCCACGGCCCAGCCCGCCACGCAGCCCGCGGAAAAAGAATCGAAACGTATTGGCGACGCCTGGCCGCTCGAAACCTGTCCGGTCTCCGGGATGGAACTTGGCTCCATGGGCGAACCGATCATTCTTATTCACGAAGGGCGCGAAGTTCGGTTTTGCTGCCAGGGCTGCGTTCCCCAATTCAAGGACTCCCCCGCCAGATTCCTGGACAAAGCGGACAAGAAAATCGTCCAGCGCCAGAATGATGTCTATGCGTTGGAGCAATGTCCCATCAGTGGCGCGGAACTCGGATCCATGGGCGATCCGATCCAGAAGGTCTATGGCAACCGTCTCGTGAAATTCTGCTGCGCGGGCTGCCTGCCGAAGTTCGAAGAAAACGTGTCGGAAAGCCTTGATAAGATGGACGCGAAGATCGTCGAGGCCAGAAAAGCCGGCTACCCCCTGGACATCTGCGTCGTCAGCGGCCAACCTCTCGATGCCATGGGCGGACCGGTGGAATATGTCCACGCAAACCGGCTGGTCCGTTTCTGCTGCAAGGCCTGCGTTTCCCAGTTCGAGAAAGACCCCGCGGCCTATCTGGAGAAAATCGATAAAAAGTTGGCATCGGAGAAGTCCGAATCCAAGGCGGACGAACAAACAACCCAGTAACCCGGCGGAATAAAGGGGTGGGCGGTGTTTCCATCATCGCCCACCCTGCCTTGCATCATCACCCCTACCGGCTGGCCGCCTCGACCGGTCTCGTCATGCGCCCCGAGACAATCTCTCCCGCTGCCTGGACGGCCAGTTCGGGCTGCTGCTGCGGCTGGCGCGCGTCGATCTCATAGACCGTCAGTTCGTTGGCGATATCCGCGTAAAGCATGAGCATCGTCTGGCCATC
>CAYFUR010000114.1:7511-12276 GCA_964346275.1 uncultured Candidatus Sumerlaeota bacterium
TCGAACCCTTCCGTGGCGATGGGAATCTCCTGGCCGGACGGAACGGAATAGCTGTTCGCCGTATAGCCGTAAAGAGCCCCCTCGGGCCCTGCTTGCTTTCCGGACTTCAAAATCGGCGGAGAGGTTTCGGAGATGTCTAACCCCACAAGATACTGCCCATCATAGGCATAGCGGTCCATGCTTCCTCGCAAAACAATGCCATCCCGCCCATCGCGGATGTTCATCACCAGGTCTTCGCTGGAGTTGATATACGCCGAGGAGATCTCCGCCGTGGAATGCGCATCCCCCGATGTCAGATAGTATCCAACATCCTCCACGAGAAAATTGAAGTTGGGATTATGGTTCGGGTCAGGACCCGAAAAATGATAAAAATCCAGCGAAAGCACCAGGTCCTCATTATTCCCAAGCCGGTTCCGGTCAAACGACATGCGGAGAGAACCCTGGCCTCCAAAATCGCGCAAGGCGTCTTCGGGCATCGCCGACGTCACAGCCGTCAAGAATCGGCCATCGGACGCCTTTTCATTGATCCGCGCGCGAAAAGTCGGCATCGGAACGGGCGCGGCCTGGGGAGCATAGCTGAAATCCACAACGATGACAATTTGGTCGGCTTCTCGCCCCGTGCCTTCGGGTATGTTCCTCAGCTCGGTCTCCGCGAAACCGAAACAGTTTCCAGGCGTCGAGGCGTTCTGCTGAAAAGACAAATCATTCCCAGACTGGTTAATGCGGATCGCCCCTGCATTCGGAGCGGGCTTCGGCACGAAGTTGAATTCCCCGGCGGGAATCTCGATCACCTGGGCTCGTTCACCGGGCTGGGCCGCCAAACTGCCCGGGAATGCGGGAAGGAAAAGCAAGAATGGGAGGAGTAAACGTATTTGTCCACAACGTATCATCGTCCAATCTCCCACTTGATAACACATTGTACCTTCCCGCAAAATAAGGACCGTCCGTGACCGGTCGATGCCATGAGACCCCGGTGGTTTTCGGTGGAATCGTGGACTGTCCCGAGTTACAGATGATCCGCGCGGCGGTCGCGAAACGGTCCGGCTTTGCTGACCGAGAAAATGAGGATTGGCGAAGCAGCGTTCGAACTCAAAAAAGCTTCTTGTCCGCCCGGTGAGATAAGCTCCCGATATTGAAATGCCCATGTCGCCCAAATATCCCGTTTTCCGAAATCCCGAAGCTTATATGGCCATGCGCCAGCGCCCGACTCTAACGGGGCGCTTGAAAATGTATTTTGAACGCCGGGCCCTCGCCCGATGCATCGAAGACCTGCCAGGGGTTCGCTCCGTATGCGACGTGCCCGCGGGCCCGGGCCGTCTCTTTTCTGCGTGGAAGGAACACCGCTACCGGGTCTACGGAGTCGATTATTCCGAAGAAATGTTCGAGATGGCATCGAGGGTTCACAAAGAACTTGGCCTGAAGGGCGAGGTTTTTCAGGGAGATGCCTTTCATCTGAACGAGGTTCTTCCAGAAACGCCCGACCTGATCGCATCCGTTCGATTTATTTATTATTTCGATTCTGCAAAACGCGTGGAGTTGCTCAAGAGCCTTGCCGGGGCTTCTCGCCGCTATGTCCTCGTGCAGTACAAGACAAAGGAAAGCCTGAAAGGCCACATGAAGCGCGAGCGCGATCGCGAACGCGGCAAGTCGGCCCGGCCGCGGCATCTGGCCAAGGCCGGGTGTTCGCACCGCCAGATTCTTTCGGAATTGACCGCGGCCGGCCTGACACCTCTCCGCATCGAGCCCATTGGCGAATTTTCCGACCGCACGTTCGTTTTAGCTGAAAAAACGCCCGCGGCACCGGCGGAGGAGCAAGACCACCACCCGGAAATCCGTATCCAAAGCACCCCGCGCTGGAATCTCGCCGCGGCGGTGTTCTTCCTGCTTGCTCTTGTCTATGCACTGGGTACGAGCGCGAACCAGCTTTTCCAGGAAGAAGAGGCTTTCTACGCTCTGGGAGCGCGCAGTATTGCCGAAGGCCGCTTTCTTCTTCCCTCCATTTACGAAGGAGTTCCAGCAGCCACTCCTCCCCTGATTTTCTGGTGGCAGGCCGCCTGGGGCGCCATCCTCGGCGGAATCACCGACATCACGGTCCATATTGCGTCGCTGGCAATGTCCTTTGCCGCTTTGGGGGCGTCGTACCTTTTACTGAGAAAACGGGCCGGCCGGGAGACGGGGATCCTCGCGATGTTGATCCTTGGCACGTCATGGGAGTTTTTTCTTCTGGCGGGAATGCCTTCCGTGGAAATGCTTCTGGCGCTTTGCCTCGTCCCCGCATGGTGGGCCTGGTACCGCATTTCCGAACACGATTACTCTCGGTCCTACTGGCTTGTCGCCTGGGGGGGAATTGGCCTGGCTGGGCTGGCTGCGGGGCTTGCGGGCCTTGCCCTTGGCCTGCTTCCGCCCCTCGTCTATACGCTGCTTATCTCCCGATCAAAGTCCTTCGGCCGGCGCCTCTCGCGGCTGGAAATCGGCGGAGGGCTCGTTCTCCTCGCCGCCCCGCTGGCAACATGGGCCCTGCTTGCAGGGTTCATCCATGGAACAGAAGCCGTGAAGCAGGTTCTTATCTCGAATGATTCCGCCACCTTTGCCCGCCTTTTCGGCCAGGCGACGCCCTGGTATTACACCCTCTTCGAATTGCCCCTCAACCTGCTCCCCTGGTCGCTCGTCGTTCCGGTCATGCTGCTTTTGAACAAACGTCAAACCGCGCTTGCGGCGCTTTTTCGCTTCCCCTGGATGCGATTCTGCAATACGATCGTCATTGTGGGCCTCCTGGTAGTTTTTTTGCAGGACCGTCGGGAAGAATTCTTTCTGATGCCGCTCCAGTTTTTTGGAGCCTTCATCCTCGCCGGCCTCATGTGGCACCAGGCCACGGGCAAGGCAAAGCCCTTGGCTCGCCGCGGCTCCAGCACGGAGATCCGCCAATTCTGGGGCCAATTCCTCGGCCGCCGGGTGGGAAGGATCTATGCCTCCGCCACCGCGCTCATCCTCGCGGGCTTTATCGTCTATACGCTTTTCGCGGCCTGGGTGCTGGAAGACCGCTTCACCGCTCCCTCGTCCGCGGATATTGTGAATCGCCTCGTCGACGAAGACGACCGCCTCTTCCTCTACGAGATCGAGGATCTGCGCCTTGTCTTTTATCTTCACGAAACCTTCGAGCATGCGGAGGGAACGGATAACCAGAGCACAAGCCTTCGCAAAGCTCTCTCGCGGGAAGCCGAGGTGGATGTAGTGATTCGAGCAAAAGACTTTCCACGCCTCGACCGGTTGACGGAGGAAAAGTTGTATATTCAAAGGAGCTTCAAGCACCTGGGCGAAACGTATTTTCTCGTGACAAACGAAGATGATGGGACGATCACGAAACCGACGGTGCTGAAGCGCTAGACTCTTTTTCCCCCCGGATCCTCTCCAGGGTTTTCAGGTCCCGCCGCTGGCGCAGCCGTGTCCGGATCTGAAGAAAAGGAAACACATTCAGCGCAACGCCTCTTACGGCGCCGCGCCATGTAAACCGATAGCGGTTCAGTGCCGGATCATGGTAAAGCAATCCACATTCAACCTGATATTCCAGATCCTTTTTCATGGCCTTCACCAACTCACCGACGGCCTCCGCGGGGGCCGGCGGCATGACTTTCGAGCCCGATTTCAACCCCTCACACAAATCCTGGTGGCAGCGATAGAGTTCCGCGGCATCTCGAATTCCGGGAAACTGGAAGCCTCGCTTGCCCGGTCGTGAATAATGCGTCCCAAGGGCGACCTTGCTGTTGTTCGTATTCATCTCTTCGCCATCCGTATATTCCGTGCTGAATTCGATATAGTTCGTGACCATCGCGGGAGCCGGCGAAGATTCGGAACGCAGCGTGATGATAGCCGCCCCATCGCGCGTTTCAGGATTCCGCATCAGCGTGACATAGCTCATCGCACCAGGAACCTGGCCCTCCTGGAACAGGTAGGCCACCAGCTCGAATCCGCGGGGCGCCAGCGCATGATAGCCCCGATTGATTTCTTCGAGAACCAGGGGATGCGGCGGCTGGAGATTCGGATCATAGGTGAGGAAGCGGATATCGCCCGAGTGATCCACGCTGTTCTTGATAACAACCGTTCCCACACAAAAGACGAGCAGAAAATAACCCGCCACGAGAATCACCAGAATGGCCAGCGCAAGGACCACGGTCTCCATGGCATGAACTTTCTTTGGAGGATTCCTTAAAAGAAAGACTGCCCAGCCTCGGAAGGCTGGGCAATCGGGATTCGCGTCATTCCCAACGGAATTACATGTTTTCGAGTCGCCGCTTCAGCTTGAGCATCCGGCGGCGCATCTTGCGCCGGGCGGCTTCCTCTTTGCGCTTCCGCCGCACCGAGGGCTTTTCGTAAAACTCGCGGCGGCGCACTTCAGCGGGAATACCGCTTTTCTGGCATTCCTTTTTGAAACGCTTGAGCGCGCGATCGATGGGTTCGCCATCTTCCACGTTGATGTGGCTCACTAGGGCAAACACCCCCTTCCGTTCGGGAAAAGTCATCTCGCGGCACCCGGATACCGGGCGCCGAAGCCCGAAGAGTAAACACGCCCCCTCCCCCGTTCCGTCAAGGCCAATCGGCCGCAGGACTTTCCCCAAAATGGAGCACCTCCAGATGAGGGGGGATCGAGCACGGAATCCGCCGGTTTGGACTGCGCAAGCCATGCTTCGGCGCCCCGCCGCCTTCCCTGTTGCAGGCAAGCATGGCTTGCCCGGGATGAAGGCTGGAGCACGGCTCCAGCACTCCAAAC
>CAYFUR010000115.1:0-11907 GCA_964346275.1 uncultured Candidatus Sumerlaeota bacterium
CGCGCGAGCTGTCAGGATGCAATCCGGCTTGATCGGGAAGGCACGCCAGGAATGCGGAATCAAGCGCCAGCCAGCAGTTCCTTGATCACATCGGCCGCGGAATAATCGGTGGAGTCCTCGAGCATGAAGGCGCCGAGGTTGACAAGATCGTCGCCCGCCGTGAGCAGCGGGGCTTCTTCCGTTCCCTTGCGCGTCTGGCCCATTCCGATGTTGGCCATGAGCGCATTGCAGAGGCAGGCGCGTCCTGTGGTGTCTTCCAGATTGCCCCCCGCACGCACGAACGACTCCACGGGCTGTGCGGGACAGCGATAGCCGAGTTCGCCGTCTGGCTTGCGATAGACGCGGCGCAGATAGCCGAGATCGCAGATGCGGTTGCGCTCCTGGTAGAGGATTTCATCCGAAAGGGTTTCCCCGTGGCGAATCACCTTGAAGGGGAAACCGGTGGGGGAAGCCACGGCATCGGTATAGACATCGACCTGGCCTGCGCGAACGTCCTTCAAAACGGCCTCGCGCAATTCGGGAAACAGGCCCGATTCCTGGCAGAAGCCAAAGGCCGTGCCCACCTGGATTCCCTGGGCGCCTTCTTCCAGGGCCCGGGCCAATCCGGCCGCGCTTCCCGCGCCGCCGGCGATCCAGAACGGGTGGCCGAGCTTGCGAAATTGTTCGTAGCGGGGAAGATCGCGCTCTCCGTAGAGGGGCTCTCCGCGGTCGTTGAACTTCGCCTGGCCGCGGGGGGGCGCGTTGTGTCCGCCTGCTGTCGATCCCTCGACCACAAACCCTTCGACGGAGCCCGTCGCGCGTTTGAGAATCGCCTGGGCCAGAGTCGCCGATGACACGATGGCGAGAAAGTGCGGCCGCTTGAGCGGCTCTGCCGGCACCGGCCCGAGCATCGCCGGATCGAAAGCGCACTCCGCGCTCATGCCTGGCAGCTCGTTTTCCACCGCCAGTTTGATCGATGTCGCCCGGTGCTCAACGAACGCGTCCATGTTGCCGGGCTCTTGATAGGGAATCCCCGCGCCCATGAGCACGTAATCCACCCCGGCGAGCATTGCGCCGTAAATCGTGGTCAGGATCGGGAGTTGTATCTTTTCCAGGAGATTAATGCCGACCGGTCCGTCGTGTCCTTCCCTGGCAAGCCAGACCTCGCAGAAGGCCGCAAGCACGGCGAGGCCAGCGATCTCGCGCGATGGTTCCGCGCGAAAGAGCGGCACCGGGCGAAACGGCTGCTCAGGCGCTTTCCCGCCCGGAATGAAAAACCGATCGATCGTATCCTGGGCAATATCCTGGTGTGGAAAGGCAGCGATTGCCCGGCGCATGTCCCCCTCGCTGTCTCCCAATTGAAGACGCCTTGCGAGGATCGTATCGAGCGCCGTCCCGGAAATAACACCAAGCTGGCCCTGACGGGCCACGGCCTTGGCGAGCTTCCAATGGGATACGCCAGCGCCCATGCCCCCCTGAATGATTACGGGTGATGTCATCTCGAAAAAAAACTCGCATCCATAGTAGGTTAAAGTCCTAGAAAGAGCCTCGCCGTTCGGAGGGTCAGCGGCAAGGATGATCTCTAAAAAACTCCCCGAGCTGCCGTCGAAATTCCGTCACGCCTCCCTGGGAACCGATCGCCTCCACTATCGAAGGCACAGTTTTCGTTCCGACCCTCAGTTGAGCAGCATGCCCTCACCAAACCGCATCCTGCCTTGGAGACCAGAAGACATGGACCCCACCGGCAAAAAGCCCCGCATTCTCATCGGTATCGCCGGATGGTCTTATTCGGATTGGGAGGGTATCGTCTATCCCGCGAAACCCGGTAAGGATTTCAAGGCGCTGCCGCTGCTCGCATCATGGTTTGATGTGTGTGAAATCAACGTCAGCTTCTATCGCATTCCGTCGCCACGCATGGCGGACGGCTGGGCAAATCAGATCGAGGCCTTCCCCCGCTTTCGTTTTACCGCCAAGCTTTACCAGAAATTCACCCACGAGCGGAAAATCGACCCGTCCGATGTTGAGGCGTTCAAAAACTTCCTCAAGCCACTCAGGGAAAGCGGCCGGCTGGAGGGCCTGCTGCTCCAGTTCCCCTGGTCTTTCCGGCCCACGCGGGAGAACTGGGATCACGCCCGGCGCCTGTTCGATCTTTTTGGGGACGTGCCCCTGGCCATGGAGATCCGCCACGCCGATTGGTGGAAGCCACGGTTTTTCGAGGTGCTTCGGGAAAACCGTGTCTCCCTTGCCAATATCGACCAGCCCCAGCTCAGGAACAATATTCCCCCGGGCGAGGAAGTCACAGGGGAAATAGCGTATATACGCTTTCACGGCCGGAACGAGGAATACTGGTGGGCGGAAGAGGAGCCTTACTATGGCGCGCGCTACGATTATTTATATAGCCAGGACGAGCTGGACCCCTGGATTGATCGCATCAAACGCATGGGCCAGGCCGCGAAATCCACAGTGATCGTCATGAACAACCACCACCGTGGCGACGCGGTCGTCAACGGCCTGGAAATCGCCGCACTGCTCAACCGGGAGAAGGGAGAAATTCCCGGGCGCCTTTTCGAGGCGTTTCCCGAAAGGCTGGCCCGCGCCGGCCTTCCCGTGGAGAAAACAAAAACCATCCAGGGAGATTTATTCCAAAAATAAATCAGGAAAGGTGATCAAATGAGCTTAAAGGGAAAAGTCGTTATCGTCACGGGCGGGGCCCGGGGAATCGGTCGCGAGATTGCCACGGCCTTTGCGAGACAAGGCGCCTGCGTTGTCGTTGGTGATAAAAACGCCACCGGCGCGGAGCAGACCGCTTTTGATATTCGCGAGGAGAACGGAGATGCGATCGCGCTGGCTGTGGATTTGGCGGAGCCCAGGGAAATCCAGGAGTTCATCGACCGGTCCGCCGATAAATTCGGAAGCATCGATGTGCTGGTAAACAATGCCGCGGTCATGATCGATAAGCCCCCGGAAGATTTGGCCGTCGAGGAATGGGATCATGTGCTTTCGGTGAATCTGCGCGCTCCCTTTCTTTGTGCGAGGGAAGCCGCGGGGCATCTGCGCAAACGCGGCGGAGGCAGCATTATCAATATCGCCTCGACGCGGGCCCTCATGTCGGAGGCGCACACCGAGTCCTATTCCGCTTCCAAGGGTGGCCTCCTGGCGCTCACCCATTCGCTGGCGGTATCCCTCGCGCCGGACCGGATTCGGGTCAATGCCATCAGCCCGGGATGGATCCAGAACGAAGATTACGATTCGCTGGAAACGGCAGACCATGAACAACATCCCGCGGGCCGGGTCGGCCGCCCCCAGGACATCGCCCGCACCTGCCTCTTCCTCGCCGACCCGGCGAATGACTTCATCACCGGCGCGAATTTCATCATTGATGGAGGCATGATCCGAAAGATGATCTATGAGGAGTAAGGCCCAAAGTCACCTTTCTTCCCGATCCCGGGTTAAGGTGCTTGCCCGGAGGGTGGGGACTGCGTTAGAGAACCGCCGCCATTGCGGACAGCCTCCCGCGCCTCCCATCTCTCCGAAAGCCTCGTGCACCTATGATTGTCATTCTCGACTACGGATCCCAATACACCCAGCTGATTGCCCGCCGCATTCGCGGACTGGGCGTGTTTGCCGAGATTTTCCCGCCCGACACCCCGCTGGCAAAGATCGGCTCGCTCCGGCCGGAAGGCATCATTCTCAGCGGCGGGCCCGCCTCCGTCTATGCGAAGAAGGCCCCCAAGCTGGCGGACTGGGTTCTTAAAGCCGATGTGCCGGTTTTGGGTATTTGCTATGGGATGCAGCTTCTCACGCGCACCATGGGAGGAAAAGTCAAGGGCTCCAACAAAAGAGAATATGGCATGGCCGAGCTATACGTGCGGGCCAGGGATCCCCTTATCGAGGGAATCTCGAAGAAAAGCCGCGTGTGGATGTCTCACGGAGACCGGGTGGAATCGCTCCCCGCGGAGTTCCGGCGCATCGGCACGTCCGACAATTGCGAGTTCGCCGTGGTGTCCCACAAAACCCGGCCGATTTACGGCATCCAGTTTCATCCAGAAGTCTATCACACGGAAGAGGGCGCCCATTGGCTGAAAAACTTTGTCTTTGGCGTTTGCGAAGCAAAGCGCAGCTGGCGCATGAAGGATTTTGTGGCCCAGACCATAGAGGCTGTGCAGGAAGAGGTCGGCAACCGCAAGGTCGTTTGCGCCGTGAGCGGCGGCGTCGATTCGACCGTCATGGCGGTGCTTCTCCATGAAGCGATTGGCGACCAGATGAAAGCCATCTTCGTCGACAATGGCCTTCTCAGAAAAGACGAGGCCGGGCAAGTGCGCGAGATGTTCCAGGAACTGGGCATCAAGCTCAAGGTGGTCCGCGCGCAGAAGAAATTCCTGGAAGCCCTGGAAGGCATCGTGGACCCGGAAGAAAAGAGGCGCATTATCGGCGCGAAATTCGTCGAAGTCTTTTTCCCCAATGTGGGCAGCACGGATGCCCTCGCCCAGGGAACGCTTTATCCAGACGTCATCGAAAGCGTTTCCACCCATGGGCCGAGCGCGAAAATCAAGACCCACCACAACCGCGTCGACGAGGTGCTGAAGCTGATCGACGCCGGGCGCGTGGTGGAGCCGCTGCGAGAGCTTTTCAAAGATGAAGTGCGCGAAGTCGGACGGCTTCTCGGGATCCCCAAAGCAACTCTGGGAAGGCATCCGTTCCCCGGGCCGGGGCTCGCCGTACGCGTCCTGGGAGCCATTACAAAGCCTCGGCTGGATATCCTGCGCGAGGCCGACGCGATCCTCGTGGAAGAGCTGCGCCGCAGCAAACATTACGACAGAATCTGGCAGGCATTTGTCGTCCTCCTGCCGGTGCAGAGCGTTGGCGTCATGGGCGACTCCCGCTCCTACGAAAACGTCGCCGCGGTTCGGTGCGTCACATCCACCGATGGCATGACGGCGGACTGGTACGACATGCCCCGGGATGTGCTCGCCCGCATATCCAACCGCATCATCAACGAGGTCGGCGGCATCAACCGCGTGACCTACGACATCAGCAGCAAGCCTCCCTCGACGATTGAATGGGAATGAGCCAGGCAAGCATCGACGAATTCCTCAAACTGGACATCCGTGTGGGTCGCGTCTTGGAAGCGGCCCCGCTGGAGAAGGCGCGCAAGCCCGCCTATCGGCTCCTCATCGATTTCGGACCCGAAATCGGCGAGAAACAATCGAGCGCCCGAATCACCGAGGCCTATGCGCCGGAGGAACTGCCCGGGCGCCTCGTCCTTGGCGTGGTGAATTTCCCGCCGCGCCGTATTGCAGGTTTTGAAAGCGAAGTCCTGATCCTCGGCGTCTATACGGACGCCCGGAACGGCCCGGTCATCCTGATCGGTCCGGACAACCACGAATCCGTCCGGCCGGGTGACCGCCTGGGCTAGGCGCTCTCCTCTTCGGCCCGCCGCATCGCCAGGCGGACTGCCGTGTGGTGGAGAAAGCTCCCCGTGATGCAAAGCTTTAACAGAATACCGAAAGGCAGCCCAACCAGGAAGATCGCGGCGTAACTTTGTGCCGCGGCCATGATCGCAAACGCCTGGGCCGCCACATAGAGAGAGAATCCCGATCAAGTACCAGGCGAGGAGGCCCTGGCGAAGGGCAATTTCGGCCGAACGGCACGATAACCCCCATCCGAGGGGGGCGGCGTGGAAGAACGAGGGGGACTTTGGATCCTCTTCTGGACCATTTTCAGGTGGCATTTCCTCTCACGCGGCTGAATTCATCCACTCTGAATTTAGCAGGGATTAAACGGATCCAGCGATTTGGACCACAAATTGACCAAGGTGGCCGGTTTTAGCCACTCTGGAGTGGTCCAAATCGGGAGAAAACTCTTGCCCTGAGCGCTGGAAGCTGCGTAATTGTTTGCGCAATCGGCGTGAATCCGCACTCAACGCCCAAATAGTGATGTTTTTTCTGCGACAGCCCATCCATGGGCACGAAAGTTCCTTCCAGTTAGATCAAATTCTCGAGGAGTGGTTCAATGCCTAAACTGAAAAACGAAGGTGGCCTCACGATTCGCGACATAGCCCGCATCACCGGTTACAGCCGGTCGACGGTTTCGCTCGCCATCAATGACAGTCCGAAAATCAACGACGAAACGAAGACGCTGATTCTTGAAACCATCGAGCGTGTGGGATACGTGCCAAACCCGGCTGCCCGCGCCCTCGGCGCCCGCTCGCGCCAGGTCGTCGCCGCCCGCCGCGCTGCGGAAACACCCGCCGTCTGAATCGCCAATCAGAAAACGACCAGCCTGGTGTTGGGGGCGAGGAGCCATGTGCTCTTCGTCTCTTTCCGTTTATGGCTCAGGATCTCCGCCGGCGCCGGCTGCCTTTCCGGACACGCAGCAGAAGTTCGCGCCTTTCCTCCAGCCGGCTCCCTTCCGCTGAAACGCTCTTCTCGTTCTTCTTCAGCTTGATTTCCTTCATCTCCACCCACTTCGACCGCATGGAATGGCACAAAGCGCAGGCCAGAGCATCGGATTCGTGATCCGAGGAGGGGGGCGAGGGCAGGTTCAGCAAGAGCGTAATCATTTTCTGCACCTGTTCCTTCGATGCCCGCCCCTTGCCAACCACCGACTGCTTGATCTCCAGGGGGGAGTATTCATGGATCGGAAGAGAGGAATGCGCCGCGGCGAGCAATGCCGCTCCACGGCCATGGGCCATCAGGACCGCGCTGCGCACGTTGCGGGCGAAAAAGACGGATTCGACCGCGACCACGTCCGGCCGATGCCTTTCGATGGCCCCGGCGATCAAATCGTGAATCTTGGAGAGACGGTCGGGCAGCGGCTGGCGCTCGGAAGTGGTGATATAGCCTGCATGGAGGAACCGGTGTGCATTGTCACGGGTTACAAGAATCACCCCAACTCCGGTGCTGGCCAGACCGGGATCAATACCGAGAATCTTCATCGACTCGCTCTCTTTCCAGAGCCCGCCTGAGCAACTCTCGAAAAGGTCAATCCGGGCGTAAAACGTAGATTCCGAAAGGCCTCATCCGTGGCATTTCTGCATCAATTGCACAACACCGGATTGTCGGGGACGGTTCAAATCCTTTGCCCCGTCCTTTAGACCGGAGCTTTCAAAGCGCCCGATGAAAACGAACCTGGATCGCAAGCCTGAAGACAAGCAAATAAAAAGGGGGAAGCTTGGGGTGTGGGAGAGAATCCCCTGAGAGGAGGTTTCAGGAGGCGAGCTGAAGGCGGCCCGAGGAGCCTTCCGAATCCTGCTGATTGCGCTGTCCGCCCTTCCGATTGAGAACGCATTTCTCGGGAGGGCAGCCCTCGGGGCAGACGCAGCTGTCGCAGCGAACGCGGCGATCCTTTAGAGGATTATGAGCGTTATCGGCAATACTGGTGATGCGCGACTTCAAGATGTTCATACTCCCTTTAATGCATTGTTGCCCTAAATCACTCGGGCGCGAGTTTTAAGCGCAAAAGCGCCTGTCAAGTCAACGCACAATTCAGTGACAGAACCCTTCCAAGCACAACGCGCGCCTCCGAATTGCCGGTGCTTTGGCTCGCCAATCGAACCCTTCCTCATGCCAAAGCCTGTTCCCACCTTCCACCCCCCATTGGGGGATTCGACTAAAGAAAGAATTCGCCTTTTCTTCCGCTTCCAACCAGAATGAGGTCTGGATTTGAGAAGGAGAAGGCTTTTGTCGCACCTCTTGACAATCTGGCGGGATCCCCAGGAGCGGGAATGGCTCCTGGATGCGCTGGCAGCCGTTCTCTGTCTGTTTGCCCTTCTCTGTGCCCTGGCCGCGGGAGCAAACTGGCCCGTTCTGGCCTTTCTTTTCTATCTCGTCTCTTTTCTGGCGGGAATGCGCCGCCCCTTGCCCGATACAGCCCATTCCATCGCAAAAGGCGAGGTCGACGTCGATTTCCTCATGATCCTTGTCGCCCTGGGTGCATGGGGCCTTGGCCATCCGGCGGAAGGCGCCACGCTGCTGGTGCTCTTCGGAGCCAGCCGGGCCATGGAATCCTATGCGCGGCGGCGCACCCATTCCTCGATTGAAGATCTGACCAGCGAACTCCCCCGACGGGCAACCCGCGTGGCGAACGGGGAGCGCGAGGTCGTCGAGGTCGATGAACTCCAGCCCGGCGACGAGATTGTCGTGCGTCCCGGCGAACGCGTTCCCATTGATTCGGATTACCTGGAAGGCCGGACAACCTTGGACCTTTCGGCCATCACCGGCGAATCGGAACCGGTCGAGCCAACAGAAGGCCGCGAAATTCCCTCGGGCGCCATCAACGGAAACGGCCTGGCCCGAATGCGCGTTCGGCGCGCGGCCAGCGAAAGTGCCTATCAGAAAATCATCCAGCTCATCGAAAACGCTCCGGCGCGGCGCTCCCCCGCCCAGGTCTTGTCCGATCGAATCGGGCGGTACTTTACCATCGCCATCCTCAGCATATCCATCGGCGGCGGCCTCATGTGGTGGCTGGTTCTCGGCCTTCCCTTTCGCGAGGCCGGTTACCGCGCGATGGTGCTGCTCGTGGCGGGCTCGCCCTGCGCACTCGTCCTGTCTATACCGAGCGCAATCCTGAGCGCCATCGCCTCCGGCGCCCGCCGGGGAATTCTCTTCAATGGCGGCCTGGGCTTGTCCTCTTTGCCGGAGATCAAGCGCGTCGCCTTCGACAAGACAGGCACCCTCAGCACCGGTGATCCCTCGGTGGCGGACCATCACGGCGAAAAGAAGGACGACGAGGAATTGCTCGCCCTGGCGCGGGAACTGGGAGAATCCTCGACTCACCCCGCCTCGAAGGCCGTTGCGGTGTACGTCGCCCGCATCAATGGCAAAGCCAACATTGCTTTGGAACAGGTGGTGGAATTGCCCGGGCGTGGCGTGCGCGCCGACTGGATGAATCTGGACGTGGAGCTGGGCCGCCCGCGAGGCTGCGCCGCCCTTGAACCAGACCACGAAGAACATGCGGACAACGCCGCCGTCGCCCTGTATCTCGACGGCCATTGCCAGGTGAAATTCCACCTGGAGGAATCCCTCCGCGAAGGCGCCCGGGAAACGATCGAGGGACTTCGCGCCATGGGCCTCACCACGGTCATCTTGAGCGGCGACCGGCAAACCACAACGGATCGCCTTGCCCGCCAGGTTGGCATCGACGAAGTCCGGGGCGACCTCAGCCCCGAGGAAAAATGGCGGGCGGTCCGGGACCAGGGGCGCGACGGAGCCGTGATGATGGTGGGCGATGGCGTCAACGACGCCCCGGCGCTCGCTGAAGCGACCGTGGGAGTCGCCATGGGCATGCGCGGTTCGGCCGCGACGCTCGCGGAGGCGGACATCGTTCTCGTCAAGGATCAGCTCCCCGATTTGCTGGAAGCGATGGAGATCGGCTATCTGACGCGCCGCATCATCCGCCAAAACCTCTCTCTTGCTGTCGGCGCGGCTGCCATCATGGTCACGCTGGCGCTCATTGGAATACTGCCGCTGGCCCTGGGCGTCTTTGGCCACGAGGGCGGAACGGTCTTCGTCGTGCTCAACAGCTTGCGCCTGCTTGCCCGAAAGCACCCGGCAAAGGGAAAAACTTCCTCTCCTCGCAAATCAACGTCCGCCCCCTGGAAACCTCTGGGTGAAATGGAGACCTCCTGACCACGCCAGCCTTGCCATTGGGCTCGGCATCGGTGAAACTCTCGTTTTCAACCGGGAAGGCGTTGGTGAACGATGTTCTCTCTCCAAAGCTGGTTCATTTATCTGCCACGGCGCTATACGCCGGAGGATTACGAAGGCGCTCCGCCTTCGATGAAGGAGATCGTCTATACGACGACAGAGGGATCCATGACAGCCTACTACGTGCCCGCCCGCGGCGAGTTCCGCCGGCTTTGGGTTGTCTTCAACGGAAACGGAGGGACGGCGCTGGGCTGGCGCCACTTTGCCCGCGATTGCCCGGCGAGCGGCGCCGCCTTCCTGCTCGTGGATTATCCGGGATACGGGGTAAATGAGGGCCGGCCCGCACCCTGGACCATTCAGGAATCGGCGGAGGAAGCCCTCCGCGCGACGGCGCGGGAATTCGACGACAGGCAGGAGCTCTCCAAGAGCCTTTGTGTCCTCGGCCATTCACTCGGCGCGGCCACCGGCCTTGCCTTCGCCGCCCGCCACCCGGATATCCAGCGCGTCATTGCCGTCTCGCCGTTCACGAGCATGCGATCCATGGCCCGTCGCACCGTCGGCTGGCCGCTGTGCCTTTTGCTGACTCATCACTTTGACAACGACAAGCGGCTCGGCGAAATGGCTGCCCGGCGTGATCCGCCCGACGTCTTTATCGTCCACGGGACCGCCGATGACGTGATCCCCGTTTCCATGGGCAAGGAACTCGCCGCGCTCCATCCCCGCATGATCCGTTTCATCGAAATCCCCGGCGCCGACCACAATGCCTTGATCGACGAGCAGCGGGAACGTCTATACGGGCTGATGGAAGAGCATTAGCTCCAAGTCCCTCACTGCTCCGCCCACCCGAGTATCGCCACAGCCGCGAGAAGAAAGACTTGCCACGAACCCACACAATGAAAGGACACGGGAAAGCCGGATTCGATTTCACGGAGCCGGCGGCGGTTGCGCCCCAGGTAGCGGCCTCCAAGAAGATCGCGCAGAATTCCTGTCTTCCACGTGATAAATATCAAAAACGCCACACCCGGATGCGGTTCGACCCGCCTTTCGATCACCTCGCGGAAATGCGACAGAATCACATCACTCGCGCCGCTTTCCGTTTCGAAGAATCCTGTCCGGGAAAACACGTAAAGAGCATGGCTTTCCTTCTTTTCAAGAAAACCCGCCTGGCGGAGGTAATCCGCTCCAGTTCTCAGGCACGGATCCCGGCTGAATTGCCAGGCCCAGAAGCCGGGGAAATCACTCTTTCGATCAATATCATGAATCGCCTGGTCCAGGAGCGGATGCCCCAGGGAAGTGGAATCCACAACCTCCAGGCCCAAACGGAGAATTCCCCTGCGGTTGCGAATCCGCCGCGCCAGGAACAGGTCCGCCAGCACGGTCGCGCCCAGCGCGTTCTTTTCCTGGGCCAGCCCACCTGAACCCAGCACGGGAGATGCGGCAAAAGCGAGCAAAAGCAACTCATCCACGAGATAAAGCCCCCGGATAACCATGGCATCCCCCTTGAAAGCAGGCTTCGGACAACGCCTATCCTTGTGGCCAAGCCAAAAATACCCGAATCTGTCGGACTTCATCACGCAATCCGAAAACTTTACCCTACTTTCTATCAATGGGTAACAGCGCCAATTTCAACTTGATGCTGTTTGCGCCCACGTCCGAGCCTCCAAGGGATTGTATTCTCCGAGGAGTAGGCCCTTCCATGTCCAACAGTGCGGCAGCCAGCAGGAAGAACGAGCATCTGGAGCAGCCGGAGGAGCGGAATGACCGCTCGATGATCTGGGAAACCTGTGGCGTGGCGACGGGCCTCATCGGCCTCTTTCTGCTGATTTCTCTTTTGATCGGCCAGGAAGGCGAGTCGCTGGTGGGGCCGGTCGGCTCGACGGCCGCCGAGTTTTTCGTCCTTCTTCTTGGGAAATACGTGGCCTTTCTGGTTCCCGTGGTCGTGTTTTGGTTCTCGGTCCAGGTCTTCCGGGGGCGGCTCGCCACCTGGTCGCCCGGCCGCCTGATTGGCATCACCCTCGTCATCATCGCGGTGACAGGCATGCTGGCCCTGCCCACGGCCGACTCCATCGATTCAGAAATCAAAAACGAAACATTCCAGCGCGCCGGAGCTATCGGCACCTTCATGGTCAATTGGGAAGGCCTTCGCCTGGTGGGCACCTTCGGCACGCTGGGCGCCGGGATGATGCTGGTGGGCCTGGCGCTCATCGGCACCGTGCTGATTACCAACTTGAAGTTTTCAGACATCTGCATCCGGCTCATCCGCAAGATGCGCCGCGACCGG
>CAYFUR010000116.1:0-11691 GCA_964346275.1 uncultured Candidatus Sumerlaeota bacterium
CTCTCTGCCTGGATTTCAAAGAACAGAAACCGAAAGAAAGTTGAAGCTCTCGGTTGTCGTAAAGAGGCGCGGAAGCGAAGCGCTCCCGCGCAAGGGACGGAGAGAGAAGCAATAATGGCGGCCGAAGTCAAAGGAAAAAATCACCGGTTTGCGATTTTTTTCCGAGGAGGTTTCGGGGGTGCCATTCGCGGCGCCAATCGGCGCTTTTTGCAACTCCGTCCTCGCGCTCTGCGCGTTGTGCCTGACGAGCCGCGTGGCCCATCAGCGCCTTGCTTTGAGGGCAATCGGAGTGCCAAGGACGCCCGGAAGAGGAAAGGCGCGATTTGAGGGGCTTTTGGTGCGGTTTCGCATTTTTCGCCTGGGTGAAAACCGAGTCAAACATTGAGGAGAGGGGGGATAGGTGGGCCAGGGGGAAACAGCGCCAAATGGAACACCAAACGCGTGGGGCGGGCTGGCAGTTATATACGGAGGGGATGGTGCTTGACCTCGCCGCTGCGCGGGGGAATTCTTCGCCCGCGCAAGCAGAGAATAGGCATCCTAATCGGAAAAAGAGGTGGCTTCATGATGCTCAGCAAACAACTCAAAGTGGTGCTCGGCGGTTTTCTGGCGGCAGCCCTGGCGGCACCGGGCGTGGCTGCGGCCCAGCTCGACGAGGGGCCAAAGGTTGACCAGTCGAAAGATTATTACGCGGTGCTGCAGACAAGCATGGGTGACATCGCGCTGGAGCTTTACGAAGAGAAGGCGCCGGTGACCGTGCAGAATTTCGTCAACCTGGCGGAAGGAACGCGGGAATACCGGGACAAGGAAACCGGCCAGAAAAACAAAGAGCCTTTTTACGACAACACGACGTTTCACCGGGTGATGCCCAATTTCATGATCCAGGGCGGCGACCCCTCGGGGACGGGGCGCGGAGGCCCGGGATATCAATTCGAGGATGAGTTTCACCCCGACCTGACGTTTTCCAAGCCGGGCCTGCTGGCCATGGCGAACTCCGGGCCGAACACCAATGGCAGCCAGTTTTTCATCACGGAAGTCCCGACGCCCCATCTGAACCGCCGCCACACGATCTTTGGGGAAATCCTGGAGGGAACGGACGGCCTGAAAGTGGTGAAGGAGATCGCCCGAGTTCCCACTGGCGAGGCGGATAAGCCGGAAGAGCCGGTTGTGATCGAGGGTGTGGAGGTCCATCGCTTCGACGAAGGAACGGACAAGGAAACCGTGCGCCAGGAAATCCTGGGCGGTGGCGATGACACGTCATCGGAGAAGGATTCCAGCGAAGAGAAACCGGAGGCGGCACGGGAAGAAGAGCCCGCAACGCAACCGGCAGATTCGAACGAATAATTTTCGGCCGCGACGCGTGCGTAAGGCTTGCCGCGTCCTTTCCTTTTGCCTCAAGATAAGAAGCCCCTGGAAGAGTCCGGGGGCTTCCCTTGGTTGATGGGGTCTCTTTTGTGGCCCATGCTTCTTTCAAGGTGCATCCGACAGTCCGAACGGAGGGAAACCGAGGCGTTTCCATTTTGTTATGAAAAAGCGGTCAGTGATCCGATTCGCAGTGTTTTTTTTCGCGGCCTCCATCCTTGCGTGGGCGGCAGCGGTGCCGGCAGCCGATGTCGTGACCACCCTGAAGGATGAACTCCGAGTTGAGGGCGAAATTCTCTCGGAGAATGAAGACGAGGTTGTTATCTCGACCGAGTACGGCGATCTGCGTTTTCTGAAGATCAATTTGAAGTCCATCGAGCGGGATGTGAATTCTTCCGGAGGGAGTTCCTCTTCATCCGCGTCGGATTACGATCCTTTCGGTGCGCCGGATTCTTCTTCCGATAGCTCGGGCGACAGCGATCCTTTCGGTGGTGGGAGCGATGCTTTCGGAGCCGGGGATTCGGGGAACAGTTCTTCGAGCGGAGACCCGTTTGGTCCCCCTTCTTCGGCGGGTGATTCGGGCAGCAGTTCGTCCGATCCCTTCGGAGGCGGCGAGTTGAGCCAGGGCGGCAGCGGCAGCTCCAGCTCGAATCCGTTCGGGTCTGGCGGATCGTCGTCCGCAAGCGGAGAGCGCGGCTTTGGCGGCTATGGCATTCCCATGAGTGAAATCCAGGGCGGCTCGGGGTCTGCGGCCCCGGGGTCAGGGAATTCATCATTCGGCGGAGGATCGAATAACCCTTTCGGAGCGCCCTCCGGAACTGGGAATTCCTCCGGATCCCAGTCTGACAATCCGTTTAGCTCGGACGCTTCTTCACCCGGCTCCAATTCACCGTTCGGGGGCATGGGGGAAGAGACGGCGCAGGAATCCGCGGGCAGTGGCGATCCGTTCGCTACGGCCGAGAGCGGCGGCTCCGGCTCGTCCGGCCCGGCGGAAGGAAGCGCCAATCCCTTTGCGTTCGAGGAGAGCGGCGGTTCGTCCTCCTCCAGCGGGTCGAATCCATTCGCGAGCGGGGGGTCCGCGCCGGTGCGTCGCGTGGCCGCCAGGGCGCGGGACCGGGCGACGGGAAGTCCGGCGGGAGATGAACAGCCCGCGAGCGAGAGCGCTCCGAAAATGCCGAGCTTTCCCACGTCCTTTGAGGCCCCCACGGTGGAGAGCGGCTTTGACGCGGTGGTCTATGGAATCAATGAAGCGTTCCCGGTGGAAGTGAAGCTGGCCTCGGCGTCGGCCTGGGACAAGGCCATGGATGCGAAGCAGCTTCAGACGGGAACAGAGATTCGGACCCGCGAGACGCCGACATCGCGCCTGATGCTGCGTGACAAGCGTGATGAATTGCGGCTGCCGAAGGAGAGCCATATCGAAATCGCCCTGCTTTCCGATGATTCGGAAGAGGTGGTGATTGATCTCAAGGCGGGATCGATCTGGAGCGAAGTCTCTCCGCGTTCCAAGCCCGATGCCTTCCAGATCCGCACGCCGGAGCTGACGGCCGGGGTGCGCGGAACAAATTTCCGCGTCGACCGAAGCAGTGGCTTTTCCAAGGTGAGCGTTTTTGAAGGCAAAGTTCACGTGACGGCAAACCGCACGGGGACGTTTGTCACCCTGGAGGAAAATCAATCGGCCGTTGTGAATCTTCACGGCCAGATCATGGAACTCCTGGCGGTGCCCACGGACGAGCAACAGATTTACGGCGAGTGGGAACAGTGGGCGATGGAGACGACGGCGGGCTCGGGTTCCCTGGCGGGCTATGGGCCGGTCGGTTCGCTGAGCCAGCAGGTGGCCCAGGACAACGCGCGCTGGGAAAAAGAGATGCAGGATTATATGCGCAACATGGCGGAGATTCGATACCAGGATAAGCTGGAAGAATACGCCGGCGCGTTTCTGCAATACGCCGCGGATACGGGGCACGTCCCCGAGTCGGAGGAAGGCTGGAGCTTGCTGAAATTCGATGATGGCCGCCAGGGCTGGAACGGGCCCTATGTGGAAGGGCCAGTGCCTCCGCTGGATCCCTGGAAGCGCGCCCTTGTCTATAAGAAGGTGGTCAGCCCGACGGGGCGGGTTTTCGGGCGTGTCTATAGCCTGTGGCAGGACGGACGCGACCAGGGCGGTGTGAACTCGTCGGTGGATAAGCTGGCGCTGATCCGTTATTACGATCTGGAGCGATTCGAGAACGATCCGGAAATCAACCCGAACAACTGATGATTAAAGGGCGGCCGGAGCCGCCCCGAGTGGACTTTTCATGGCAGAACACGCGCGACAGGAAGAAGCGAAGTTCCGCGCGGCCATCCACGGCTTTTTCTGGCTGCTGGCGTTGCCGGCTCTTGTCCAGGGTGTCTCCCGCTTTGCCTCCGAGCTGGCTTTCGATCCACTGCTCGAGGCGCTGCTTGTCGGGCTGACCTGGGCAACTGGCTATTACCTGGCGCTCCATGGCGGGCGCTGGTGCTGGGTCTTTGCCGGGATTGGCGGGGTTTCCGTGGCGGCGGGCATGGTGATGCACCCGCTTGTCGGAGCGGGGCTGCTGGTTCTCGGGTGCCTCGCGATTGCGGCGGTGGAGCTTCGCGGGCGGGCGCCCGGCGACCGGCGCGAGGCGCTGCTGCGCGGAAAAACGTGGGCCGAACGCCGGGCGGGCCTGTCGCTGGCCATTCCCATCGTCCTCTTTTTCCTGTTCGTGCTGAACGTCTTTACGCTGCCGGTGCCGAGAGAAGAAAAGCCCTTGCCGATGAAAATCCTCGTCGAGCGTGAACCGCCCGAGCCAGAACCACCGCGGATGTTTGAACCGGAACCGGAGCCAGAGACCGAGGAAGAGCCCGTCATCCCCGAATTCGAAGTGGCGGCGACACGCGTGGATTCGACGGAAGAGGGCGAGGAAATCGTCGATCCGGAGGAAGGCGAACCGGAACCCACGCAGCAGGAAGAGCTGGTGATCGAAGATCCGGTGACCCAGCCGCCGATGGCGACGCTGCGCTCGTGGGTTCCGACGACGGATGAGTCGGCGGAACTGCAACAATTGGAAGAAGTGGCGGAACAGCAGCAGGAAAAGCTGGACACGAAGACGAATGAGTTGCGCGAGTATATTGTGCGGCGGGAAGTGCAAAGCGCGGCGAAAGACTTCGAGCTGAACAGCGACGGGGGATTGCATGGGGCTATCAGGACGCTGGACGTGGAGGGCTTTCCCCCGGAAACAGTGACCAAGGTGCTCGATCGCTACGGAATCGCCTACGAGCGGCGGTTTACCAAGCCCGCCGGAGGGCGGAACTACCTGAACGCGGCGGTGACGGAAAAAGGGACTTTCCGAAACGTGAACAAGCCGGGCTTCTATGATGTGCTGGTGCTGTCGAACAAAGCGGTTCACATGATGACGACAAAAGAGATTGATGCGCTGAACGAGCGGGGCTATGACCCGCGAACAGCGCGCGTGCGCAAGATCGTCTTCGGCATTGTGATCAATAACACCGGGGAATACGTTCTGGGCGTGACGGATCTGGAAGTGGAACAGATTCGCTGAGTGGCAAGAGGGTTGCATCCCTCGCAGCAGTGCGTAGAGAAGTCGGAAATCAGCTCGATTACCCAGGGAGCAGCCATCCGCATGGAGTTTTTCAGCAACCCGATCATCGCCTTTTTGTCATTCCTGACCGCGATTCTTTTCACGGTGGTCGCCCTCGCCGTGCCGCCCGGCGGAGGAAACCTGGTGGCGGCAATCTTCACCGCTGGCATGGGCGCCATGCTGGGAGGGGAAGAAAAGAACGACGAATACGAAAAGGAAATCGCGGACGAGGATATCTGAGCACCGTCTGTCCCGTGACCTCTTCACGCTCCTCATTCATTTTTCATCAACGGCTCTCTCTGGCCGTCACGGCTGGCTCCTTCTCGCGGAAAGTCGCCTGACATGCCCCGTCTGGGACGCCGCGAGTTAGAGAAGCGCGCCTTTCTCGAACAACTCTACGAACAATTCCACCGGCCGGAATACCTGGCGGGCGACCCCCTGGTGATGGCCCATCGCTATGACCGTCCCGAGGACCAGGAAGTGGCGGCGCTGATTTCCGCGGCATTCGCCTTTGGGACCATCAAGGCGATCCTGGGGCTGCTGGAGACGTTGATGGGACAGCTCGGCCCCCGCCCGGCGGAGTGGCTGAAAGAGCGGCGTCCCGGAGATCTCCGCGGCGCGCTGGCGGGATTGTATTACCGCACGGCGCGGGAGGAGGATATCGAGGTCTTCCTGGCGCTGTTGGGCGAGGCATTGCGGCGCCATGGATCACTGGGCATGCTCTGGCGGGCGGTGGATCATCCGTCGGAGACAACCGCGATGCCGGCGCTGGCGCGATTTACCGGGGCGATTCAGGAGCTGCCCGTCGCGCCGCTGGTGGCCCGGCGGCGGCAAATGCAGCGCGCCGGCGGCAAGGTGTCCGGCCTGGCGTCTATACACACGATTCTTCTCGCTTCTCCGGCGCGGGGATCCGCCTGCAAGCGCATGAACCTTTTCCTGCGCTGGGTCTCGCGGCCGGCGGACGGCATCGATCTCGGGCTGTGGACGGACTTCCTCTCCCCCGCCCGGCTGGTCATGCCCATCGACACCCATGTTTTCCGTATTTGCCGCCACCTGGGACTGACGAAGCGCAAGTCGCCCGATCTGAGGACGGCGGAGGAAATCACGGCGCGCCTCAAGCGATTGAATCCCGAGGATCCCACGCGATACGATTTCGCGCTTGTTCGCGCCGGAATCGAGGACGTTCTTGCCTTCAAGCGCCGGAATCGCTAAGGCATGGGCAGGCAGACTGAAGTCCAAAGAGAAAGCTGTTCCCTTGAGCCAGATTCTGGAAATCGCCGCGCTGGTGCTGGGGCCGATTCTTTTCGGCCTGGCGGTGGACTACGCCGTGGAGCTTTGGCACCGGCGGCGGGCCAAATCCGAGGAACCGCGCGCCGATGATTGGGTTATTTGAACTGGCCGCGGCCCAGGGAGGGGTGTGGCTCCCGGCGGCGCTTCTGGCGGTGGGCCTGCTCGTGGGGATTCTGGCGGGGCTTTTCGGCATCAGCGGCGGAATGATCACCATTCCGGTGATGCATGTCTTTCTTGGAATACCGTATACACTGGCCGTGGGGAGTAACCTCTGCGCGATGGTGGGCATGTCGGCGGGTGGTATTTCACGCCATCGAAGACTGGGGAATATCCGCTGGCACGACATCTTCATCGTTTCAGGGGGAGCGATGGCGGCCACGCTTCTCGGTGTGCGTTTTCACGGGTCTCTTTACGACGTGATGGCCGGACCGGGGTCCGAGCGATTCTTCAATCTCTCGATGAACAGTCTATACATCGCCTTTATCCTGTTTGTCGCCCTGGTTTTGAAACGCCGGCGGCCCGAGAGGGAGGGCGGCGCCGCGCGGCGCGGCTGGAGGCGGACGGTGCGCCTGGTTCTCCTCGGGGAAGGCGTGGGGTTTCTCAGCGGCCTGCTGGGAGTGGGCGGCGGCATTGTGCTGGTGCCGCTCTTATCGGCGATTGGGGGGCTTCAAATGCGCCAAGCCATCGGTGCTGCCCTGGGCGTCGTATTTTTCAGCTCCGTGGTCGGAACGATCAAGTATGGCCTCATGGGCGAAGCCAGCCTGTTGCTCGCATTGCCGCTCATCGCGGGAAACACGATTGGCGTGCAGGCAGGGGCGCGGATCGGCAACCGCCTGCCCAACGACAAATTGCGCCAGGGATTCTTCTACGTGATGATCGGCATGGTTCTGCTGCTTGCCGGGAAGTCCGCCCTTCAACTCGCCACCTTGTGATCCGGATCGATTTCCCGCGCGATCCGCCGGGCATCCGCCGCAAGGAAATCGAATTTCATCTGGATGCGGCCGAGATCGCTTTCGCGATGCAGATCGAGCCACAGTTCGCGGTAGCGGGTGATTGCCTGGTCGACCCGGTTGGCAAAGGCATCGAAGCGCAGCGCCAGCTCGCGGGTGCGGCGCTCGGGATCCTTCCGCGCCTCGCGCCATTCCGAGGCGAGGAGATACTTCTCGCCAAAGAGTCCGTTCACCTCGGACATGTGAAGCAGCTCATTCGCGATCCAGCCGGGGGCGTTGGCGCGGGAGCGATAGGCACTGAAGACGCGCTCGGCGTGGCGGCTGTCCTGGATGAGCTTGAGGGCCGTGGACTCTTCGATGTCGTTCAGGATCCGATCATCATCGAAGAGATAAAAGAAGTATCGCCAGGTGGGCAGATAGAGGTGCCCGTCGCGCGACATCTCACGCAGGGCGGCGGCGCCGTCGCCGTCCTCTTCTCCCAGCGTATAGACATTCCAGATGGCATCGAACTCCTCGGCGCCCGGAGTCTCCACATTCCAGGCCATGGAAGCGCCAAGAGAGAATCCATGGAGCGAACCGGCCAACAGGTTGTAATGTCCATAGTCGCCCCAGTCGGTATTCAGCAGGCCGGTGGCGCCGTATTTCTTCCCATCGCGGGCAAAGCGGCGGATGTTCTGATCGGCGTTTTCCACGGCATTGGAAATCCGGTTCCACCCGCTGTTGCCGGGGCAAACGTAGAACTCGACGCCTGCCTCCTGGAACAGGCGGCAGCTGTCGTATTCCTCTTTCGTGAAATAATCCCAGTTCAGGCAAATCGCATCCTTGGGCAAATCGGCGATGGCATCAGGATGCTGGAGGATCACATCGCCCCAGAACATCATCTTGCGCCCGTAGCGTTTCGACAGGTCGTTCAGCCAGTTGATGTGTCGTAAATACAGTGAGGCCTTGCCTTCCTTCTCCGCGGCCTCCTTGTTTTTGCCCGTGCCAAGGTCGAAGGTTTCGTCCGCGCAGACGTTGAGAAACTTCGAACGAAAGAGCGGCGTAAAGCAGTCGTGCATTTTCTCGAGCAGTTCCAGCGCTTCCGGGTCGTTCATGTTGAGCGTCGCGCCGACCATGCGCTCCTGCCAGTCGAGGTCGTGCCAGCCCTTTTCCAGTTCGACATCGGCCAGGTGTCTATACTCGGGAAGGCTGAGGACACCGCCCATGTGGCCAAAGGAGGCCAGGGAAGGAACAAAGTCTATACGGCGCTCGGCACAGTAATCATCGAGCACCAGAACGTCTTCGGGCGCCAGCGCATCCAGGCCCCAGTTGATGCGCGGATTGAAGCGGAACTCGAAGGCATGCTCGACATAAAGCTGGAACATATTGATCTTCTGCTCGGCCAGCCAGTCGATGAGCCACTTGAGCGTTTCCAGCCTGGGCACACGGCCGCGGGAAATATCGAAATAGACTCCGCGCACAGGATAATCGGGACTGTCGCTGATTTCCATGCAGGGAAGAGCGCCGCCGTGCTGGCGGACGAGCTGTTTCAGCGTCTGCATGGCAAGGAAGAGCCCGGCGAGCGATGGCGAGACGGCTTCCACGAAGTTCTCTTTGATAGACAGCCGATACTCCTGGCCATCCCGGGCGCCTCCGTCCGACAAACGGAGGAAAATACATCCCTTTTCTTCCACGGGACGCAGCCCGGGCCGATCGACAGGAGGGCGATGGGCCGTCTTGTCTTCGATCAACCCGGCCAGCTGGCGCGCGGCGAGGCGCTCGGGCTTCTCCACCTCCCGGGCCAGATAGATGCGCGTTTCATCGCCAATTTGGAAGGCTCCCGCGTGTTGCTTGATTTCTTTTGGATAAGGAATGAGCGCCAGGCGTTCCATGTGATGATCCTTGGTGTCTATCTGTTGTTTTGATCGAGCCGGCGAACGACGCCGTAGAGGAATTTCATGCGAGGCGTGTCTATACCTGCGCGGCGGGCGAAGCGATAGGGCTCGCCGAGAATCGCCTCTACTTCCAGCGGGCGGCCGTTTTCATAGTCAATTTGCATCGAGCTTTTGTAAGCGCCCATGGACTTTGTCAGGTCCATGAGTTTCCGCGGAAACTCTCCTGGAATCTCAACGCCGCAGGAACGCGCACCGGAGAGGACTTCACCCATGAGTTCCCAGGCCAGGTTGCTAAGCACGTCGTCCTGAAGGACGGCTTGCGAGTCCGCATGCCCCGCCGCCACTCCAAGCCCGTTGAAGGGAACATTCCAGACGAGTTTTTCCCATCGAATGGTCATGAGCGAATCGCTGACTTCGATGGGGAATTCCGCGTCCTCGAAGAGCTTCGCAATGGCGTGGGTTCGGTCTTGCACCGGACCGGAAAATTCGGCGAGGCGCACGCGCCCGTATTCCATGTGGTGAATCACGCCGGGAGCGATGCGATTGCTGCAAAGAAAGGCAACCCCGCCGAGAATGCGTTCCGCTGGGCGGCTGCCGGGATATATCTGTTCCAGGGCGGCCTCGATGTGTTGTTCATTTCCAAGGCCGTTCTGCAGGGTCAGCACCAGCGTGTTTTCATGGGTGGTGTGCCGGAAAATCTCTGGCAGAACTGCGTTGTCGATGGTCTTGAGACCGATGACCAACAGATCGCAGGGGCCGAGTTCCTCTGCCGATGGATAAACGGGCGGGTGGATTTTGAAGTCTCCCTGGAAAGACTTCACCTTGAGCCCGTTTTGCCGCACGGCCTGGTAATCCCGCCGCATGAGAAAACGCACGTCGTATCCAGCGCGGGCCATGCGGGCGCCGTAGAGCGCCCCGAGGGCGCCTGAGCCAATGATGCCGATTTTGCCAGTAAATTCTTTCATTCAACAATCGCCGTTTGATATCCGAGAGGCACTGTTCACAGGCTGAAAGCGGGATGCAAGCCTCGAAAGGCGCCCAAAAAGAATGCCCCGGCCAACGGCCAGGGCGAGGGAGTCTTTTCCGGCTTGAGGTCCGGCCGAGGATCAGAGTTCCTGGGCCGTTGGCCGCACGATAATCTCGTTCACATCCACATCGGCGGGCTCGGCGATGGCATGGCGCACCGCACGCGCGATGGAATAGGGGTCAATGGCCAGTTTGAGCACGTCCTGCATTCCCTGCTTGATATCGCCGTCGGTAATGGTCGTCGGAAGCTCCGTCTCGATGGCGCCGGGAGAAATCGTGCAGACGCGGATATCCTTGCCGACTTCCTTGCGCAGGCCCTCGGATATGGCCCAGACGGCGAACTTGGTGCCGCTATACACCGCGGACCCGGGAAAGACAAAGTGGCCGGCCACGGAAGAGACATTGATCACCTGGCCGCTGTTCTGTTTGCGCATCTGGGGCAGCACCGCCGCGATGGCATAGAGCAGGCCCTTGATGTTGACGTCGATCATGCGATCCCACTCGTCGATATGCAGCTTCTCCATCATGGAAAGCGGCATGAGCCCGGCGTTGTTAAACAGAACGTCTATCCCGCCGAACTTGTCGATGGTGGCCTGGCCCAGAGCCATGACTTCATCGCGATTGGTGACATCGGTCACCTTGTATTCCGCCGTGCCGCCTTTCGATTCAATGTCCTGCTTGAGCTGCTGCAAGCGCTCTTCGCGCCGCGCCGCCAGCATGACTTTGGCTCCCTCATCGGCGAGCAGGCGCGCCGTCGCTTCGCCAATGCCGCTGCTGGCACCGGTGATGAGGACGACTTTCCCTTCGACGTTTTCCATCATTTTTCCCCTTTATTAAAAGATAGAAGGGAGGCCGCATGGGCCTCCCCATTTGAATTGATGCATTCAGTTTAGATGCATTCCACGCTCTTTACGCATCGGCCTGAATGTGGGCCTCGATAAACCAGGTCGATTTGTCCACGGCGCGGGAAACCTCGGTAAAGAGGTCGGCGGTATCCTGGTCGCCAGCCTGGTCGGCCACATCGATGGCCTTCCGGACTTTGCCTCCAAAATCGGCGAGGCGCTCGGCCAGCGCGTCGACATGTGCCTTGCCGGAAAAGATATCGTGGGGATATTCCGGCAGCGAGCTGTTGTCGGCAGTGGCGCGAACGGTGCCCAGAGCCGTACCGCCGAGGATGACAATGCGCTCGGCCATGGTGTCGATATGACCTTCCAGGTCGGTGTAGACCTGCTCAAACAGCTCATGAAGGCCGATGAAACTCGGACCTTTCACGTTCCAATGGGCCTGGCGCGTCTGGGTGTAGAGGTCCGTCGCGTCGTACAGGCGGGCCTGCAAGGCGTCGATGATCTTCTCACGGGCTTCCGCCGGGAGAGTGTTCTTTGTCTGATGCATGGTGGTTTTTGTATCCAACATTTTGATTCCTTTCTCGAAGTAAAGTGCCGGAGCGTCCCGCATTGAGGACGCTCAATCGGCCCCCATTGGGACAAGGTGCACTATTCATACCGACTGCTTAATTCATCAGAGGCTCATATGAAAGCAACCGGCCCTGGAAGGCGATGTTCCAGGGCCGGTTTGCTTGTGTGTTTGGGTGAG
>CAYFUR010000117.1:0-11680 GCA_964346275.1 uncultured Candidatus Sumerlaeota bacterium
TCGACCCAGGGGCCCGGGCCCCAGTCACGGGACATGGCTTTGCTGACAGAGGAGCCGGAACGATTCCGGGCGGAGCAACGCCAGCAGGAGTTCGCCCGGCGCCCGGCTTCTGAATCTTCCAGAGCCAAGGAACAGAGTCTTGGCGACGAGGTTCCTGCCCAGAAAGCGGCGACACCCGTGTCACTTCCCGGCTTGCCGTCTGCTGGAGTGGCCAGTTCTTCGGCTTTTGAATCCTCTGAATCGCAAGCCAGCCCCGCGGAGATCGAGGTGCTTCTCTCAAGAGAGGGCGGCCGCCTTCTCATCGATACAGCTTCGCGGGAAACGGCCGAGCATTTCTTTTCGGGAGAAGGAGAGCTGCCCGAGTGGGATGCGCCCCAGCCCGGCGATGAAGCGGCGCGCTATATGGTGATCGAGGCGGAGGACGCGGAATCGCGGGAGGAAATTGCGCTCTCTTTTCAGAACCAGTTTGGGGGTCTGGATGGGGAAGAACTGGCGTCGGCGAAAATGAATCAGAACCGGATCATGTTTTCCTATGGCTCTCGCGGCCGGGGGCCTGTTGCTGATGCCGGAACGACGGCTTCGCCGCGGGCCAAGAAAAGCGTGGATCATGATCTGATGAAAGAAAAGGCAACGGAGGCGGATTCTGTCGATCAAATGTTTGCCAGCGCACCAGCGCCGCGCGCTGAGGCTTCCGTCCCGGCGGTGGAAACTTTTGAGGAATTTCTCGACCGGATGTCCGATTCCGGGGGGCAGTTCCTTTTTTATACTTCGGACCGGCCCGTGGCCTTCCATAAATACTCGGAGACGGCGGACCTGCTCGCCCAGGCAGGGGACGCGGATGGGCAGGACAAAGATATGTCTTCGAGGAGGATCAGCCGTGATGCCCCGAAGCCCGAGGCGACGCCAACGGCCGAACCCATCCCGACTTTGAAGCCGGGCTTTACGGGTTTCCTGGTTTTTCATTTCGATTCCACGGAGAAGGCCTCCGCGGCGCTTCGAAGTCTGCCAAAACTCCATGGCGAGGGCGTGGAACATATCGATGCGGCGAGCGCGGAGTTGCTTTCCCAGCCCATGGGCGCACGGCTGATCGTTCCCTATCGCATGCGCCCGCTGGACGAATACTGAGAGGCGCGGGCGTTCTTCGCTGATGCACATTCTGCTCGTATGCCGCAGCTTTCCCCATCACCGCGCCGGCGGCATGGAATGGCATGCCCAGGACATTGCGGAAGGGCTCATGGCGGCGGGCCATACGGTCAGCGTCTGGACCACGCCCTTGCCGAGGCGGCCCGCGCTGTCGCCTCTCGAGGTGAACGGGCGCATTGTCACGACGGGACGATGCCCGGCGCAATATGACCTGGCTTTTTTCCTCAGCGCGGCCATGGGAAGCCGGCGCCGCCTCCTCTCGATCAAGCCGGACCTTGTCCATGCGCAGGGCTACGCGGGGATCGCTGCGCAGTGGGTTTTCGGGGGGCGTTCTCCTGTCCTGACGACGGTTCATGGCACGCTCTGGAGCGAGACGCCGCTCCGGCGCGGCAATTCGCTGGCTCGTCTAGACAGGTTGGGGAAGCTCTGGCACTATAAACACCGGCTTTTCTTTACGCCTTTCTGGCGGTCGCTGGTTCGACGGGGTCATCTTATAGTGGACTCCCGTTTCACTGCGCGCGAGTTGCGGGGCGAGGTTGGCGGAGTTCCCCGTCCGGCTGTCGTTCCTCTGGGGATCAATCTCGACCGTTTTCCGATGGGAAATCGCGATGCTGTGCGAAAAGAATGGAATCTGGAGGCGGACGATCCGCTGCTGCTGACCATCGGCCGTATGGAAAGAATCAAACGCCCGGAGTGGGCAGTGGAGGCTTTCATTCGCCTGGCGGGACGTGTTCCCCGCGCCCGCCTGATCGTCGCGGGAGAGGGCCCGGAGCTGCCCGCATTGCGCCGCCGCGCGGCTCAATCACCCGCGGCGGACCGGATCCACTTTCCCGGCCGGATTGAGACGCCGGATTTGCCGGGTCTTTATGAGGCCGCCGACCTCTTCCTCAATGCGGATCATGGTGCCCCGGCTTTCGGCCTGGCTAATGCCGAGGCACTTTTGATGGGAGCGGGAGTTCTGGCGACAGACACGGGGGCTCATGGGGAGGTGGTGCCCCGGGGCGATGAAGGGTGCGGCCTTGTGACACCGGGAGATTTCATGGGCTGGTGCGGGGAGATGGAAGGTCTCCTTGCTCGATTGCCGGAGGCGGATCGAAGCCGCGAAAAACGCTGGGAAGAAGCCCGAAAACGGTTTTCCCGCGAGCGGATGATGCGCCGCCTGGAGGGGGTTTATTCCCGGACTTGCGAGGGGAATTAGAAGAAGGGCGTTTTTTCTCTTGCGAACGACCGGGTCAGGCCGATTAAGCTCCCGGCCGTGCAGCTCGGGGCTGCTGTAGCTCAGTCGGTAGAGCACATCCTTGGTAAGGATGAGGTCAGCGGTTCGAATCCGCTCAGCAGCTCCATCCCTTTCTTTTAACTTTCTGTTCCGATTTCTTTGGAAATGGGCTCTTCTTTCGGAGTCTGGACTTCCCGTGACTGGGATGCTTTCTCTCGCGTGATGGTTTTTGCCTGGCTGCCGGAGCCGAGCAGGACAGAAACCCAGCGCGTTTCCTGGTTACTTTCCAACACCAGCTTGACCACCATCGTGAGGGGCGCCGAAAGCAGCATGCCCACGGGCCCCAGGACCCAGCCCCAGAAGACCAGGCTGAGGAAGACGATCATGGGCGAGAGACCGAGACCCCGGCCCATGAGGCGGGGTTCGAGGAAACTGCCGATCCCGCTATTGATCACAAGGTAGGCCAGTGCGGTGGAGATGCCCGCGCCGAGGCCGAGTTGGAGCAGGGCCAGCAAGACAGCGGGAACCGCGGCGATGAGGGAGCCGATATTGGGGATATAGTTGAAGAGGAAGGCGAGGAGCCCCCAAAGGATGGGGAAGTCTATACCGACAAACATGAGGAATGAGGTGACCAGCACACCCGTTGCAAGGCTCGTCATGGATTTGATGGCGAAGTAGCGGAAGACCTTGTCGCTGATCTGGCCCATGTCCTCGAGGGAGCGTGTTGAGTTTTTCGAGATGGCACGGATCTTCTCGGGAAAGCCGGACGCTTCAAGAAGGATAAAGACAACAATCAGCAGGATGAGCAGGCCATTGGAGAGCAGGGCGCCGAGTTGGGAGAGCAGCTTTGCGGCGAGATCGAAGGCGACTCCCGGGTTGATGATCTCGGAAAGTTCACGCCGTGGCAGGTCCATGCCCCATTCTTCCGCCTGCGCATAGACGAATTCCATTTTCTCGCGCATGAGCTGCTCATATTCGGGGAGTTTGCGCGTGAAATCGTTAATCGACGTGCCGATGCCGTAGCTGATCCCGACCACCACGGTGATAATCAGGATCATGACCAGGAGGATGGCGAGAGCGGTGGGCACGCCACGCCGATTGAGCCAGAAGAGAAAAGGAGAAGCGAGGATCGCGATGAAGACGGCCAGGAGAAAGGGAACAATAATCACGGCGGCGGATTGCATTCCCGCGATGACGATGACCACGCAGGCGATCGCGATCAGGGTTCTCAGCACATTATTGGGGCGGGCATTCTTTGCCAATGATATCCTCCGTCAGCAGCTTATTCAGAAAAGCTTACCAACATGCTGGCCGTATTATTCATCCGCGTCAAACGATATGGAAATGGCGGGGAACGGAGTGTCCGCCCGCTTCAGGCTTTCAGGATCCCCATGGGCTGGCATAGGGAACCTGATTTCCAGAAATCCCGATGCGTTGATTGTTAGCATGCCCGGCCGGCAAGTTCAGGTTTCCCAAAGACTTTCACATCAATCGGCTGAGGGGCGGAATCCTGTGCGTTGGAATTCGTACGACGGTCGCAGGCTGAGTGGACCTATGCGATCAAATGCCTTGCCGGATCGTTCTTTATCCGCAGAATGCGGAATGGTCGATATTCTTTCCGGAGCATCGCATGAACACACGATTCTTCCCCGTCCTCATCCTTCTAGCCTTCCTCGCCGGAACTCTCCAGGGGGCGTCGTTCAACGGCTTTCCAATTCAGGACATCGAGCAAGACGTTGCCTCCCGGAAGGCTTCGGAGGGGGAATCCGGTCGCGTCGTGCTTTTTTCCTCCGGCTTGGAAGCGCTGGCCTGGGATGTCCTTTCAGCGGGCTCGACACTGGACGAGTATTTCGATGCGCAGGGATTCGATTATATCGGCAGCGTCGGGCGGGATGCGGCGCTGCTTTATCAGAGGGAGAAAAGCAAGGCCTCCTTTTCGGTGGTTGAACTCGAAGCGCGCCACAAGGCTGCGGCGGATCTGCGAGAGATGAGCAGGAAGCAGAACGAGGAGATTGCGCTGGTGGTTTTTCTTGCGGGCGGGCCGAAGAGCGTTTCGAGCGCGGCGTCGTCTCTGCAGAAAAACGCTCGTTTCGAGGTCACGGGCACGGCCTATCGCGAATCCGGCGGGCGGATTGGGCTGCGTGTGCCGCCTGGAGGGCTGGGAGCGGCCTTGGATGCACTGTCCGTGCTGCCGAGTGTCTATACGATCCAGCGCGGGGGAGGAGCGAAGCTGCTCAACGACACGGCGCGGCGCATTGTCCAGTCAGGCACAACTGCATCCGGCGGGGAGACCATCTGGGCCGAGGGAATATACGGCGACGGCCAGGTCGTGGCGGTGCTGGATACGGGAGGCGATCCGCTGAACTGCTATCTCGCGGAGGCGGATGGAAGCCTTCCGCCGGTCGTACAGGGGACGGCGCAAACCGCTGGAGATCCCACGCGCCGGAAAATCATTGCCTACGATATGCTGTATAGCGGCGATGACCCGGCGGACGGGCTGAGCGCTTATGAAAGCAACGGGCACGGTACGTATGTGGCGGGAAATGCCCTGGCCAGCAAGGTGACGGGCGGAGACAGCCTGAGCGATGCCAGCGGGGTCTCGAACGGTGTTGCTCCCGGGGCGCAGCTTATCGTCCAGGACGGCGGTTTCCAGGTGAATAATTGCGCGGACCTGGCGGCGCTGGGTTGTCCGCTGATCGATCTCACTCCCGCGCTCGATCAGGCGGTTTTCCAGGGCGCGCATATCCACAACAACTCCTGGGGCGACCGGGAGAACTTTACACCGCAGAACACTTATACCGCGGCGTGTGTGGACATGGACGACATCACGTGGCGGCATCCGCATTTTTTGATCGTTTGCGCGGCCGGGAACCAGGGGAGCGGCAACGACACCGTGGGCAGCCCCTCGGTTGCGAAGAATGTGATTTCCGCGGCGGGCACGCGCAATCCGCAGCTCGACCAGATCATTTCCTTCAGCAGCACGGGATGGGCGGACGACGGACGCATCAAGCCGGACCTGGCCGCGCCGGCCTCCACGGAGACATCGAGCTGGGACAGTAATGCGTCGGCTATACACTGCAGCACGGCCAGTGTGGCGGGCACCAGCATGGCCTCGCCGATCACGGCGGGCAGCGCGGCGCTTGCACGGCAGTATTTTACTGAAGGCTGGTATCCAGGCGGATCGGCGAATCCCGCCGACGAGATCACCACGCCAAGCGCGGCGCTGCTCAAGGCCACGCTGATCAATGGAGCCGCAGCCGTGGGCAGCGAGCCCGTCCCGCCCTCGCGGCGCCAGGGCTGGGGACGTGTCTATCTGGACAACAGTTTGTATTTCGATGGCGACGACCGGCGCCTGGTTATTGAGGACCAGAAGGATTATTTTCAATCATCCGCCGACGTTCCTTTTGAAATCACGATCCAGTGCAACGGATCGTCCCAGGCGGGCGATTTGACGGTGACATTGGTCTATTCCGACTATCCGGCCACGGCGGGAGCGAACCCGGCATTGGTGAACGACCTGGACTTGATTGTGGAAACGCCGGGTGGAGCCACAATCCGCGGCAATAACTTCGACAGCGCGGGGATGAGCGTTGCGAGCGGGGCCGCCGACACGAAGAACAACGTGGAAAAGGTTGTTTTGCCCGGTGATTCCGGTGTCTATACGGTGCGCATTGATCCCAGCCTGATCCTGCAGCCCGCCCAGGGATACGCCCTGGCCATTGGCGGTGACGTGGAACCGGCAGCCACGGCGGGCGTTCCCATGTGGATTCTTTATTGATCCCTCTCAGGCAGGCGATAACGCCTGATCACGGGATCACGGAACTGGGTGGTCCAAAGCTCGCTCAGGCCGCTCTGAATCAGAGCACTGTTCGCGCTGTCTGATAGTGTTGCTTGCCAGAGCGAGAACTCTATCTCGCTTCCCCAATCGGTTCCGCCGGGATGCAACAAAATCCCTTTCGCCGGCTGGCTTCTCTTGCGTCCGTGCGGTGCGGATTGTTGGTGTAACCGCTTACGGGGCGCCAGGGCCGCTCTCAATCCTTTCATTTCAAGGAAAATGTTATGGCTTTAGACTACTTCGGTGCGATGGGGATGGGGCTCGGCTCGATTCCCATGATTTCCCATGCGAAAACGCGTTCGATCAGCGCGGAGAATCCTCAAGGCGGGAAGGGGAAGGGGGCCATGTCTACCGATGGCGTCGGTGCCGTTTGTGCGCGCGATCTCGGGCCTGGCTGGAAGATCAATCCCTGCGTTGTGATCAAGCCCTCCATGAAATTCACCATGGCGGAAATCGAAGGCCCGGGAGTGATTCAACACATCTGGATCACCACCCACCACATGAACTGGCGGAAACTGGTTCTGCGGATGTATTGGGACGGCGAGGAGACGCCTTCGGTGGAGGCGCCCCTTGGCGATTTCTTCTGCATGGGCTGGAACGAGAAGTCTTGTATCGCCAGCATTCCCGTCTGCGTGAATCCCTCCAGCGGGCTCAATTGCTACTGGCCCATGCCCTTTCGCAAATCCGCCCGGATCACCGTGGAAAACACCACGAACGACGAAGTCGGCGCGCTCTACTACCAGGTCACGTACGCGCTCCAGGATGTGCCCAAGGATGCAGCTTATCTCCACGCCCAGTTCCGCCGCAGCAACCCGCTGCCCTCCAAGGAGGTCCATACGCTGCTCGATGGCGTTCAGGGCCACGGCCATTATGTGGGCACCTATATGGGCTGGCAGACCAACAGCACGGGCTGGTGGGGCGAAGGCGAGATCAAGTTCTACATGGATGGCGACCGCGAGTATCCGACGATTTGTGGCACGGGGACCGAGGATTACTTTGGAGGGGCGTGGAATTTCGAGGAGCCGCCGGGAACCTATAAGACATACAGCACGCCTTATCTCGGCCTGCACCAGCACGTGTCCGGCGACGGCCAGACGAAACAGGGGCGCCGCTTTGGCATGTATCGCTGGCACATCATGGATCCGATCCGTTTTGAGAAGGATCTGCGCGTGACGATGCAGGCCCTCGGCTGGCGCGAGCCCCGGAGCGAGGGTCCGCGCTACCTCGCGCTGCAGGACGACCTCAGTTCGACCGCGTTCTGGTATCAGATCGAGCCGCACGCGCCGTTTCCCAAGCTGCCGGAGCCGGATCTTCTCGAGGTCATCTGATTGGGTTGAGCTGGACGAACGGGCCGGGGCGGGGTTGGAGCGCTTCGGCCCATTCCTTCCGGCACAAGTTTTGTAACCGGTTACTTGAGAAGCTGGACAGACAATGATATGCAAGGATGGGAAAATGGTTTTCTCCGCGAAACAGAAACAGCAATTTGACGCAAGCGGTTACGTTGTCCAGGAAAACTTCTTTACCCCGCGTGAGATCGAGGCCCTTCTGGCCGAACTCGATCGTTTTCAGCGTGAGGGTCTCGTGCATAACGTGACGACAGAGGGAGACGGCGCCACCCACAGCAACAAGGCGCAAAACCTCCAGGTGATCCCGCTCTACGACAAGAGCCGGCTCTATCGGGCGCTGCCGTTTCATCCCAAGGTGGTCGAGGCAATCACGGAGTTGATCGGCGAGCCGGCGATGCTTCATCTCGACCAGATTTTTCTCAAACCGGCGCAACATGGCCGCGGCACCTCGTGGCACCAGGACAATTACTATTTCGGCCTGGAAGATCCCACCAAGGGTATTGGGATGTGGATCGCCCTGCACGACGCCACGGAGGCCAACGGCACGATGAATCTGGTTCCCGGCCACGGAACGGAGATGCTGCCCCACCGGCGCGACCCCTACAGCGACCACCACTCGCGCTGCGATCCGGACGAGGAGAAGGCAATCGCCGTGGAGGTCGCCGCCGGGGGAGCGCTTTTCTTCAATTACGCCATTCCCCACTGCACCCGGGCGAACACGACAGACAAAGACCGGGCGGGTCTGGCGATTCATTTCCTCCGGAAAGACCACACGCCGGAAAACATCAATCGCGTGGGCGAGCATCCGCGCCCGTTGATCAACGGCCCGGAAGCGAGCGGCGGAGAACGCGAATACGGCCGGAAGATCGCTGGCACCTGGGAGAAGGAAGTCGAGCACGTTCTGGGCGGGGCCACGTCCCAGGCTTAAGGGCGGTCCCCTCTGGCAGTTCCGAATTGACTCAACGGGCCGGGTGTTTCTCATTTCATTTCACAATCAAAGATGTTTGGCACCCGGCCTTCTCATGACCTCTCCGTATTCTTCGCCTTCTGATCTTTCTTCTCCGTTTCATGAGCCGGGCGGGCGTTCGTTCCTGCCGCCCCTGTTGATCCTGCCGATCATCGTTTTGCTGCCGCTTGTGCTCGCCCTGGTCCTGGCTGGCGGGGTTTACCTTCTCGCCGCGAGCCAGGCGACGCACACCGTTTACCTGGTGAATGGTCTGGACGAGCCTTACACGGTGTCCGTCGATGGTGAGGAAATCGAGCTGGCGCCCCGGAATCCCCGGAAGGTGGAAGGCCTCGATGCCGAGGTGGAGGTGGAAGTCCTGGAGGAAAGCCTCGATATTCCGCGGCGGGTTTTCGATGTGTCGGCGGGTCTGGGAATGCTGGCGTCCCAGGTGGTCGTGATCAATCCGGACCGGCTGGCGGTTTTGGAATGGGAAGAGGTTGTCTATACACATGATCCCACGAGCACAAATACCGGGAGCTTTCAATATAAGCTGAACGAGGACATTTATCGGTTCGAGAATATCCGGTATCTCTTTGAGAAAAGCCCCGACACGGCGGAGACGCCTCCTTTTTCCATGGAGGCGGTTCACACGCGCCTCGGCCTTTCGGAAGAGCCGCCGGAGACAGCGGTGCTTTATGCCGGCGGGCCGGAGCAAACGCTCTCCTATGTGCGCCGCGTCCTGGAACACCTGCCCGAAGAAGAGGGGGCGAGGGTGCTCGAATCCTCCGCCTACATGATCGAGGCGGAAGAATACTTTGACCTGATTCGCCCCCGGTTGGATCGAACCCCGGTGGATGTGCCGCTCCATGAAACCTACCAGGGATTCATGAAGGATTCCTTTCCGGTGCATGATCTGAAGGCGGAATACCAGGACCTGCTGGACCGGAATCCGGAGAGCGGGGATTTGCACTATCTTCTCGCCCGGCTGATCGACGATTACAAAGAATCCAACAGCCTTTTGGTGAAATCGGTGAAGGGCGAGAGTCCGAGCTATCACGGCGCCATGGAAATCGCTCGGCGGCTGCTGGTCCGCGGGCAATTCGACGAGGCCTATCGCTATGCGCGTCCCGCGATGAAAGCCCTCGGCGAGGAGAACGAGCGTTACCATCTGCTTTGGGAGGATATTCTCCTCTCCCAGGGGCGGGTGGGGGAATACATTACGCGGGTGGAGGAAAGCCTGGATGCGGAGGCGTGGACGTATGAAGAGCGCGCGTCGAATGTGATCGTCCTTCTGGCCCGGCAGAATCGCCTGGAGGAAGCGCGGGATCTGGCGCGCAAAGTCGAGAGTATCTTGCGCAGCAGCTACTCTCCCGAGTATGCCGAGTACTATGGCGGCTATATGGAAGCGCTGATGTCCTATGGCCAGGGAGAATGGCTGGCATATCTGCGCAAAATGGAAGACCTCGATGGCAGCGGCGAGGATTATGAATTCCTCATGCAAACGGGCGATCTGCGCGAAGCGTGGGACATGATGGAGTATTGGGGTGATGGCTGGGGCGTCGACTATCTGTTGCTCTATGCCCTTGCCACGTCCGCGGGGCAGAGCGTGGTGGCGAAAGACGGCCTGCGGGTGGGGCTGGAGAATCTGGATTGGGAAGGAGGCCCCAGCGCAAAGGCGGCGGCAGAGATTTTCCGCCGGGGGAAGGCTCCGAGCCAGGAAGAAATCCTCGCTCTCGACCTGCTGCCCCAGGACAAGCGCGTTGTTGTGACGGCGCTGGGGCTTTATTATCCTGAGGCGCGGGATGACGCCTTCGCCCTGGCCCGGCGTCTCAATTACAGCCCGCTGCATCCCCACGTTCTCATCGAGCGGATCGTGGGGAATTCCGACACAGGTGGCGGGGGTGAATCCCCCTGAAATAAGGGGATTTAGGCGCTCTGTCTTTGCTTGACGGATGGGCCCCATAATTGCAAGAATGGGAGTCGGCTGTGGCGGGAATTGCGAGCCCGCCGAGCCATGGAAGAAAATGCGGCCGCCCAGGCCGCGCTTTTCTCTGCGATTCGTCCGTGGGGGCGATCGGTTTCGACGAGGAGTGTCTGGGTGGTGACTGCAGGCCGAGCAGGTTACGCCATCTCGTTAAACTGCGTAGCGGCTATTTATCTGCCGAAGATAACTTCGCACTCGCTGCTTAATTAGCAGCGACGTCCGCCAGGAGGTTGGCCCGTGCCACCTGGATGGGCGCCGACTAACGGGCTTTGCCGAGGAAGCCTTGCCGGGGGCGACCGAGGCGAGATTCCAATCCGGCTGGTGTTTGCGATTGGTCCCGTGACCTGCCTGTCGCGAACACGAGAACTTAACTGGTCACTAAGCCTGTAGACGTCACCGCTGGGAGCTTTTCGGACGGGGGTTCAATTCCCCCCGCCTCCACCAACCTTCGCCAAGGCTTTGGCTGGCAGGCCGTGGCAGTTTATAGCCGTTTGCCCAATCATTTTGTGCAAAAGTAGATTTCACCAGTCGCCCGTGTGAGACCCATACGCTTTGCCTGTTCGCTATTGGCTAAGTGGTCTACTTCAATAACCTTTACAGTAAATCCTGATTCTCGAAGCCGGTCGATATAATCCGGTCCGTAACGTCTCACATGGTCCTCTTGGCCAAAGGCTTTCAATCGCTCTTCTGGGTCGACTATTGATGAGTCCTCGAATGTTTTCTCGCTAGTAATTGGAACATTGAGTATTGCCCATCCCCTGTCCTTGAGGACCCGAAAAAACTCTTTCATTGCTCGTCTGTCGTCCATGACGTGCTCCAATACATGGCTGCAATATATAACATCAAATGATTGATCAGGGAATTGAATATCACATATATCCATTTTTATCATAGCTTCCGGATTAGACAAATCAGCGGTTAGATAATTTTCCCCCAATCTTGTCTGCAGAGTTGGTTCAAGACACTTCTCCGGCGCTATATGGAGCATTTTTTTCGGCTTGTCGTCAAAAAGATCAGTGCCCTCCAGAAAGAGCCATAAGAACCTATGTCTTTCGAGAGAGCCGCAATGCGGGCATTGGGCATCTTCACGGGGCACTAAACCAAACGTCTTGAATCGATTCAATGATTTACCACAAACTGGGCAATATCTTCCTTTCGGATAGAGCATCGATCCTCTGAATGCCTCTTTGGTCCTTCGCAGAGGAGCTTT
>CAYFUR010000118.1:0-11561 GCA_964346275.1 uncultured Candidatus Sumerlaeota bacterium
CCACCGCATTGCTGGGGGACGGGTTGTGGGTGATAAAAGCCGCCAAAAAGAACGCCCGGTACGGCGGGGGGTCGTCGGCCTGGACCGACGACCCGCCAATCAGTATCGCAACAAACGCGGCAGTGAGTACCTGCCTCATTCAGAGCCTGCTTTCTTCTCGAGAACGTATTCTTCGCCGAGCTTGAAGGTCAGGTCCGGTGCATCGGGACCGTCGATCGCGCGCAGATTGGCGATCGGATCATCCTGGAGCCGGAGGAATTTGAAGCCCCAAAGGTAAGCCTCTTCTTCTTCCTTCCGCTTTTCAATCTTCTCCACGCCGCGATCAATGTATTCCTGGATCGGCTCTTCGCGCACGCGGGGCGGCGTTGAATGAAGGAAGTTCACCGTGCCGTCTTCTTCGTCGATGGCGATCAGGCCGGTGTGAGTTGCGTAGGCGCCGCCATTCCCGCGGCCGACGATGACGTTCACAAAATCGCCATCGCGAAGCTGGCCGGAAATGTCGGATACCTTTTCCCAGGGAACATAGGAGACTTCGAGTTCTTCCACCGGCACATCGACATCCAGGCCGTAGCGGTTCTTAAAGAAGCGCTCGCGGTTGACTCGCTGTGTATAGAACCCCACGTCGTTGCCGGCCAGTTCTTCGGAAATGTCCTGAACGAGCCAGGAATTGTTCTGATCCCAATCCGCTTCCGTGTAGTGATTGCGCGTCTGAACGCTGACCACGCCGTCCTCATAGCGGATGCGCTGGAGCATGGCAAAAAAGGTTGGCCAGTCTTGCGAAAGCGCCATGGCGTAGGAGTGCTCGGTAAAGACGACGCAATCGCTGCGGTCCAGGCTGTAGAGCGGCTGGGCATCGTGGGCCTGGAAGGGGAGTTCGCCGAGCAAATACATGTCGTAGGGCTGGCCGAGATTCTTGCGGCCAAAATGCACGACGCGCTCGCGCAGGTCGGGATACTTTTCCTGGGCGTGGCCGAGATAGACATCCAGGTCTCTCTCATCGAATTCGTAGAGCGGCTTGTCTTCCAGGTCAAAGATGCGCTTCTTCGGATAGAGCAGGTAATTCGCGCGCAGTTCCATGAATTCTTCCACGTCATCCTGATAGCTGGCGATGATGTCTTCCGCGGAATCACCCGCCGCGATGCGCTCGCGGATCTCGCTGGTGCCGAGAACCTTGTCAACCATGGCCGAGCGGGAATTGTCGCCGGACCACAATCCGCGTTCGGGATAGAGGTCCTGCATCACTTCCATCATGTGGATTTGCACTTCCACGGGCTCGATCTCGCGAAAATCACTGATGAAGAAATGCGCGCCGTGAATCGTTTCTCCCTCAAAGGAGGCGGCAAAGGGCTTGAGAGTGATCGGCTTGACGAGCACATTTTCCAGCTCTTTCTCGCGCAGCGCGCCGACGAATTCCTGGGCGTCGATATACGGCGCGGCGATGATCTCAAAGGCGAGGGGATAGCCCACGCCGATGGAGACGTCGCTACGCAGTTCGCCGATGATTCCCGTCAGATTATAGTAGAAAGACGTTTTCGCGCTCGGTACGTTGGGCGAGCTGGGCACAAAAGGAAGGCCCGTGTCCCACTGAAGCATCTCGCGATAGTAGCCGCGCATGGGAACGACTGTCAGGTCGCATTTCACTTCCGTATAGTTGTCGTTAAACAGGAGGGCCGTCTCGCCCGGTGTCAGGCCGTACATATACGGAATGGGATAGAGGCCGACAAAGCTGGTGCCTTCCTGGGGCTTGAGGATATTGCCGCTCACTTTGTGCGCGCCGCAGGGATTCGGGTGATCAAGAACCAGGAAGGGGATGTCCGCCTTGGCGCATTCTTCCATGGCATAGGCCATCGTATAGATGTATGTATAGGAGCGGGAGCCGACATCCTGCATGTCGTAAATCATGACATCGATGCCCTCGAGCCACTCCTGCGGAGGCCGCCGGGTGCTGCCGTAAAGGCTGTACATCGGCAAGCCCGTTCTGGGATCGATTTCCTTTTCTACTTTCTCTCCGGCATAGGCATCGCCGCGCACGCCGTGCTCCGGGCCGAAGAGCTTCACCAGCTCGACTTCCGGGTGATCGTTCAGGATGTCCACGGTGGAGCGCAGCTTGCTGTCCACGCCCGTGGGGTTCGTGATCAGCCCGACACGCTTGCCGCGAATCAGGTCCATGTACTGGTCCTCTTCCGTAAGCGTTTCGACCCCCGGTTGCACCGCCGGGTTTTTCAGGCTCATCGGATTGCATTCAAACTCGGCGCTTCGCGCCAGGCCCGGCAGCAACAGAATTGCAGCCAGCAGGTAACTCAGAACCACGCGCTTTGACATTGGATCGGATTCCCCCGATAAAAAAGTGACGGATTGGGACGTCTCATCCCAACCCATCAAATTTAGACCGGCTCCATCGCCCGGGCAAGGCGATCTTTGATTCTTTACAAGTCTCCTGTCTTCATGACGTGAGAATAAAGAATCGATCTCAGGCCGGGCCGCCACATCACCTGCACCCGCGAGGCCTCCGCCGGGAGGTAATCCCCCAGTTTCTTGGAGAGCGGAATCGGCACCATCAGCGTGAAACTGCTCCCAGGATCCGACAAATCCGGCTTGGGCGAGGCAATAGCGTCCTGCCACCAGGAAGGCTTCCATTCCTCCTGGTTCTCCAGAAGGTCTTTCAACTCGTTTGCGGAGACGTGGAAGTAATTCCAACCATCATCGGACCGGGCGTAGAAGTCGAGGAGTTCATCGAGCGACAGATCCCCCTGCTCCAGTTCCGGAAGGAACGAAGTCTCGGACAACAGCACCACCCTGCCTGCCTGGTTTCCCGACACGATCTCTCCAATGCGTTCGAGCATCTTGTCCCTGGGCGTGACGACTTCACCGATCACGGGGCTTTGCGGCGGCTCCAGGCTTTCGGCGTCCACCACCTTGGGCATCCAGATGGGTGTGCCCGGCATACCTGGTCCCATGCCGCGTTTCAAGGTCTTCTCTGCGGGAAGTCGATCCTCCCAGGAAAACCGAATGGCCTTTTCATTCCAATCGCTGCTTTTGAGTGTATGATTTTGTCCGTCTATATCGATGATGATGTTTTCGCCCGTATATTCATTGAGCGGGGGTTGGGAGAAGTCGATGCTGAAGTATTCGCTTCCGCCCGTTTCGATGGCCAGCCGCCCTTGGGAATGCCACTGCGCATCCAAGGAGCCCATTTCGAGCATCAGTTGTTCCTTGGCTTCATTGTTTCCCGTCGAGACCAGTCGCTTGCCCGGTTCGATCTCGTGAATCCGCAGCCACCATGCCTTGCCGCGGCTCGGTGTCCAGGCGCGCAGGTGGATCTTTTCCGGAGCCGTTTGCCGAGTGCGGCCGCGGAGCTGTTCTCCCGCGATGGGCAGCCACTTGTTGATCCAGGAGGATTCATGTCCCGCGCCGCGCTCCTCATGATAGAGATGAGAAATTCCAATGCGCCCAAGAGCGGAGACGGCCTGGCGCGAGTAAAAGACTTCAACCGCCGGGTCTTCATCTCCGTGAAACACCGCCGGAGCCAGATACTCCAGGTTGGGAAGCAACTCGCGCGGCGCCCATCCGGCCATGGGCACGATGCCGGCCCACACATCGGGATGCGCCGACCCAAGAAACCAGGTGCCCCAGCCCCCCATGGAATGGCCGATCAGGTATATCCGGTCTTCGTCCACATGGATCGCACTCTTTGCGTGTTCCATGGCCTCGAAGACGTCTTTTTCCCCTTTTCCGCGATAAAACCAGTTTCCGCGCCCTTGCGGCGCGAGAACATAATAGCCTTCTCTCTCGGCCCATTCGCGCACTTCCGTGGCCGTGAACCAGCTCTCCCATGTCGCGCCATAGCCATGAAGCACGACGGCCAGGGGAAGGGCGCTGCCCTTGGCCGCGGCCTCTGGAACAAACAGGTTATAGGGCTGCTCCGTTCCGTCTATATCAGAAACAAAGGTCCTCGCATGGGTTCCCGGGGCGAGCGATTCTCCATTGGCGAGTCCCATAGTCAAAAATCCTAGGAGCAAAGCGAGATATATCCGCATCGGCCTGCCTTTCTTCAAGCGGTGTCCAAGGCGGCTTATGCCATCCTCGCGAGCAATCTGGCGAGGGGGCCGGTGCGGCACAAGAGAAGGTTCTCGACTGTCGGGAGGGGAATTACTCTTCCAGCTCGAAACCCGCCGTGGCCAGTTGCTTCTCGACCAGCGCCTTTCCCTGGACGAGGGCTTCGCGGATTTCCTCTTCCTCGGTGAACTCGGGATCTTTCGCCGGTTCGATGGTCATCGGCCCGGTGTATCCTTGCTTCTTCAATTCTTCGAAAAGAGGGGGGAAATCGACCTCGCCGTAGCCGGGGAGGCGGTCGTGAGAGGAACGGGGATCATAGCAGCCGTGGCGCTGCTGTTCCAAGAGGAGCCGTTCGTGATCCTTGATGTGAAAGTGGTAGATACGTCCCGGAAAAGCGCGGATGAATTCCAGCGGATCGATTTGCTGCTTGATGCAGTGGCTCGGATCGAACTCCATGCCGAGCGCAACGGACGGCACCTCTTCGAAAATTCTTTCATAGGCTTCGGGAGTGTGGCTCAGGTTGATGCCCCGCACCGGATATCCGCGAAACATTGTGCAGTTTTCAAACGCGAGCCGGACGCGGAAATCCTCCGCCAGCCGCGCCAGGGGGGTCCAGACATCCTTGAAGAGCGGAATGTTTTCCTCGATGGGAAGCTCCGGGTCGCGGCCGGCAAAAACACCGATCACAGGAACTTTGAAAACCTCCGCGGCCATGCGGATGACATTCTTCAGGCGTTGCGACTCCTCGATCCGCAGGTTCTCCTGGGGAGCCAGCATATTGCGATAAAAGCCCAGCGCGGAAACGCGGAACCCCCGATTCTGCAGATCTTTGGCCGCTTCCCGCGCCTCGTTCAGACCGCCATCGAGCGTATCAATGGGAAAGCCCGGCCCGAGCCGCAGTTGCAGATTCCGTATCCCCACTGCGTCGGCACGCATGAGGAACGATTCCTCGTAGGGACATTGGAGAGCAAGTTTCATATATGGGGCGATCCCCCTTCTGCAAGTTCGCCGAGGCTTCCCGGCTGCGGCCATCCCTCGCTCGCCCCTCCCCGTTTGTCAATACGGGTTGTGACCCCAAGGATGGTCTCAGCCGTGCACAGTCTCTTGGACTCCGTGGTGGTGGGGTGCCTGGGAGTGAAAAACCGGCGGTGTGTCTAGACACGCCCCCCGGTGGAAGAATGGCGTTTTCAGCCCGTTCAGACCTGTTGGAGTTTCTGCTGGCGAGCCTCCAGAGCCGCCCCAATGAAACCTTTGAACAGAGGATGGGGGGCCAGCGGCCGGCTTTGGAATTCGGGGTGGAACTGGCATCCGATGAAAAAGGGGTGATCCGGCAATTCCGCCATTTCAACGAGATCCGTATCCTCGAAAAGGCCGCTGAAAACCATGCCCATCTCTTCGAATCGAGGCCGGTATTCGTTGTTTACCTCATAGCGGTGGCGGTGGCGCTCGTTTACTTCCAGGCTGCCGTAAAGCTCGGCTACTTTCGTATCCGGTTTGATCTTCATGGGATAAGATCCAAGACGCATCGTTCCGCCGAGGTTCAGGACGGCTTTCTGGCTGAGCATGAGATCGACCACCGGATTCGCCGTCTCGTCCGTGAATTCTTTCGAGTTCGCGTCCTCGAGGCCGCAGACGTTGCGGGCAAAGCCTATGAGGGCCACTTGCAGGCCGAGGCAGATTCCAAAGTAGGGAATCTTATTCTCCCGGGCGTATTCGGCCGCCATGATTTTCCCCTCGATACCGCGCGAGCCGAACCCGCCGGGGATCAGGATGCCATCGATATTCTCCAGGGCCGCGGGGCCTTCTTTCTCCAGGTGTTCACTGTCGATGCGATCGATCTCCAGGTTCACGCCGTGATGGAAAGCGGCGGCGTTCAGCGCTTCGTATATCGAGATATACGCGTCCTGCAGATCAATGTACTTGCCAATAACTCCCACGCGGACGTCTTTATCGCAAGAGCGGATCTTGGCCAGCAGGCCTTCCCACGCGCTGAATTGAGTGGACTCCGCCTCCATGCCCAGCTTGTGGATCACCCAGTCGTCCAGGCCCTGGCGATGAAGCATCATCGGCACTTCGTAGATAATATCCACATTCACCGATTCGAAGACCGCCCGCTCTTCCACGTTGCAGAACATGCCGATCTTTTTGCGCTGGGTTGCGTCCATGGCGACTTCCGTTCGGCAGATCAATCCATCTGGCTGGATGCCGATTTCCCGAAGCGCCTTCACACTGTGCTGGGTGGGCTTGGTTTTCAGCTCGCCCGCCCCCGAAATATAAGGAAGCAGGGTCAGATGCAGAAAGAGGCAATTCTCCCGGCCCACGTCGTAGGGAATCTGGCGAATTGCTTCGAGGAAGGGGAGCGACTCGATATCGCCGACGGTTCCGCCGATTTCCACCATCAGCATATCCGCCTTCTTGTCCCGGCCCAGGCCCAGAATCCGGCGTTTCACCTCGTCGGTGATGTGTGGAATCACCTGCACCGTGCCGCCCAGATAATCGCCCCGGCGTTCCTTCATGATCACCGAGTTGTAAACTTGGCCAGCAGTCACATTATGGGCCTTGCTGGTGGGCTTGTTGAGGAAACGTTCGTAGTGGCCCAGATCAAGGTCCGTTTCCGCGCCATCGTCGGTGACGAACACCTCGCCGTGCTGGAACGGGCTCATGGTGCCCGGGTCGATGTTCAGGTAGGGGTCGAGCTTCATGATTTCCGCGTTGACGCCCCGGTCGACGAGCAACGAACCAAGCCCGGCGGCCGCGATCCCCTTGCCCAGCGAGGAGGCCACCCCGCCGCTTACAAATACATATTTCGTGGATGTCCTCATGAAGGAGGCCCCTTTTGAATCGAGTGATACGCCGCAAAGCCGGGACTATGACATACCGGTGACGCGCTCCCGAGTCAATCCTCGAGACGGGAAAAAACCAACTCCGCTGTTTGCTCTAAGTCTATACGCCAGAGGGATTCAGATTATTCGCCAAGATTCGCTTGCCATTTCGTGCACGGAGCTACCATGCTGAGCCACATAGAGTTACGCCATGAATCCTGTGCTGCCGGCCAGATGGCGAAGAAAAGGACCCATTCATGAAGGACATCTGGCGCGTCGTCATCGCCGCACTTCTCCTTGGCTGCGCCCTTTCCGCCCACGGCCAGAACACCGGCGTCGAGGAAACCAGTCCCACCCGGAAACTCATCCTCAGCGTGCAATCCCTGACCGGTGTTCCCCTCGCCGGCATGGCATTTCAGGTTCGCGCTGCTTCCGATTATACAAAAGAGCTGGAAACGGGTTCCGGCGGCACAGCCCGCACCGAAGTCCCTGCGATCTCTCTTGCCGACCTCGACCTCGAGCTCCTCTCCGAGGATTGGAAGGTCGCCAGCATCATGGGCGCCAGCAGCCGCAGCGACCGCCTCATTTACTTCGTCCAACTCTACCGCGCCCAGCCAGCTGATATGGAAGTGGCCGAGCGCAAGGCCTTCATCAACCAGCTTCCCGCGATTCTCGCCTTCCAGCGCGAGCAAGGCGTCGAGATCCCCGGCGACGCCGGGACGCCACACCCGCTCCGCCTCTCGGCGCTTTTGAATATGAGTCCCGGGCAGATGGAGCCGTGGGGGCGCGAGAAGCTGACAGCCGCGGAACTGAAAGAGCTTGAGCAGCGCGGCGATGGCAAGGGAGAGGAAGAAACGCCATCTCTCTCGGCCAAGGTGGTCAACCAATACGGCCAGCCGGTGGCGCGCCGCGTGGTTGAACTCCTCGGCCTGGAAGGCACAAGTGCCGATGCGCGCATCATCCGGCGCGGGCGCACCGATTCCTCGGGCCGCATCATTTTTCGCAACCTCGATACGGGCCGCTTCTACCGGGTCCAGTCGTCTACCGGCGGGGACGAACTCTCTGCCCGCGGGCCCATTATCAAGCTCGAGGAAGAGGGCGAGCGTTCCCTCGACCCACTCGTTCTCCGCTCCACGGACCGCACCCTTTCCGGGCTCGTTTACTACGGGGCCGAACCCCTTCCCCGCGCGCGTGTCGAGGCCCGCCGGGCCGGCCAGCCGGCCCTTGCCACGGAAACCAATGAGTACGGTTATTTCGAGTTGGGCCCCCTGGTTCCCGGTGAGGTCGTGGTCAGCGTGGAGAATCCAGCCGATGAGGAAATCGTGGAGCTGAGCGCAGCCACCGGCGCGGCGGAAATCCTGGTCCCCTTTGAAGTGCTCCGGATGCCCCTGAAAGAAGAAGAGGAGTCCGAGGCAACGGACGAAGCAGCCGAGTAACCGCGAAGCACCTCGGGAGAGACCATGGCGGCCGTTTTTTCGCTCATTATCATTCTTTCCCTCTCTTTGCTGGTGGTGCGCATCGCGACGGTTGCTCTGACGCTCACCGGGGTTTCCTACCAGCTCGCCCGCTTTCAGGCGCAATCCGCCTTTACCGGCGTGGGATATACAACCACCGAGGCGGAGCGCATCGTTCGCCATCCTGTTCGCCGGCGCATTGCCCAGCTTCTCATGCTCCTGGGCAACGTGGGTGTGGTGACGGCGATCTCCTCGCTCATTCTTTCCTTCGTCGATGTCCAAAAGACAGAGATGGCCTCTCGGGTTCTCTTTCTCGTCCTGGGCATTGCCGCCGTCTGGGCCATTGCGACCAGCCGTTGGATCGAGCATGAACTCAATCTTCTAATCCGGTGGGCGCTCCGCCGTTGGACACGGCTGGAAATCGTCGATTACGCCAACCTTCTGCGTCTCTCCGGCGATTACGGGGTGCGGGAAATGCAGGTGCAAAAGGGAGATTGGGTCACCGAAAGGCCGCTCCGGGAGCTGGATCTGACAAAGGAGGGGGTCCTGGTGCTCGGCATCCTCCGTGGGGAAGAAGACAACTACTACGGAGCGCCGCGCCCCGAGACCGTGATCCACGCCGGGGACACGCTCATCCTCTATGGCCGGGACGACAATCTCGAGGAATTGGACGAGCGTCGCGAGGGAACCGGCGGTGACGAGGCCCACGAGCGCGCCATGGCCCGCCAGGACAAGGAAACCGCGAAAGAGCGGCGCCGCGAAAAACGCCAGGAAAAGCGCCAGCGTCAACGTGAGCAGGAAGAGCGCGACGAGAGACTCGACCAGGATGTGGAATAAGAAAGGGCCCGGCGCGCGCCGGGCCCTTTCTCTCCATCTGCATTGCGGCGGAAGGGAGCGTCACTCGGCTTCGCGGTAGGCTCTCACATAAAGGATGTTGCTGAGGGAGTTCATGTGCAAATCCCTCAGGTCGGTGGCGGCGAGGAAATTGAGCGCGTAGGTATAAATCGGGGCGACAGCGGCCTCTTCTTCCACCAGCAGGCCTTCGGCCTCGATGAACAGATCCTCGCGCTTGATCGGGTCGCCTTCGTAGCGCGCCTGTTCGATCAGGTTGTCGTACCGTTCGTTGTTAAACTTGGGGCCGTTCTTGGTATTTCCCGTCGTGAAGATCGACAGGAAGTTGAGCGGGTCCGCGTAGTCGGCGATCCAGGAAGCGCGGGCGAACTGGTAATCGCCGCGCGCGATGCGCCCGAGAGTCACGCCCCACTCGGCATTCTGAAGCCGCACATCCACGCCGAAGGCATCGCGCCACATGAACTGAAGCTGTTCGGCGATCAGCTTGTTCGTGTCCTGCGTGTTATAGAGATACTCCAGCGTGGGCAGGGGGTTGTCCTCGTCGAAGCCCGCCTCCGCCAGGAGTTGCTTCGCCTTTTCGATCTGCGGCTCGCCGGGAATATAATCCGGCGCCACATCGCGATAAGTCTGGCCCTCACGCGGGCTGCGCATGCCATGGGGCACAAAGCCGTCGCTTGGGATTTCTCCCGCCTTGGTCACCCGGTTGACGATCAGATCCCGATCGATCACCATGTTGAACGCCCGGCGCACGCGCGGGTCCGTAAAGGGCTCGCGATTGGTATTAAACGTCACGTAATAGGTCGCCAGGCCGGGCACGACACGGTATTCCGGCCGGTCTTTCCAGTAGGGCACCTGGGGAATCGCCACCCCTTCGGTGATATCCAGGTCGCCCGAGCCAAAAGCCTGCATTTCCGTATTCTTATCGTCGATCATGTACATGGTGATTTCCGACCAGAAAATCTCGTCGCGGTCCCAATAGGTGTCCGTCTTCACCATCTCCATGCGGTCGCGCGAATGATACTCGGTCAGTTTGAACGCGCCGTTGCCCACAAAGGTGTCGGGGGAAGTGGACCAGCCCGCTCCGTGCTCTTCCACGGTTCCCTGGTGCAAGGGATACCAGGGAGCGAAGGAAACCATGGTCAGGAAGAAAGGCGCCGGGAAATCCATGTGGTATTCCACGGTGTCCTCGTCGACGACCTTGACGGAATCCAGCGAGAGGCCCTCGTCCATGCCCCCCGCGTCGTAGTATTCCTTTCCGCCATCCAGGAAGGAGAAGACAATCTGGGCATAGGGCGCATTGGTCGAGGGAGTGCAGACGCGCTCGGCCCCGAACTTGAAGTCCGACGCCGTGACCGTGTCGCCGTTGTGCCATTTGGCATCGGGCCGCAGATGAAAGGTCCACACGGTGTAGTCTTCGTTATGTTCCCAGGATTCCGCCACGGCCGGCTGGGGGTTGAGGTCCTTGTCGGCATAGACCAGCCCTTCCATAAGGCCGCGCAATGCCTGGGAAGCGGGCAGGGCGTCCACCAGCGAGGGATCGAGCGTTTTCGGCTCCGCGCCCAGATTGATCGCCAGGGTGGTATCCACCTCCTGAGTCCCGGACTGGCCGCCTTCGGTGCCTGGTGTTCCTTCCGGCGTTCCTCCGCCGCCCCCGGAGGTTCCCCCTCCGTCGCATCCCGCCAGCGCCAGCGCGGCAATTGTCAGCAAACCATAAAGCTTTTTCATCGGTTGTCCTCAAATTCAAAAAGTAAACTTTCGCAACATCTCTCCCTTTAGGTTCATGGCACCAAGGTGACAAGGAAGAAAAGGCCGCTTTGTTGTTGGACCGGCTCGATGTCCGGCGCAATCCCTTGCCACGCCGCGCGGGGCCGCATAGGCTCTTCCGGTCGCTCTTTTTCGCCAGGAAACGCCATGACTCTTCCCATTGGTTCCATCGATTTCCAGGACGTTTCCAAGACTTACCAGATCATCCAGCGCGCCAGCCCGCGCATGGGGGCCTGGTTTCTCAGCAAAGCCTTCGAGCATTTCCGCCGCGCGCCCTTTCACGCGCTCAACGGCGTGAGCTTTCACATCGCCCCGGGCGAGATGGTCGGCTTTGTCGGCAGCAACGGCGCCGGAAAATCAACGATTCTGAAACTGATCGCGGGGATCACCCAGCCCACCCGCGGCCGCGTCCAGGTGTCCGGGCCGGTCACCTCGCTGCTCGAGCTGGGCGTGGGCTTTCACCCCGACCTCACCGGGATGGAGAATATCTTCTATCACGGCATCATGATGGGCATGACGCGGGCCGGGATTCTCAAGCGCCTGGAAGAAATCATCGCCTTCAGCGGCCTGGCCGAATTTCTCTACGAACCGGTGAAGCATTACAGCAGCGGCA
>CAYFUR010000119.1:0-11546 GCA_964346275.1 uncultured Candidatus Sumerlaeota bacterium
TTCAGGTCCGTGTGGGCTTACGCCCGTGGAGGTTCGACTCCTCTCGACGGCACCATCTCGCTTCCCTCGCCATCTTCTGAATCACCAGTCGTCCGCGATACTCCTTGCTCGACAACGTGAGGACGGGCGTTGCATGTCTTGCCTCACGGATCTGTGGAGGTGTCGCTGTGGCAGTGAAAAAACAAGTGGTTCTGGCGGGGGCGGGGCATGCCCATCTCCACGTGGTGGCGCGGTCGGCGGCGCTGCGCGAGGCCGGTGCGGAGGTGGTCCTTGTGGATCCCGGGCGGTTCTGGTATTCCGGGCTGGCGACGGGAATGCTGGGGGGCGAATATACGCCGGAGGAGGACCAGGTGGACCCGCGGGCGCTGGCGGCGCGCCATGGGGCGCGGTTTGTCGAGGGGCGGCTGGCGGGGATCGATGGCGAGAAGAGCGAGGCGATTCTCGATTCGGACGAGAGGCTCGGGTTTGATTTTCTGTCTTTGAATCTGGGCAGCGTCGTGGACGACCGTGGAATTCCCGGGGCGAAGGAGCACACCTGGCCGGTGAAGCCAATCCCCAGGCTGAACGCCTTGCGCGAATCCCTGGAGCAGCGTCTCTCCGAATCAGGCTCCTCTCCGCGCGTAGTGGTGATTGGCGGCGGAGCCACGGGCTGCGAAGTGGCGGCAAACATCGCGGGGCTCGCAAGGCGCGCGGGAAAGGATTGCCGGATCCGCTTGTCCGAGGCGGGTAACCGCCTGCTCGCCGGCCGGCCCGGCGGGGCGGGGCGCTGGATCGAGAAAGATTTCCGCCGGCGCGGAATCGAGGTGTGCCTGAACGAACGGGTGGCGAGGATCGGCCGGGGGGTTGTCTATACACAGGAACAGGAAGAGATTTTCTGCGACGCGACCGTGCTGGCGACGGGGCTCCGTCCGCCCGATGTCCTGAGTGATCTGGGCCTCCCTTTGGGGGAAACGGCCGGCCTTGCAGTGGATGCGTTCCTGCGCTCGCGGAATGACTCGCGTGTGTTCGGTGCGGGTGACTGCATCGATTTCGCCGGCAGGCAATTGCCCAAACTCGGCGTTTTTGGCGTGCGCCAATCGCCGATTCTTTTACGCAATATCATAGCGTCTTTACATGGCAAGCCGCTAGGCCGCTATACGCCCCAGAAGAGCTGGCTCAGCATTCTCAATCTGGGCGATGGCCGGGGCCTGGCAACCTGGGGCGGACTTTACTTTCCCGGGCGAAGTGCGTTGTGGCTGAAAAACCGGCTGGATCTCGCTTTTCTTCGCAAATACAAATAGGCTGACGAAGCGGGCAACATCATGCCCAGCTCGACTGATCCCACCGAAGCGGAAATCACCGCGTTGCAGAATGACTGGATGATTGTCTGATTCAACTCGAACAAGACGGGGATAACCGGGTCGGCCTTTCCCAGGGGCCGGCCCACTTGTTGGCCCTTGCGCCACGCCGCGATTCTCCTGATAGGTAGAAGCCTCTATTTCTTCATCTCCGGGATCCGTCATGCGCGTCCTCTTGTTGTTGGAAAGTTACCGCGAAGACGACCGCGGCCGCCTGATTTACCACCTTTGCCAGCGCTGGCAGCCCATGCGGGAGCTGACCCTTGCGAGCGTGGCCTTCGGCGAAGGGGGCCCGCTCCAGGACCGGCTGGGAGAAATCGGCGTCGGCACGAAGGTCCTTCCGCCGGAAGTCGTTGCCAATGCGCGCGCTCTCCGGGCGGAGGGAACGCGGCTGCTCCAGCGCCAGGACCGCCCGGACATGATTCATTCCCATCTGGACTGGCCTGCTCTCGGGGCGCGGTTTCTTCACGACGGCAATGAATTCGTGCCCCTGGCCTGCACCATCTATGCTTCGCGGGACCAGGGTAAGGTGTCGCCGTTTTCCGCCGCCTGGAGCGCGTTGCGCGAGCGCAGGACGCGAAAAGATGTGGATGCCTTTGTATTCACCTCGCAGGCGCTTCTGCGGGACTTCCAGGCCCGCAAGATCGATCACCAGAAATGCCACCTGATCCCGCTGGGGGTGGATGCGGTGCAAAGCTTTCCCCTTTCAGAAAGCAAACGGGCGCACTACCGGGCGCTTCTCGGGGTAGAGGCGGACACGCCGGTGCTGCTCCAATCCTGCCGCCTCTGCGAATCGAGTGGGCAGCGAGACCTTGTGGAAGCCATGCCCGCGATTCTCGAGCGCCATCCCGGCGCGCGGCTTTTCCTCATCGGCGACGGGCCGCTGCGCGGCCAGCTCGAGCAGCGAATCCGCGAACTGGGCCTGGAAGGCCGTATTCGCCTGATCGGCCAGATTTCAGAAATCCAGACAAGGCTCTACAGCGCTGCCGACGTTGTGATCCATCCCGTCCCTCGGTCCACCTTTCCTCTGGATGTAATGGAATCCCAGGCGACGGGCACGCCGGTGGTGGCTGCCAACGGGGGCGCGCTGCCGGAAGTCGTAAGGGACCAGGAAACGGGGCTGCTTTTTCCTCCTGGTGATGTATCCGCTCTCACGGAAGCTCTCGATCGTTTGCTCAGTGACCGGGAGCTCCGCGAAAGCATAGGAGAAGCGGCGCGCGATTACATGCTGGGATCGTTTGAAATGGGCCAGACTGCAGACGCTTACATCGCTCTTTGGAAACAACTCGCGCCGGATGCGCTCTGGAAGGCAACGGACTCAGTACCGATCGAAGATTTACAGGAATTGAAGGAGGAGACAGAAGAGGAAAACTAATGGATTTCAGGGGAAATTCGGCTTTTTATTTTCCATTCATTTTCTCAACCAACATAAAGTTCGTAAGCGACTTCTGGCTCATAGATCAAGCGTCCGCAATGCTCGCAAGCGTATACATCCTGGTCGACCTGGGGAAGCCGGGCGGGCTGGCGGGTATAACATCCCATGCAGGCACCACGGCGAAGGGGCGCGATGGCGTCCTCGCCATGGCGGCGGAATAACTCCTCGTAACGCTGTAAAAGATGTGGTGTCAGGGCTTGAAGGAGCCGGTGCACTTCCGAACGTTCGACGGCGGTGCGGCCTCCGCGCTTCGAAGCTTCGACATTGATTTCATGCAGTCTTAAGAGTGCGGCCAGTGGAGCGATCATTTTTACCTCTCAGGTTTTCTACTTAATATCATGGAGCATGTCTTATTCCTAAACTTCCAGTTCGCGTTTTTTATAAGAACTGTGTTTGAGAGGCGCACAGGCGCTTAAGGACATATCTGAGCACAACCCCGAAGGAATGTCAAGCAAGTTGAAGAAATGGTTTGGGGCAATAATCCGCCATGAAGAAAAACCATTAATAATAAGAGGGTTAATCTCATTCTTTGATTCGTGGTTGAAGCAGGTAAAAAAGAGGCGGGCGGGTTAAAATTCGAGCCGCCGCCAGCGGCGCAGCCCGACGCGCATGGGGAGCCAAATCGACACAACGTGAAAGAGGATCGCTAAGGCGATGTAGGCGTAGAGCCAACGGTCCATCAGGTCGCCCAGCCGCCCCCCTCCGGCAAGGAGCACCGTGGGCACCGCGAGCATGACCACGGAAACCGCGATATACGCGAGGGAAAGGAGAACGTTGAGCGTGCCGCCGATTCCGTTGGCGATGCGCGCCGGATTGTCTTCGCGAAAGTCGGGGAGGATGGCTCCGATCCCAACGCTCAGGCTGGTCAGGCCGCAGCTCATCAGCGTCACCATCCCCACGGCGATATAGAAAAAGAGGGGATCGAGCTGGAGAATCTGGTTGGAAAGGATCGTAAGGGGGACTGAAACCGCCAGGCAAAGGCCCAGGCAAAGGATGAATTTCTGCCAGACGACGCGAGACCGGGGGACCGGTGCCAGGCCGACAGTCCAGAAGCCGCGCCCCTCGAGGCTGAGCATGGGATAGACAAAGCGCGTCGTGAGAATCGAGAGAATGAAACAGGTCGCCGCCAGGTTGAAGAAGGAAAGCAGTGTCTTCCAGTCGTTGACGACCAGTTCCAGCGCCTCCGAATAGCGCCGCGACCATCCCAGATTCATGACGTAGACGATCATGAGCCCGAAGAGGATGACGAGCTGAGTCCACTGGGTGGGGTCCCGCCAGAAGGTTTTCAGATCTTTACTGAGCAGCCCGGCGGTCGGCTTGGGGAAGAGGCGTTCCAGACCGCGATCCAGCCAGCGGAATGGCGAGAATCTTGTATTGGCGCCGACCTCGCGCACGGAAGCGTCCCGCGACAGACACCACCCGCGATAGTAGAGCGGGGGCACAAGCCAGCGGCAGACTTGAAAAAGAAAGAGCGATGTGGAAATCAGCATTCCGGCCCAGTAGGCACAGGCGCCGAGATCGATGTCGGCGCGATTGGCCGGCGCAATGGCGATCAGGGCGTTGCTGAGCCAGGCGCTGGGCAGAATCGGCGAGTTTCCAAAGCCGAGGGCGTCCATGATTTGCAGGAAATCCTGCTGGTCGGCGGTGGCCAGAATCCGCCCCACGCCGGTGACCCGGGCAAGAAAGGCGGAACTGAGCACGGAAAGAATCCCCAGCCCAATCAGCAGCAGGCGCGTTTTCCGCGCGGGGAGCCACGATGTCATCAGCATCGTCAGAATAGCGCCGAGCGTGGCGGGGATCGAGAGAAACGGAAAAATCAGCAGGAGGATGATAACGTAGTAATACCAGACGGCATCCCGGGAGATTCCGAAACTGACGAAGAGAGGGAAGCTGAGCAGGGCAAAGGCCCAGGAGCTATAAATGATCGACTCGATCAGTTTCTGGCGAAAGATCGACAACCGCGAAATGGGCAAACCCATCAGGAATTCCACTTCCCGGGATATATACGTGGTCGAAAGCGTGATGATCAGGTTGGAAAACAGCAGCATGAAGAAGAAAATCAGCAGAACGATACCAATGAGGCGGTTCATCAGCGGGGCGCCAAAGACGCTCATATCGAGGGACGCCCGCGTGTTGTTTCCCATCAGGAAATCGAAAATATAAAGAAAGACGGCGGTGCCGCCGCCGAGAAGAAAGAAAACCATCCCTAGCCCGACGATCAGGTGGAGATAAACATGGCGGCGGATGTGGCGCACCGCGTTATCAGCGATGCGGAACTTCGTCTTGAGAATGAGCCGTGTATGCGCGGTTTCCAATCCTTGGTCGTCCAGCCCGGCCGCTGAGTCCTGTCCGGAATGTGTTTCCGCCGCTTCAGAGAGTTGGCTCATGGCGCCTGGGAATCCTTTAATGGCTGTGGCGGGGCGGGCGAGCCCTGGCCCGCCATGTTGGCAAGCCGGAGCACGATCGGTTCCACGCGCGCGTCCCTTCCGTGAACAATTTCCAGCTCTCCGCGTGCAATGGCTTTGTCCAGTTGCGCGTGAAATTCCGGCTCGGCGAGGGCGCCCGGCCCGGCCGCCGCGTAGCGAATGCCCTCCGATTCCATATACCCCAAGGCCGAAGGGATGCTTTCGATATTGGGCCGGTTTGTGAAATTCCACCGTCCCGGATAGAGAGCCGAGCGGGCATCAACCTGCAACCCCGGCCCATAGAAAAGATAGGGCAAATCCGTGTCGAGTACCAGCAATCGTTCGCCAGGCGGGAGTTCATCGCGAAGGAACGCCTGGATGCCGCCATGCTTGTGGGCGCGCTGGCGCGCCTGGTGGCGCTCGGCCAGCCAGGTGAAGAGAGGCAAAACCACAACGAAGACGACCGCGAGAGCGGCCATCACCCGGCGGAACCGCAAGGGAACGGCAAGCAGGCGCGAGCTGGCCGCCGCATAGAACACTCCCGCGCCGCAGAGGAAAACAATTCCATGGGGAAGAAGATAGACAGCCCAGTCCGCGATTTCGCGAAGGGGAAAAGACCCCCTGACAAGGCCCTGGGCCACGCCCTCCCCCGCCAGAAGGAGAACAACCAGCACCCAGCGCGGGCGCGGCGGCTGTTCACCGTCCCAGGCCAGTCCCGCCAGCAGCACCAGCGCCACAAACACCGGGTAGGCGTAGCGCAGATTGACAGAGAAAATCGGAACGGAGAACTCCAACTGAAGAGAGGTGGCGGAGAAAGGCGTCACGGCGTAAAGCGCCACCGACAGCACGAGAAGAACGATCAACGGAATGGCCCGGCGCACAACGCCCTCGCGCGGAGAAAGAACAAGCCGCGCCAGCCCCGCCAAGCCGGCGAGCGCGATCACGGCGCCCGGAAGCCCGAGACCCCAGAGCAGGCCCTCGGCGACACCGGGCCAGTTCGCGGCATCCCGGATCGCTTTCGACCCGGCAATGGTCGTGTCCCATCCCGGAGTTTCCATCCGGCCGAGCAAGTGCCCAGTATAATAAAGATTCCGCACCGGCCAAAACGCGCCCAGAAAACACGCGGCGAGGGCGCCGGAAGCGAACCCAGGGAAGAGACCGCGAGGCGACTCAACCGCCATTGACCGGCGGTGAACAGAGGCCCACACAGCAAGCGTCAGAGCCGCCACAATCACCCAGGCGATGCCCGACGTTTTCGCGCCGCATGCCACCCCAACAGAAGCGAGGCAAAGGAACAGATCAAGCCCGCGACGCCGTTCGAAAAAGCGCATTCCGAAATAGAGGACGGCCAGAAAGTGTGCCAGGAGCCCCACGTCGATCAGGGCCATCTGGGTCTGGCGAAAAATCCGGGGGGCCGCCGCGAAGAGCCCCGCCCACAACCACGAGCGAGGGCTGCTGACGCCGATTCGACCCAGAATCCCGACAATCAGCAGCGCGGCGTATAGCCAGGCGAGCACGTTTGGGATGACGACGAGAAAATCACTCTGGAACGGCAGGATCGCCAGGGCGAAGAGAACATCCCAGCCAAAATGGTAATAGGAGAGCGAGCGCCCCTCCATGGCGCTGAACATTCGAAAGTCGCCATGAAGGAGCCAGCGGGCGGACTCGGACAAGTGGTAGGAATAGCTGTCGTGGCCCCGAACGATCTCCAGCGAGCCGTGGAAAAGGGCGAGGAGAAAGAGCCCGGCGAGAACCGCCGCGGCGGGCTGGAGCCGGATCGCGGCAAGCCGCTCGGCGGCCGTGGGCGCCCCGGCAGGCGGACCTTGGGACCGCCAGCAGATCAGGCCCCCGGCGAAGAGGGCCGCGCTGGAAGCAAGGGCGCCAGGGAGGCAGAGAACCCCCGCCAGCCCGAGCAAATGGCCCTGGAGCAAAAGGGCAAGAAACCAAACCGCGAGTGCCGCCAGACAGGAATGCCCGAGGGTTTCGCGGCGAAAGCGCGGAAGAGCCTTTTGCGCCGCCGCCAGGGAAAGGGGAAGCGGCGCCAGGAATATGGCGAGAAAACAGCCCAGCTCGATCAGGTGCCGCGCCATGGAGAAGTGCCCTTGCTCGCTGCCGCTGGGTTACTTGTGCATTTCGTAAACCAGGTGGGCCAGTTCAGGGAGAATCAGTTTCTTCACCGCGACCGACACGGCATTGGGAGAGCCGGGCATGACAAAGATCAGTGTCCGGCCGTGAAGGCCGGCAAAGGCGCGGGAGAGCATCGCCGCCGTCCCGACTTCGTCCCGGGAAAGGTTTCGGAAAAACTCGCCGAAGCCCGGAATTTCTTTTTCAATCAATGGCGAGAGGGCCTCGATCGTGCCGTCGCGGGGCGAGATGCCCGTGCCGCCGTTGGTGAGGATCGCATCGATATCTTCCGACTCCGCGAGCGTCTCGGTCCGCGCGCGGATCTGGTCCACGTCGTCTGGAATAATGTGATATTGGATAACCGTATGCCCTGCTTGTTCAAGCAAATCACGGGTCATCGTCCCCGAGGTATCCGTCTCCGGCGTTCGGGTGTCGCTGATAGTGAGGACAGCCGCCCGAACGGGGGGAAGTTTTTCGGCTTCGGCGCGATGCTGTTCCACCGGCTGGCTCATGAAAGGACTCCTTAAAGTCTGTACTGGGGGAATTTCCGCGGGATCGTGCGTGGCAACAGAATGGAAGATCAGCAGGCCATGGCAAGAAAAGTTCAGGTTATTCCTCCGCGGGCATAACGGCGGCACGCATGCTCTCGCGGCTGATTTCCGGCATGCGCGGATCGGGCCCGTAAGCATGGATGGCGTCGCGGCCGGCCTCCGCCTTTTCCCGGGGACAGATCACCACCGTCGCCTCGCCGAGGTAATCCACCTCGTAGGCGATCTCGAAGGCCCGCACGCCAGAGATATCGAAAATCCGGGAAAGCATCTCGCACACGTATTCGTAGGAATGCTCCTCGTCGTTGAAGAGCACAACTTTATAGAGCGGCTCCGCGACCGCTGTTTCGGACGCTTGGCCTTCGGGAGAAGTCTCTGGGTTGTATTCTGACTTCAAAATGACCCGCACCTTTCAGGAATTCACACCAGGCGAGAGTCTACTGAAATCAAGGGGGGCAGGCAAGACCGGAGCGCGATGGATTGGCCTCGGGCAGTTTCCCCTTGGCAAGATGCATCTCTTGCGGCTCCATGTCGCCAGCTCAAAACAGGGGGAGAATCAGGATATGGCGTGGTTTCGGAGGCCCGTTGCGGCGGCCTTTTTTCTGGCACCGGCGGTGTGCCTGGCGGGTGTGGATCTCGAGTTATCGGGCGTGCCCGCGCAGGCGGACCCGGGCGGGGAAGTGGCCGTGACCCTGGATTACACGCGCGACGGGACGGAGGAGGAGCAACGCCTGGTCTTCTTTCTCCAGGCCCACCGGGCCTCGGATGGCGAGCTGCTCCATAAGGAAATCTTCGACAACAACGGCAACGGCTACCCGGCGGACTCGGGCCAGTTCGACCTTGTCTATACAACGCCCGACGAGCCGGGAACGGAGATATACTTCGAGGGCTGGGCCGTCCCGTGGAGCGTGAATCGCGCCCTGATGGAGCGGCTCGAGTCCTACCCCACCGACGGAACTTTTACCTACCTCTGGGGCGGGGGCGGCTATGGCGTCACCCAGGATGTGTACTACCTCGGCTCGCTGATTTGTCCCAAGCCCTCGGGCGACACCACCTATTGCAGCGGGCTGGCCTTTGAGACGTTCGTGCTGGGCTGGGAAGATTACAACACGGAATACGGCCATCCGGATATCTGGGGGATGAGCGCGAGCGACATGCAGGATTTCCGCCTCGTCTGGTATGGCGTGACCGATGCCGAGAAACTCGCCGCGCGGGCCATTCCCGAATACGGCCTGGGAATCGAAATCACGGACTGGGAAGAGCTGCAACCGGGCGATTCGATCCAGTTCTGGCGCAACAGCGGCAGCGGCCATAACCCGATCTTTATCGATTGGGTGCGAAACGCGAGCGGCGAAATCACCGGGGTTTACTACTGGGGATCGCAGTCGTCCACCAATGGCATCGGATACCGCAGCGAAAGCTTTAACGGATTCTATGGCATCGACCCGGACCGCTTCTATGCCGGGCGCGCCCGCAAGCCCCGCGACCAGGCGGATTACGACTGGGCCCTGGCCAGCACGTCGACGGAGAACGCGCCAACGTCTATACGCCAGGCCGCGCCGGACGGCTGGGTGATTCATTAGTACACAACCGGATTACTCGCCGTCGAGAAACTTCGACGCCTCTTCCTCCACATCGATTTCCTGGGAAGGGCGGTTTTCCAGCGAGAGATCGATATCCAGAAGCCCGGCCACTTCTTCGTGAAGAGCGGGCCATGGCTCGTCGCCACGAGACATGGCGAGGTTGTAATACTTCTCCGCCTCCTCGATATTTTCCTCCTTTGCCAGGACCATTGCCATTAAAAGAGGATGATCGAGCGAATCCTGATCTGTTTGGATCTCGTTGGCAAGACGCTCGCGCCCTTCTTTGCCAAAACGGCCTGCATGGATCTGGGCATAGAAAACCAGGACGGAGTTGTCTTTCCCCAGCGGGGCCAACCGCTGAAAGCCCTTTTCCTCGTCGCCCGTCATGACCTCGGCAACGCCCGCATAGAGATTACGGATCGTTTCGGATTGGAAGTACTTCTTGTATCCGACCCGGGCCGCCTTGTGAGGTTCATCATAAGGCGGGTCGTGTTCGAGAGCCTCGTCAGTGATTTCTCGCAGTTTCTCCCAATTCCCAAGGGAAGCATGCCCGTAAGCGCTGATGAACATACACCCTCCGGCCCATTTCTCCCGCACATGCTGATGGACGGAATTGTAGAGATCGGGATGATTTCTCATCACTTCAACTCCGGCGTCGTAGTCGCGCAACATGGTGCAGATTACGAGAGCTTGCGCGGCGTCTTCCTTACGCGAGGTTTCTTTTCCAAGGTGCTTAATTGCTTTCAGCAATTGTTCCTTGGCGGCAGGGTCATCAGCCGCGTAATTCTTCAAATATTGAAAAGGATCCCGGTCGTAATAAGAGAGGGATGCCTCGCCACGATGGTAGTGGAGAGCAAGGCGCCCCATCCTTCCAATGTCCGGATTGTCATCCATGGCATCTCCAACGACGCGCATGGCCTGTGCATGTGTGCCGCCCCAACGGGGCCGGGTGTAGTGAACAATATTCCAGTAGGAGTCGATACTGCCCGGAAATTCAGCGATGTTTTTCTCATGGATGGCCCACATCGACCTCTCCTGGCTGTTGGAGCCATAGAGGGATGTCATTTCGCCGGCGATGTAGGGAGAGGCGCCACACTGATCCACAACGTCCACGTATATCTCGATAGAATCACGGCTGTATTCATGGAACATCTGCCAACCGGTGCGAGATACACTGCCTACAAAGCCGCTACCGCGATAATCCCAGGCCGATTTCTTCATTGCCCCGGCAAGAACGACATCCGGGTAACTCGAAAAACCTGGCGCCCGCTTATGCCATTTTCTCACGGTGTCTATATAATCCTCACGCATTTCACCCTTTCCAAATTCCTCATAGACAAAAGACGAGGCGTTGGGAATCCAACCGGGAAACTTCGACAGCATCAGTTTTTCCTCGTGAATCTTCTCCGCGCGTTTTTCAATGCCCTCTAACATGAGAATTCTTTCCAGGTGCATCCAGACGGGTGCATCCTCTGCAAGAGGCCCCGGATCGAGTTTCCGAAGGAGGGTCTTGTCATCAGTTTCCAGCGCAGCAAAAGTTCGCCCTATCTGATACAATGGGGGTGGATTCTCCGCTAAAGTCTCCCACAAAGGGTGAAACGGATCGCTTAAAGCCTCCAGGCAGTAGTCAGAATTCCAGGAGGTAATTTTCTCGCCAAGGAACTTCTTACTGATCCGCTCAATGTTCTCCGGGCTGGTATTCATTCCCGGCGCCTCGGCAACCCAAGGCATCACCTTGCTGGCTGCGAGGAAGTAATCTCCCTCTTCTACCCGAAAAGTCTTTCGCTCTTTTCCCTCGGGATGGCTCAAAATCGCCTCGATCACCCATTCCCCATTTTCAATCATATAGACACCTTCAAGAGTGTGCGTTGGTTGAACGAGGACTTTTATCGCCTGGGTAACTTTCTCTTCCACAGCCCAATGGCCCCGGGCGTAAGTCGTCATGCGCGAAATCATCCCTGTGATATATCCGGTGCGCATGATTCCATGATGGCGCTCCGCGCTGTAACCGAACTGATCCATGAAGTAAGTTTGCATGGCATATCCCTCATCGTCATAGACCCCGTCCCGGCTGAACGGCATGACCAGCAGCAGGCTTTCCACGGGAACGGGCT
>CAYFUR010000120.1:0-11374 GCA_964346275.1 uncultured Candidatus Sumerlaeota bacterium
GGGGGATGGCGGCCGGGGGGGGCATGTGATCCTCGAAGCGGACCCGGATATGGCGACGCTGCTGGATTTCAAGCAGCGGGCGAGTTTTGTGGCGCCGCGGGGCCAGCATGGGGGCGGGAAAAACATGAGCGGGCGCGACGGCGCGGATGTGGTGCTGAAGGTTCCCCGGGGCACGATGGTGATCGAGGAGGCGACGGGGTACGAGCTGGGCGATCTGACAGAGCCGGGCGAGCGCCTGGCGGTGGCGCGCGGCGGCGACGGCGGCCGGGGCAACCAGCATTTCGCCACGCCCACGATGCGGGCGCCGCGCAAGGCGGAGGCGGGTTGGCCGGGCGAGGAAAAACGCCTGGTGCTTGAGCTGAAGGTCATCGCCGATGCTGGGCTCGTGGGGCTGCCCAACGCCGGCAAGTCGACGCTGCTGGCCGCCCTGACCAGCGCCCATCCCAAAATCGCGTCTTATCCCTTCACCACGCTCTCGCCCAACCTGGGGGTGTTTCTCGCCTCGGATTTTCAAAACCGCATCACCCTGGCGGATATTCCCGGCCTGATCGAGGGCGCCCACACGGGCCTCGGCCTGGGCGACCGGTTCTTGCGCCATATCGAACGCACCAAGGCCCTTGTGCATCTCGTCGCTCCGGAGAGCGGGGAAACAGCCGGGGGGGAAATCACCCTGGCCGATGCGGACCCGGAAACGCTGCTCTATGCCTACGACCTGGTCGAGTCCGAGTTGGCGCAGTATTCCGACAAGCTTGCCGGCAAGCCGCGCATCGTCTGCCTGACAAAGATCGACCTGCTCACCGGGGAATCAATCCGCGCGGCGCGCGAGGCCTTTGCCAAACGCCGGATCAACTTGATCCCCATTTCCTCGACGGAGCAGCGCCATCTGGAGGAATTGAAGCTGGAGATTGAAAAGCTCGTGTTCGATGGCGCCGGAGACCCCGCAGCGGAACCCCGCGAGGAGAATCGCGAACCATGAATGCCCTTCGCCTGTGTCTATACATTGCGGTGCTTGCCTGTGTGCCGCTTTTCCTTGGTGGCTGCTTCTCGCTGCTGCCCGATTTTGGAACTTCGAGCGAAATCAACACGCGGCGGCTCGACCGGGCGCTGGCGCACGACGCGTCTAACGTCCACGCGCATTTTCTCCGCGGCAAGGCGGCGCTGGAAAGCGGCGAGCCGAAAATCGCCGAGGAGCATTTTCGCCGCGCCACCGATTTGAATCCGGGTTTCCTGGAAGCGTGGGAGGGCCTGGGCGTGGCCCTTTTGGATCAACAGCGGTGGAAGGCCGCCCGTGCGCATTACGAGGAGATGGGCATGCGCTTTCCCGGTGAAGCGGCCGCGTGGGCGGGTCTCGCCGCGGCGTATTACGGCTCCGGCGACGTCACCCCCATGCGCGATGCCGCGGAGACAGCGCTGGAAAAAGATGCCCGGTCGGCCCAGGCGCTGCGCCTCATGGGCGAAGCGGCCTATGCCAACCGGGACTATGCGGAGGCGCTGGACTATTGGCGGCGTGCCGTCGAGGCGGACCCGGAACTGGCCGATGAATACACCTCCCTGATCGAAGATCTGCGCCGCTACGTCGAACGCTACAGCGAGCCGTGACGGCTCAGGGGTCGAACTCAACCCGGTCGATATAGACGCGCACGGGCTCGCCGGTGTTTGCGGGTTCCAGCGCATAGCCCAGGCTCGCATAACCCGCTGTTGCCCCGAGGGGAACCATCCCGGTGCCCGACCATGTCAGGCGCTGGCCCGTCGAGATCGAATCGCCGGCAACGGTTTCCGCCACGCCCTCCTTCACCATGTGAAAGCTCTCCCCCGCCGCGGCGCTTTCCTTTGCAATCCCCGCGAAAGGAGAAGAAGCGGACATGGCGCTCGCCAGTTTCTCCACCCGCAGGATATTCGATCCAACCCCCGCCCAGATCACCACGTCTCCGCTGCCGACGCCGGACGCGCCCCCGTTTTCCACCTTGATCAATGACTCGGGAATCCCCGTCTCGCGCGAAACCGTATAGACAACTCCTCCGGCGGCATCCAATTCCGCGAGAAACGTCCACGACCCGGAAATGCTTTCCTGTGCCGTCGAGGCGAGAAGGTCCGCCGGCGCGATCCCCCCGATGCTGCTGAATCCCTCGATCACGGCGGTGGGCGTTCCGCCCGCATCCCCGCGCAGGGCCTGGGTTGTATAGACGGACGGGGCGGACAACGGCCGGTTCGATTGAAACTCTCCATCAGCCGGGTCATAGCGCCACTCGGCATCCTCCGTGCCATCCTCGAAAAGCAGCGCCGCATCCGGCGAGGACTGCCCCGTTCCAAGGCGGAGTCCTCCCGACAACACCTCCATCCCCGCCTCGAAATTCCACTCGCCGGAAATCGCTTCTGAATCGGCGCGGTCCAGATGAATATCGGTGTCGGCCACGTGCCCGCCCAGCGTTTCATTTCCATCCACGTCGGCGGGCAGCGCCAGCGCCGCGTTGAACCCCGATGTGTGCGCGCCTTCATGCCGGTTCGTATTCAGGTATTGCCCGTGATCATCGTCGGCCAGACCTGTCAGGGCCCCGTGATCGTCTATCGCGGCCGCCAGCATCTCGAGTGATTTGGACGTGGTGGAATCTTCAAGCACCAGGCGGTCGAAACTACGATAAATCCGGACCTGGCCGTCCGATGCGGTTCCTTCGCGCAGATCGACTTCCTCGGTTTCAATCGCGGCGCAAGGCATTGCGCACATGGCCACGGCGAATGCAATCCATGGATATGCCTTCATGAGGGTTCCTTTCAGAGGATTTGGTTTGTCGAGATGGTTCCCCGGATTTCCAGGTGGCTTTCCCCAAGGCGCAGGGCCGCGGCTCCTCCGGACATGCCGCCCATGAGCACCCCCTGGGGCGTGGAATCCGCGGCATCGATTGGTGCGGGCTGCGCAAGCTCCGCGTTTTCGCGAATGGGCAGACTTGTTCCGAGGTCGCCGCCGGTCGTCAGGCCAAAGGTCGAGACGGGGCTCGCGCCCGATGTATAGCTCACAACGAGTTCCACCGGGCCGGTGATCACCTCGATGACCGAACTGCCCTGGTGGACGGGACGCGTGCCTTCGCGGACGTCCCCTGCAATCAGCAGGCGTCCATCGGCGGTCAGTTCGGCAACCGCCTTTCCGTCCGCCAGGAACGAAAGCGAACCGGCTGTCCCGTTTCGTTGAATTGACCACGGAGATACCTGGAAAAGGGTTTCGATTCGGTCCGTATAGACGGTATCGAACGTGATTCTTCCCTCGCTGAGCGCGATTCGCGACACTTCCCCCTGGTAAGCCGAAACGCCGCCGGAAGAAAGCGGTAGCGCGATCCCCGACCCCGCCGGCATCACCAGCCACTTCGCCGCGCAGGCGAACGTGCGCAAGGAAAGGGCGGGCCGGGCGCGATCCGCGACGCATCGGGCGAGCGCTTCCTGTCCCCGCCGCTGCCATGTGGTTTCGATCGGCTCCAGCGGGGACATTGCGTCCGTGAAACGGCTCAATCTCTCGCCGCTCATGATCGACACGGGGTGAAGCACGGCAGCAGAAGGCCGAAGCTCCTCTATGGAAATATGCTCCAGGCGGTCGTCGGCGTTCAACTCGGGCAGCTCTTCTCTGTCTATGCGAAGAGGTGTCCGCGCAATCCTCCATCGTCCCCCCGATTGAACGAGGGAAAACGTGGATTCCGCCGCCGCCCGGGCCATGATTTCGCCGAGCGGCATGGAATTCTGAAATACCGCGGCAAACCGCACGCCGCGAAGCGCGGCCGCTCCGGATGAGGCGTTGAATGTCTCCTCGGCGATATACGGAGTCGCGCCAAAATCCGAGTCGACCAGCAAATCGCGAAGAACGTTGACGGGATTGGCCGCGCCATCCGATTCCGCCAGACGCCCCTCCGCATCCACCCAAAGGCGGTCTTCCAGGGAAACGCTGGTGGCGGGAAACACCGTGTGCCGCCAATGGACATCGCGGACGGCAACATCCCACAGATGAATCGGCGGCGGATCCACCAGTTCGATCCGCAATTCCACCGGATCCTCTCCGTGAAAAAAGGACCAGGGATCCTCCGGATCCAGAAACTCCGCCACATCGAAAACCACCCGATTGTAAGGAACGCGAACCTTCACTCGCCCCTGGATGGGAAGGCGTTGCGTGGAGAGACTGGAACGCGGAGACGGAACGACTTGCTCCACATCCAGCCACATCGCCTCGACGGCACTCTCGCCGTCTGTCTCGAACGTGTATACGGCGTCCAGCCGGAAAAGATCCTCGCCCTCCACATCCCCCGGCAACGGCAGGGAGAAAGAACAAATGCGAGTGGATTTTGCGGGAACCGTAAATACCTCGCTGCCGCTGAAGAGGGAGGGCACGAGAGCCCGGAGCCAGACATTCACGGGCTGCGCGTTGTCGTTCCTCACGCTGACGGAAAACAATGCCTTCTGAATCCGGCCTTGCAGCTCGGGAGGAGCCGCCGCAAACGAGGCGGACAACCGCCCTTTTGTGGCTCCTGTATAGTCAGTGGTATTTTCAAAGTTGAGTGTGATTGCCTGTTCGGCGTTGGCCCAGCCAGATGAAGACTCCAGGCGGTGAAAATGATGCCGGACCGTTTTTGTGAGGAATTGCGTTGCCTGTTCCGGCACAACGACTTCCGCGTCGACAGGAACATCGGCGACTCGGCCTTCGCGATCGACAAGGAATGTTTCTTCCCGCGCGCCCTGAGTGATCGTCACACGCAGCCGCGTCGACCCGCCCCAGCCAGGCGTGTCGGAGAATTCAAAGGAGAGCACCGCTCGCTCCAAAACATCAAAGCGATCGAATTCGCGGCTGGCATCCTGGTGAAAGCGAGCGGCGAGGAGTGGGCGCTCCTCCGTCAAAACCGCCCCTTGCGCCGGATCCTGGGCGGTAAAGGCGTCCAGGGGATTATAGACATTCGTCTCCTCCAGGAGCCTCCAGAAACGGCTCTCGCGCGGCGTTTCCTTCTCTTCCGCCGAGCGCCCATGGCGTATTTCCAGAGGAAGAGTGTTGCGTTCCAGCAGGGTCACGACCCGGCCTCCGGCTTCGACCTGTTTTGCGATCTGATTGGTGACGGGGAAGCCGCTGTCCGACCCGGCCAGCACGCGATGGACATGGGCCGCGTGGTCCGCAACCGCCCAGCGAAAACCCGCGTCGGGCACCAGCGCGACCAGGGAACGACGGCGGTGTTGCCGCGGATCGCTCCGCCTCAATGGAGAGACTTCTGTGCCGAGCACCCGGCCGTCAGGAGAGATCGTGTCATAACCGATCCGTTCATCGTTCACCTGGACCGTTCCGCGCGGTGGCCAATCAACGGTATCCTCCAGCTCGAGCACCCCATGGTCCGGACCCAGGCCGCGCTCGAGACGGGAAACTCTCGCGGTGAAAAGCCGCGGCGACTCATAGAGACATCGCCCGAAAACTTGCGGCATCCAGGTTTGGGGAGGCACATCCCGAAACTCGTCTATACGGGAGGCAAGGCGGCAGACCGCGCGGTCCGCATTCGGGTAATCGAAGGAAAAATCCAGCCGCGCGGCGCCCGCTTCGCTGCGCATCCTTTCAAGCCGCGCCCGGGCAACGCAAAAGCTCGAGGAACCCTCGTCCTCCTTCTCCAGACTCAGCAACGCTCCAGTGCAATGCGTCCCTTCGCGAAGCAGCATCCCGCGCAGCGTCAAAACCGCCGGGCAATCCGCATCCAGAACCACGGAGAACCCTCCGCCGCATCGCCGGGCGGGCCTGGGCGCGAGATCAAACCACTGTTTCGATTCGAATTCCGGAACCGCCAGGAAGTCCGCCGGGCCGGCGCTGAATTGCGTCCCATCGCATTCCAGATCGAGACGCCAGTGTCGCATATCATCGCTCCCCGGCCCAAACCACGGCACCGGCGGATACAGATCTTTCAGCGAAGGGGCGGTCATGGCGACACCTCCTGAAAGCCCTCCAGGTCTTCCAGCTCCCGGGCATCAAAGCCCGCGATGAGGCTCCACCTGGTCCTGGCCGCGGAGGCCTTCGGCACCGCTTCGGCAAGAGACAGATCGCTGCGCGCCAGAAGAAACGCCGGATGATCCCCGTGACTGCGAAGGAATTCCATGTATTCCCGGATTTTACCGGGCCCCAGGAGCGGGAACTCCAGTTCCAGCGTATAGACTGGCGTGGCAATCCGGGAGGCGAGGGGGACGGCAGCGAGCGAGCGGTGGTTGCGTCTCCATTGCTCAGGATCGCGTGTTTCCCGTTCCCGGGCGGCCTGGTTCCAGATTATCCCCTCATGGAGGCGATACAACGCCGCTCCGGCGGGATATTCCCGAACAGTCCGAAATTCCGTCACCAGTTGCGGAGTCTCTTCCTCCAGGCGCCCCAGGTATTGTGGCGGAAACCCTTCCGATGCGATTGCGACGGCTTCCCCCGCTCCGGGCAACGGGCCCTCAACGGTAAGCCCGGAAAACTCCGACGTCGCGGCAGGCACCGCGGAGAGCGGTGAGGAAGCAAACTCCTCCGCATAGACAAACAACGCCTGCGGTGCCTCACCAGCCGGCGACCACGCCTCTTCAAGAAACTCCTCCCACAGAAAGGCCCCTTCCCCGCCATGCAGGTGCCCGCCGCCGATGGGCCGATAGACCACGGGGGAGAGTTCCTCGGAGATGGCATCGCGAAGGGCCTCCACTCGGAGGGGGATGCCGTTTTCCCCAAGATTCGATTCGGCAAACTCCAGCCGCCAGCGCAGCAGCCCGATCGCCTCGATCCGGTCCAGCGAGAGGCGAACTTCGGGGAGACGCACGACAGACTGCTCTCGCGCCTCGCCATGACGATACAAAGAAGGCCGCACCGCTATCCCGGGAAAGAGAGATTCGAGGAAAGTGGCGAGGCGCTGTTCCCGCTCTGACAGGTTCGGGCGGTTTGCCATGTCACATTTCCCCCATTGCATCCTGGTCTTGCAGGAGCCCGGTCTCGTCCGAGTTGCTGAACACCCGGTTGCTCCGCGCCACCCCGGCGAGGGCCCGGCGGCCATCGCCGATTTCCTTCAAAACGACCCGCGCGTGCGCGGCCCGGTCGGACCATACGCCCGGCACAAGGGCCCGGCGCCGGTGGAAGAGACGCTCCACGGCCAGCGACACCACCAGGTTCTTCAGGAAAACGGAAGGGTTCTCCGGGTAATTGTAACCGCCGCGGAGAAGCTCTTCTCCGGCCTCCCCCTCCGCCGCCCGCAGCGCATATTCCAGGAGCTGGGGATCCGGCGACTGGTCGCCGTCGTCATCGGCCAGCGCCGCGAGAACGTCTGGGTCCAGCGAATCGCTCAACACCTGTATAGACAACATGATACCATCCTTTGCTTGCCAGTGTTCAGGAAGAAGAAGGGGCGAGCCTGGCCGGCCCGCCCCCGCGGCGGAGGCTAGTCCACCGCGTTTTGCAGGAGATAGGCGGCGCCCGGCGCCACGATCTTCTGGTCGTAGTATTTCTGGACGCGAACCATGGTGGCCTTGCGGCGTTCCTCGCGCCAGGTCTGCACGGCAACCCCGCGGCTGCTCCCGGCGGCCCGGGCCCAGGAAAACGTGAGCGCGGCGGAGATGGATTTCAGCGAGGCCCGGCGCGGTGTATAGAGGAGCAGCGCGTCCTTGCCCCAGATCGGCTCCATGCTGGGCGGCTGGCCCGCCGAGGCGGTGTTGCGCACCGAACGGGCCACCAACACGCGCTCGACGTCGAAGAGTTGGGCAAGGGCCTGCGGTCCGACGGCGCCGCTCGACGTATATTTCACCCGCTCGGCCACTTTGGGATGGTTTCGCACGGTTGTATAGACGCTGTAGGGAAGCACCAGCGTGTTGGGCAGTTGCTGCACCGTGTCCAGGATTGCCGCCCGGGCGGTTTCAATGTCCGCCGCCGGATCGCCGCTGCTTTCGTCGGACCAGTTGTTGCCAGCGGAAAGATCCGCACTCGGGACGACCGCCGGGTCGCGCAGCTTGGCCGCCATGCCGATTTCCATGTTCAGAAGGATCTTGTCGGTCAGGAATTCGACCCGGTCGACCTGGGGCGCGAGCGGCGAATCCGCGTTTTCCCGCTCTTCGTCGGGCACGGCCGACTCCAGTGCATGGTCGTCGCAGTAATAGGATTCATAGCTCAGCTCGAAATCAATTTCCCGCGCCTCCGCGCCCGGCGCGCGCCCGTCGAAGGATTCGCGGAAAGCTTCACGTTCGGGGTCGTAGATGAAATAGCGGTCGCTTTGCCGGCGCACGGAAACTTCCGGCGCGATCCGAGCGGCGATATACGCGCTGTTTTCATAGGCAATGCTGACATTGGTCAGCGCCACGTCATGATGGACGGTGGATGTATCAGGCATGAGAGGACCTCCGATAAGGATCTGGGTTTGCCAGGGGATCAGGGGTTGATAAAGACATCGATGAGATCGCCAGCCTGACCGGCGGGCTCCTCGGCGATGGCGAAGGGATTGCGCGTGGCGGAAAGATTTTCCGGTGCTGCTGTTTCAGCGACAAGAGTCCCGGTGCCTGAGCTGCCCGCGAGGTTTGCCGCGGAGATCAGGAGCGACAATTCGGCATCGGCCTGGATCGACTGGATCAATTCATCCGCCGATTGCAGAATCGTTCCGTCGTTGTTGGGAATCAGGCGCAGCGTGGCCCCATCGAATTCCCAGGAGAAGCTTTGCGGCGATCCCGCATCCACGATGGCGATTCGCAGCCCCGCAAAGAAGTCCGCCCGGTCTTTCCATTGGAATACGAGGCCATTGTTGGACACCGCCGTGCCGGTGGTGAATCGCGGGCGTTCGCACTGGACGATGCGCCCGTCCGCGTCCGCTATACAAACAAGGGCACCCTGCTCGATAGGCCCGGCTGCCAGGGCGCGCACAATCCCCAGGCGGCGCACACCAACGAAGCGCCCCGCCCGCGGCTGGGAATGGGTGGTGATCCCCAGCGCGCCGGCCTCGTTGGCGGCCGAGGGAAGATCGCATTCACCGGGGTTTTCTCCGCGCACGACGGCACGGCCGGCCTCCACGCCCGCGGAAGGGGCGACGCGGTAGGCTTTATCGAGGACATAGTTCGACATTCCTGTCTCCTTTCGTGACGATACGTTTCGGGGGTTCAGGTATGGTTGGTTTCAAGCAGGGCGTCGCGATAGCCGATGCCCTTGCGCCGCATCAGGTTGAGCGCTTCTTCATGGCGCGCCCGCGAACCGGTGGACGCCCCGCCCACGAGGTCTTCGGCGAATCCCTCGATTTCAGGATGGTCTTCCGTCTCGACGCGGCCAAACGGCGCCGCGGCCGGTTTCTCCTCCAGGAAAGCCAGAAGGACGTCATAGGCATCGGTGCCATCGAGGGCCTCGAACACGCGCAGCAGCCCCGACTCCTCCCATTGCGGAGACCAAACGCCGCGCTCGGCGAGATGGGCCCGGGCATGCTCCGCGGGATCCTTGCGCACCTCGTCGAAGCGCAGGACCTCATGCGCCCCGTCGTCGTCGAAAAGGGGGTCCGCCAGCCCTTTGACTTCCGGCGCGGCGGCTCCCAGAAAACTGACCGCTTTCAGGTAGGGCCGGCCGGTGCGTGTATAGCGCCGGTAAAGCTCAATGCTGCGCTTGCGGAATTTCCCCCTGCGCACGGCCTCGGCCAGTTCCGGGCTCAGGCGATGGAGCACCGCCACGAGCCGGTCGCCCAAGCGGCGCAGCCCGGCGACCCACCCCTGGGCCGGGCCTTTCTGTTCGTGGTCCAGGGTAACCGGTGCTTCGTGGTCCGACGGATCATAGTCGGCGGCGATGGAATCGAGGTCTTTTTCCGTATAGACGCCTTTGGGGCCATAATCCCCGGCACGGAACACCTCGACCTGGATTTCTTCCGGTGGCTTCACTTGATGCCTCCTTATTGGGATTTGTCAGACAGGTTTGATGCCTTTGTCTTCGCCCGGAAGCTCGACGCCTTCGCGCTCGGTATCCGGCGCGGATGTGGGCCGCCCGCCCCACGGAACGGGGTCCAGGTTCAGCCGCCGCCGCACTTCGTTGACGGTCAGCACGCCATACTGCAGGTGGTATCCATAGAAATTCGCGTCGTCATAGCGCAGCACCGTGTCGTTTTCCGATGGCGCGGGGCGGCCGTAACGCTCGTAGAAATAGGACTGGGGCAGCGAGACACCGATGGAAAGCAGCCCCTGGTCCACGCGGAGCCGCTCGCCCAGGTCCTCGGGCCGGTCCGTGTCTATACGCATGCGCGGCAGGGGCGCGCCGGCGCCAAAATTCAGCTCGGCCAGCCAGCGCAGCAGCGTATCGTTCAGCACCTGCTCGACAAGACGCGCGTCCGACTCGATATAGTCATGGCGAACCAGTTCGTGGACGTTGCCCAGCGCCAGGGAGCCGCTGCGGCGCCCTTCGCCGGACGTCAGCGTGGCACCCAGCACGATCTTCGACATCTCGTCGTTACACCAGTCCAGAAAGTCGCGATAGGAATCGCCGCTGCCGGTGCGCTGCTGGTCGAGAAAGTCCAGGCGGACCGTTTCGGGAATGACGATGCCGGTGTCCGTCTGCAGCGCCTGGAGCACCTCCAGCAGGCGGCGGCGCTCCTCCTCCGATGTGCCGGGCCCGTAGGTGGCCACGGCCGTGGGCGAGCCGTATTTCTCGTTGTATATCGCCCAGAACTTGATCGTGTTTTTCTTGAACCAGTAATACCAGTAGGCGCGCTGGCAGAGCCCCCGGCCGTAGACATTGCGGGGGTCCGCGAAAAAGCGCAGCAGGATGAACTTGCGGGCGGGAGGCGGAAAGGCCTCTTCGGCGGAGAGGGCGCTGCGGCCCGGGCCGGTGGCAATCGGCTGTTTGGGATGGTGAGAAACAGACCGGCGAGGAGAAGTGAACGGGGGCGCCAGCAGAAGCAACTCGCTCCGTTCGCCGAGCACGAACCACTCCTGGGGGTGGGCCGTAGACATTGCGGGGGTCCGCGCCAAAGCGCAGCAGGATGAACTTGCGCGCGGGAGGCGGAAAGGCCTCTTCGGCGGAGAGGGCGCTGCGGCCCGGGCCGGTGGCAATCGGCTGTTTGGGATGGTGAGAAACAGACCGGCGAGGAGAAGTGAACGGGGGCGCCAGCAGAAGCAACTCGCTCCGTTCGCCGAGCACGAACCACTCCTGGGGGTGGGCAATCCAGTCAGCCACCACCAGTCGGCCACGCGCGTCATAGTCCCAGATCAACTCGACAACGGCAAAGCCCTTAGCGATTCCGTCGAGCAACGCACGGAGCATTTCCTCCAGGCGTGGTATAGACAGGAAAAGCGCTTCCGTTTCCCGCGCAACGCGCCGGTCGCGGTCGTTGCCCGGAGGCGCCGGAAGAATCCGCCGCGACAAACCGAGCAAGCCATGCAACCGAGTTTGGAGCACCGAATAGAGATG
>CAYFUR010000121.1:0-11301 GCA_964346275.1 uncultured Candidatus Sumerlaeota bacterium
TGCGTGGTCGCCGCCACCGACGAAGGCAGGTTGTCCATCTTCATACCACTGACCACCGTTTGCTCTGATGGATCGAGCAGCAGAACATAAAGGCTGTTGGGCGGATAATCCGGCCCACGCATTTCAAGATACTCGTCCAGGCTGTCCAGCTCCTGGTATTGCGGATTAAAAACGGTCTGCAGGCTCATCCGCGTGGGCCCGTCCACAATGGCCACCTCATAGGTTCCCGGGCGCAGGTTCTCGGGAATCGGCAGCGAAATATCAAATTCCCGAACATCCTCGCGCCAGCGGACCAGTTTCACACGCCCCTTGAACGTCTCCCCTGGCTCCAGCCGCGTTCGGTTGGAGGCGATTGAATCCACCATGGACATCTGCATGACCGGCGAGACGCGTGCGTCGATGTTGACACGCGCGACTTCGACGCGCTCGAACCGATTATTCAGCAGCGTGTCCAGTTCGCTAGCGATCTCGTAGGCGGCGTTGGCGCTCGCGGCGTTGGGGCCGGAAAGATAGATGCTCCGCGCGAGCTTCCGCCCGTCTGTCAGCTCGGCCTCAAAGTCCACTTCGATATTCATCGGTCCCATGATCCGCCCGCCACTTTCCAGAACGTGAAGAAAACAGGAAAGGTTGAGCATCCCGAAATAATCCCGGTGCTGCCAGAGACGAAAGTTAAACGTCTTTTCGAAGCCGGTTTCTTCCGTCACCAGATGGATCCGAAGCGGGACAAGGTCGGACTCCGCCGAAGTCGTCCCGCCGATAGCAAACCAACGATCCTGGCGCAACGCGCCCACCTTTTGAAGAGCGTTGCCAAGCTTGAATGGCATGGCCAGCGAAGGCACCACCGCGACCACCTCAGACACCGCCACGGGAAGATCCACGTCGCCCATGGCGAACATGGGATGGCCAAAGGCCACGAAGCGATCCCCATCCACATAGGTCACCGTGCCCAGGCCCATCATCTGGAGATCGCCCTCCGCCATGACCACGCTCAACGCCCCTCCATTCACCGGCCCGTTTATATTGGAATCGCCCTCCTCCGGCTCACGCGACCCACCTTGCCCCCCCGCCATGACAGGGCGGAGCAAGGTCCCATCAAATGCCTGGCGCAGAACCTTCATTGCCTCCGCGCTTTGCGTGTTCACGAGAAGCGGCGCCCCCAGGGGCTTCATGGCCACCGTGTCCCCCTCGATATCCTGCACCCCCATGGACCGCAATCGGTCCGCCGGAATCTCCACGGCTTCGGCTTTCAAGCCCTGACTCCGCGCAAGCGCCTCCCGCGCTTCTGGCCATCCCTTGACAGATGGCGCCCGGGCACTCCGGGGAATCTTGGCTTCCTCCGTGACAAGTTGATACACGTCCAGCATCTGGTGGATGGGCGTTACGCCGCAGATGCCCCGGACCGAAAACTGCCATCCGTAGGCGAGGGCGCCGATCAGCTTATCCTCACCCTCGTGCTCGACAAATATCGGGCTGCCGCTCATCCCCGCAATCACGCCATGGCCCTCGATAATGGGGTGGCTCGCTTCCAGCACGATCATATCGGCGGCGGCCTGCTCGTTATGGATGATGCCCTTCACTTCGACGTCAAAGCGCTCGGGTTCACCGCCCGCGAAAACACTCAGGCCATACCCCTTCATCCCGGGTTCAATGTCTTCCGGGGAAAGAGTCGGCACGTTGGGCTGATAATCCTGGGCGCGAATCGGTGCCGCGCTGGCCATCAAAACAACAAGAGCCAGGGCGGCGGCAAAAAAACGTGGCACGGGCAAGGCTTTCTCCCCAATAAAGGTATTCATCGCCAGAGCGGCGGTGACGCATCGGACGCAAAAGGGGGTCCATCTACACGGAATGCCGTCCAATTCGCAAGCATATGATGCCCATCGAGCCCCATTCGCCGGAATTCTGGCGGGTCCCACGGCAAGCGGGAAAAGCGAACTCGCCGTCGAGGCCGCCCGGCGCCATGGCCTGGCAATCATCTCCGCCGACAGCATGCAGGTTTATCGCGGCATGGAAATCGGCACCGGCGTCCACCCCGAGCACGAGCGCCACGGCGTGCCCCATCACCTCGTTTCCGTCGCTCATCCCGGACAGGACTTCCACGCCCAGCGCTTTGTGGAAGAAGCCACCGCCGCCGCCCGCCGGGAGTGGGAGGAAAACCACCGCCGCAGTCTCGTCGTGGGCGGAACGGGCATGTGGATCCAGGCCTTGCGCGAGGGCCTCTTCGAAGGTCCCGGACGCGACGAAAACATCCGGCTCCGCCTTCGCCAGGAGATGGATCGGCAAGGCAAGGAAGCCCTCCACCAGCGCCTCGCCGCCATCGATCCCCCGATGGCCGAGTCCCTCTCGCCCCGCGATCATGTCCGTGTGCTCCGCGCTCTCGAAGTCTTTGAACTCAGCGGCCGGACCATGACCGACTGGTATCGGGAGGACCAGGAGCGCCGCGCCCGGCTCGGCCCCCTCATTCCCCTCGTGGTTGTCCGCCTGCCGCGCGAGGAACTCTATCGCCGCATCGACCAACGTGTGGACAAAATGATCGCGGCGGGCTGGCTCGACGAAGCGCGGGCTCTCCTCGAGTTGGGCCTGCCGGAACACGCTCCGGCCCGCAAGGCACTCGGCTACCGCGAGCTTTTCCGCGTCCTGGAAAGCGAATGGACCCTGGAACACGCCCGGGAAGAAATCAAGAAAGCGACACGGCGCTTTGCCAAGCGCCAGATGACCTGGTTCCGCGGCCAGCGCGGCGTCGCCTGGCTGGACACGCCAACGGTCGAGGACGTGGAGAAGGCTTTGGGATTTGTCTATAAGAGTTTTCAGAAAGAGATGCCGGAAAGCGGGTGAGGACGCTCATCCTCATCCTCATCCTCATCCTCGTCCTCGTCATCTTCCTCGCCGGGCGCGCCGCAGCCTGCTGGGCGAAGGCGGGTTCTCGAAAATACCTGGCGATTTTGCGGGAGAGGGAAAATGAAGCCCGAATCCACGCGGAAGAGTAGGGGGAAGACGCCAGCATTTCTGCCGCATACGGCAGGGAATTGAGAAAGGCCCTCCAGACAGAATCAAACCGGCGTGCCGCAGCCCGGGCAATGCTTCACCCCGAGGGGAATCATGGTGCCGCAAACTCCGCAGGGCACTTCCGCGCTGGTGGAGGACTTGTAACTCCGCGAAACGCGATAGACACGCGCCTTGCCAATCTTACGCTGCACAAACCCGGCGTTGGTGTCTTCCTCTGGCTTTTTGGCGGGCGGGCCTTTTGGTTCCTCGGGCTGAGGGTGCATCTCCTGCGGCTCGGGCTTTTTCACCGATCCGCTGCTTTCTGCGTAGGGCGTGAGAGAAACCCGGTCCACCTCGACATTTTTGGAAACCCCGCCGCTGCGGAATGGCTTCGGCGTATTCGATTCCGGCTTTGGCTGCTCTGAAGAAGGCATGTTATAGCGCCCGGACGGGGATTCCCAATCCTCGTCGGACTCATCGGGGGGAGGCGGCGGGGGCGGTGGAGTGCGCGTGGGCTTGAAAGGACGCGGCGCCACGTCGCTGGCCACGGAATCGCGGCTTTGGCGAAGCTCGGCCACCGTGGGCGGCATGACCACGGGCCCGTCTTCGTCTTCGTCGTCGGACGCGCGGGCCGGCTGGGGCGTCTGGCGCTCGGGCACCATCGGTTCCTCCCAGTCCTGGGCTCCGCGGACCGGAGGAACGCTTTTGCTCACCGAAGGGCTGCGCTCACCCTCGCCTTCACATGAGGCGAGATACAGCGACAACTGCGCAAAGAACTCCGCGAATCCCTCCTCCTCTTTGTAGAGGGCCGCATTGCGACTGAGGATATCGAGGATTTCTTCCCGGCTGAAGGAATCTTTTGCCCGCTTGACGCTCATATCTGGAGTGTCCCGCGCGGATACAGAGAGTAAGTTTCGCCTCTCTTGCACGTCACATCACAAAATTAGGGCGGTTGCTATTCGCCCGTCAAGCAATCTACGGCTCTTTTCGGAAGTTCCGCGCTTCCCCGGGGTTTGCCGCTTACGCCAGTGCCTTTTTCAATTCCGCCTCGAGATCACCCAAATCGTGCAACACCACGGTGTTTCCACTGGGCTCCGGCGTGGGCCGCCCGTGGGAAATCCAGGCCGTTTTCCAGCCCAGCCGCTGGGGAACCAGAATATCGTTTTCCCAGGAATCGCCGATCATCAAAACGCTTTCCGGCCGCTCGATTCCAAGGTGCCGCGCCGCGTCCCTATAAAACTCCGGACGGGGCTTCAGCTGGCTGACCTCGTCGGCGGTAATCATCGTTTCGAAAAGATCCGCCTCCGGCTGAAAATAATTCAGCTTCACATCCTGGGTAACGTGCGGGGCGTTGGTCAGGATGGCCAGGCGTGCCATCTCCGATGCCAACCGCACCACGCGCGCCGCCTCGGGAAAAAAGGACGCCCTTTCCAGGTAACGGTCGAGATAGAAGCGGCTGATCTCCGCCGCCACTTCCCGCGAAAAAGGCCGCTCGAACCCTTCCAGGACCATCTCGAATCGGCGCACGCGGAGCATCTCGAAATCAATGCGCCCGTTCGTCAGGTCCTCCCAGAGCTGGTCATTGGCCGAACGAAAAAGCGGCAGGAATTGAAGAGGCGCGAGATCATACGCCTCGCAAACAGAGCGGATGGCTTCCGAGCTGGCGCGATCATGATCCCATAAGGTGCCATCGAGATCGAAGAGGATCCATTCGAGTCCGGCAAAGTTCATTGGGCTTTTTTCTTTTTCGGAGCGGGGGTTTTGACTTTGAAGGCGCTCGGACAAAGGTCGTTCACACAACACGCCTCGCAATTGGGTTTCCGCGCCGTGCAGGTCTTCCGCCCATGGAGAATCACCGAGTCGGCGAACTTCGTCCATTTCTCCGGAGGCAACAGAGCGGCAATATCGTATTCGATTTTCTTCGCGTCGGTGGATTTCGTGAGTCCAAGGCGCTGGGTGATCCGGGTGAAGTGCGTATCCACGGATATTCCGGGAAGATGGAACGCATGCATCCGCACAACATTAGCGGTTTTCCGCGCCGCGCCACGCAGCGTCAAAAGGCCTTCCATGCTTTCCGGAACCTTGCCCCCGAACTCCTCAACAACCTGGCGCGCCGTTTCGCGAATCGCCTTTGCCTTGCTGTTAAAGAATCCCGTCGATCGGATATCTTCTTCCAGCTCCCCTGGCGGCGAATCCGCATAGTCCCTGGGAGTCCGGTATTTCTCGAAAAGCGTGGCCGTCACCTGGTTGACGCGCACATCGGTGCACTGGGCGGAGAGAATCGTCGCCACAAGCAATTCGAAAGGCTTTTCGAAATTCAACGCGCAAAAGGCATTGGGAAATTCCTCTTCCAGCCGGTCGGCAATGGCGTTCGCTTGTTCGATCTTCCTTTTGGAAGGGCGCCGCTTGCCGATTTCCCGCTTCAGACCGTCATCCACGTGCTCCCACAATGGCGATTCCCTGTGCATCGGTTCATATCGAAGGGCAGGCTGTTTTTTCGGAGGCATGGAGTGCGATTATCCTTTCTTGCGCGATTTGGCAAAGGAGAGGAACTCATCCGCGGACAGGGCGTTGAGAAGCTGATCCCGGGTCAACCAGCCTTTCCTTCCAATGGCAACGCCGTAGTCAATGTCATCGAGCCCTTCGATGATGTGAGCATCCGGCGAGATAGCAATCCGAACGCCCAGATCCGTGGCGAACCGGATGAGCCGCCAATCGATATCCAGGCGCCGGGGATTCGCGTTGATTTCGATCGCAACACCTTCTTCCGCCGCTTTGCGAATCACCGCCTTCTGGTCCATCGCATAGGGGTCGCGCGACAGCAGCAGGCGTCCCGTCATGTGGCCGAGAAGCGTCACATGGGGATTCTCCAGGGCCCGGCAAACACGCTGGGTCTGATCCTCTTCCGACAGATTGAAATGCGTATGCACGGAAACGATGAGAAAATCGAGCTGGCTCAGTATCTCATCCGGATAGTCAAGGCTGCCGTCCGGGAGGATGTCGCACTCAACACTTTTGAGAATGCGGACCCCCTTGTTCCCGTAAAGCTCGTTCACCTTGTCGATTTCCTCCCACTGCTCGCGCAAGCGATCCACGGAAAGGCCATTGGCGATTTTCAGCGACTGGCTGTGATCGCTGATCCCCATCCACTCCACGCCATTTTGCTTGGCCCACTTGGCGTAGTCCTCCACCTCGGGCTTGCCGTCGCTGTATTTCGTGTGCATGTGGAGCACGCCGCGCAGGTCTTCCCGCCGAATGAGCGATGGCAGCCGGTTTTCTTCCGCCGCCTCCATTTCTCCCATGTCCTCGCGCATTTCGGGCGGTATATACGCCAGGTCCACGTGGCCGTATATTTCCGCTTCGTCTTTTGCCGGCTTCGACTTCTTCTTCCCTTCCGGGAAAAGCCCGTATTCGTTCAGCTTCAGCCCGTACTCCTTCGCCCGGCCCCGCATGCGCGTGTTGTGCTCCTTGCTTCCGGTAAAGTGCATCAGCGCGTAGGGAAACTGATCCCCCGTGACGCAACGCAGATCCGCCTGGATGTTGCCCCGGAGCATGACCGAGGTTTTCGTCTCGCCCTTGGCGATGATGCTGGCAACGCCGGGAAGCGTGGCAAAGTAATCCATGACAAGGCCAGGACTCCTGGTCGCGGCGACAAAATCCAGGTCGTGGACGGTTTCCTTCCAGCGGCGCAGGCTCCCCGCGATTTCCACGCGTTCGACTTTGTCATGGCGGCGAAGCTCCTCGAGAAATGGAAGCGCCGCCCTCCGCGCTGTGTCCAGGCGATGATTCCCCGAGTAACGCGTGTATTGCTCGATGCCGCGAAGGATTTTTTCCGCCGTCTTGGCGCCCATGCCTTTCAGCTCCGCCACGGCGCCTTGCTCGCAGGCCCTCTGGAGAGCCTCCACGCTTTCGACATTCAATTCCTCGTATATCTGCTTGGCCTTCTTCGGCCCGAGGCCGGGAACGCGGGTCATCTGGATCAAGCCGGTGGGGATGCGTTCCCGCAATTCTTCCAGCTCCGAGATCCTTCCCGCGTCATGGTACTCCTGAATCTTGGCGGCGAGCCCCTTGCCTACCCCCGGGAGATCCTGGATGCGGCCTTCCTGTATATACGCCTCGATATCGCTCCCCACGTCCCCGAGGGCCCGGGCGGCTTTGCTGTGCGCCGAAACCTTGAAAGAATTGGCCCCGTCGAGTTCCAGTAACTCCGCCATCTCTTCCAGAAGACTTATCAGATTATTCACGTTCATCTGGACTTCCTTTTCCCGGTTTGAACAATCTCAGCAAGGAACCGCCCGGTTTTGGACTTCTTGCTGGCGGCGATTTCCTCCGGCGTTCCTTCCGCCACAATCTCTCCGCCTTCGTCGCCTCCGTCGGGCCCCATATCAATCACGTAATCCGCCTGGCGGATGAGCTGCAAATTGTGCTCGATCACCACCAGCGAATACCCCTCCAGCAGCAGATCCTGGAAAACACCGATCAGCACATCCAGGTCTGCCGCGTGAAGCCCCGTCGTCGGTTCATCGAAAAGCAGCAACGCGTTGCCGCGCCGGCTCGTTTCCGCAAGATGCGCCGCCAGTTTCAGCCGCTGCGCCTCGCCGCCGGAAAGCGTCGCCGTGCTTTGCCCCAGGCGCAAATAGCCAAGCCCCACCCGCGCCAAGGGCTCAAGCCCGGCCCGGATTTTCCGGTATTTGCTAAAAACGTCGAGCGCCTCGTTCACCGTCATCTCGAGGATCCGGCTGATGTTATAGCCATTCCATTCGATTTCCAGCACACGGTCCTGGAAACGCCGCCCCTCGCACACGTCGCAAACCACCTGCACGTCGGCGAGAAAATGCATATCGATAGTCTGGCGCCCGGTGCCCTCGCACGCCTCGCAACGCCCCCCGGTGACATTGAAGCTGAAATCCCGCGGCCGCAGCCCCAGCGCCTTTGCGTGGGGCGTATCAGCGAGCAGCGTGCGGATCTGGTCGTAGGCTTTCAGATAAGTCGCGGCATTGCTGCGGCTGCTTCGGCCGATCGGCGATTGATCGATCATGATCACGTCGTCGATCTGCTCGAGGCCATCCAGCGAAAGAATCTCCCCCGGCTCGGCGGCGGACTCGCCACGCACCTCGCGCCGGTAATTCTCGTAGAGGCAGGTTTTGATTAGCGACGACTTGCCGCTGCCGCTCACGCCGGTGACGCAGCACATCACCCCGAGGGGAATCCTGGCGGTCAGCGCCCTCAGATTGTTTTCGCTGGCGCCGTTGACTGTAATCCAGCCTGTGGCCTCGCGCCGGCCGTGTTTCTTCAAGGCGCTTTTTGCCGGGCGCGTCCGCGGATGGCGCGCGGCGGGATCCTCGCGTATATACTGCGCCGTCTTCGACTTGACACCACTTTCCAACAGCCCCGAGGAACGCCCTTCATAGAGGACTTCGCCCCCCTTCTCCCCCGCCTCCGGCCCGATATCCACCAGGTAATCCGCCGCGCGGATCACATCGAAATCATGCTCCACCACAACCACGGAATTCCCCAGCTCCGTCAGACGCCGCAGCACCGCGATGAGCCGGTGGGTATCCCTCGGATGAAGCCCGACCGTCGGCTCGTCCAGCACGTAGAGCGTATCGGTCAGCGCGCTTCCCAGGGCCGTCGCCAGGTTGATGCGCTGGCTTTCTCCGCCGGAGAGCGTCCGCGTCTGCCGCGAAAGCGTCAGGTATCCCAGCCCCACATCGAGAAGATACTTCAGCCGCGAGCGGACCTCTTCCAGCGGCCTCTCGGCGATTTCCGCATCGTCGCGGGAGAGCTTGAGCTGGTCGAACCACTCGGCCAACTCCTTCACCGACAAATCACAGATTTCGCCGATATGCCGCCCGTCAACGCGTATATTCAGCGACTCGTCCCGGAGGCGATAACCCTCGCAATCCGGGCACGGCGAATACCCCCGGTAACGCGCGATCATCACACGCGCCTGGACCTTGTAGCGGCGATCCGCCAGCCAGTCGAAATACCCCCGAATGCCATACCAATCGCCCTGGCCATCGCGCACGATGCGGCGCTCGCGCTTGTTCAGCTTCTCCCAGGGAACGTCGAGACGCACATTCAATTCGTCGGACAAGTCGCGCAAATCTTCCAGGCATTGGCGCCCGGCTTCCCCATTCCAGGGAGCCACGGCCCCCTCGTCCAGCGTCAGCGAGGGATCGGGGATGATCTTGCCCCAGTCCAGGCCCGTCACACGCCCGAACCCCTGGCATGTCGGGCACGCTCCGAGAGGGCTGGAAAAGTTCAAGAGCTGGATACTGGGCTCGCGGAAAACCAGCCCGCAGTCGCCCGGGCACGATTCGCAGCGCAAGTCCTCCGTGTATCGCCGCTCTTCTCCGCCCCGCGTGCGCACAATGCAACGCCCCTTGCCCAGGCGGTAGGCCGTTTCGATTCCATCGGCAAGGCGCGAGCGATCCTTCTGCCGCAGAATCAGCCGGTCGACCACCACCCGGATTTCCTCGCCCACCCGCGACGCTTTGAACTCGGGATCGTCGAGGTCGATCACCTCTCCGTCCGGGCCGAGGATTCGGGTGAACCCTTGGCGCAGCAATTCGCGCAGCGTCGGCTCGCGCATGGATTTCTTCTCGAGCCGGATCGGCGCGACGAGATAGACGCCTTCCCCCTTCCACACCGAAAGCAGCCGCGAAGCAATGGAAGCAATGGTGTCGCGCCGGACCTCCTCGCCCGTTTGCGGGCAGGTGATCTTGCCCGTCTTCGCCCACACAAGGCGCAGGTAGTCATTGATTTCCGTCGCCGTGCCCACGGTCGACCGGGCATTCCGCACCGGGTTCTTCTGTTCGAGGGCAATCGCGGGAGGGATGTTGTCGATCTGGTCCACGTCGGGCCGGGGCATGCGGGCAATGAACTGGCGGGCATAGGTCGACAGCGATTCCACGTAACGCCGCTGGCCCTCGGCAAACAGCGTGTCGAAAGCCAGCGAAGATTTGCCCGAACCGCTGATTCCCGTCACCACCGTCAGGGCGCCCGGCGGCACCTGGCAGGAAACCGACCTCAGGTTATGGGTGCGCGCTCCCTCAACGATGATCGGAGAGGCCTGCCAGACCGGCTCGTCCTTTTTGCGCTTTTTTGTGCGGGTGGATGCCACGAAAGAAAAACTGTTTTCCCAGAAAAATAGGCGCCGCGCGCGGCCAACGCCCGCCGGCACGCCCCCCGAAGGGAGCAATAATCCGACCGGCCAAAGAGCAAAGCCGCCCCGGGCCGGAAATGCAAGGCCAGGAACGGGGGCCCGGGCCGATGAAAAAATCCCCCCGGCGTAGCGCCGGGGGGAAGAGAGGGCAGGAGCAGCCTGCGGAGGCGTTTACGGCGCCGCGGGAGTCGGTGTCGGCGTCGTATCCACTTCCTCGAACTCGTAGGAAACGACTTCCAGCGTTTCGAGGATCAGGCTGATCGACGGATCGTTGTTCGCCTCGGGGCTGTAGAGATAGTCGAAGGCGAAAGTCAGCGTGCTGGTGTTCAGTTCGGGCGGTGCCTGGAACCACAAATCGTAATTCACGCGTTCCAGCAGCGTCGGCACGTTGGAGGTGTCGTCGATGGATTCCACGTTCACATAAGCTGAACCCTTGAAAGTCGAGTCGTTGAGGCGCAGGCGGAACGTGGGCACCAGGCTCTTGCGCACGGGCAGGGCGCTTTCCGGCCGGGCCGAAACGCGGAACCGCGCGCGATAGATGCGGTCCTGCTGCAACTGGATCCCCGAATCATACTCCCAGAAGCCGAAGATCGCCGGGGCATTGTCACTGGTCAGGAAGCCGCTCTTGATCACGAGCCCGCGATTGCTCGTCTCGAATTCCGGCGACTGCATCGGCGCGCCGCCAACCGGATCCCACAAGGCCGCCGTCGCCGGATCGGCCATGACCAGCCGCGCTTCTTCCCGCTCGTTGATCAGCGAACCCTCGGGCAGCAGGAAGACGCGGATGCGTTCCAGGCCCAGAGTGGCTTCCGCCGCGGCCTGCGCCGGATCGAAACTCAGCACGTCGAAGAACATGCGGAAGTTCCGAATGCCTTCGGGCATGGTGAAGAAGTGGCTGTATTCCTTGGACGACGACGTCGGCGAGAAGCTCCCATTGCCCACCGAGGTGGAGACGAACACATCGCTCTGGCTGAAGTCCGGAGAAGCGCTGCGCAGCCGGAAGTTCGGCGCGTCCGCCTGGGGAACCGTCGAGCTGACCTCGAAGTTCGCCCGGAACACGTCCATCCCGGCCGTCGGATCAACCAGCGTCAGCACTGGCGAACGCCAGAAGCCGAAGGTGTTCACGTTGTCATCGGTGATGACCGCGAGCC
>CAYFUR010000122.1:0-10698 GCA_964346275.1 uncultured Candidatus Sumerlaeota bacterium
GGCGACGATATTGTCCAGCATGGAACCCCATCCGAAGTCGCTGCTCTTTTGGCGTTCTTTTCTGCAATTCCTCGGCGGGATGGGCATTATTGTCTTCTTTGTGGCCATTTTGCCCGTACTGGGCGTGGGAGGTAAAACACTCTTCAAGCAGGAAGTCCCCGGCCCGCTGCCCGAAGGGTTGACGCCGCGCATTAAAGACACGGCGCTCAACCTGTGCAAGATCTACATCGGCCTGAACTTGATCGAAGTGTTTTTGCTCCTTTTTGGCGGGCTGAGCCTCTTCGATGCGATCAACCATGCCATGACCACCATGGCCACCGGCGGCTTTTCCACGAAAACATCAAGTGTCGGCCACTTCTCGGTCTATGTGGAATGGGTTGTGATTCTCTTCATGTTTATCGGGGGAGCGAATTTCTCCCTGCATCTGCGTCTTTTAAAAGGCGATTGGAAAGCCTACTGGCGGAATACGGAGTTCAAAGCGTATATCGCCATCGTCGTTTCCCTGGCATTGTTTTTCACGGCAATCCTTTACCTGGCGGGGACGACAACGGTCAGCAATCCCGGGGGAATCAACTTTCGCGATGCTCTGTTCGCCACGCTGACGATCCTGACAACCACGGGCTTCGGCACACAGGACTTCGACCAGTGGCCAGAGGTCTGCCGGTTGATGCTGGTTTTGCTGATGTTTGTGGGCGGGTCTGCGGGCTCCACAGCCGGCGGGATGAAGATCATCCGCTGGGTGATTCTGATCAAGAGCGCCGGGCACCAACTGAGCAGCCAGGCGCGGCCCCGCGTGGTGAAGGCGCTCAAAATCGGCGGCCAGGCCCTCGACCGCTCCACGGCGGGCCAGGTTTTTGCCTTTTTCTTTATATACATTTCCATCTTCGTTTTTGCCAGTCTCGCCGTGGCCTTTCTTTCGCCAGCCCAGGACTTGATTACGACCATCACGGCGGTGGCTGCTTGCATCAACAATATTGGCCCCGCGCTGGAGGCCGTTGGCCCCACAATGAACTATGCCGATCAAAACTGCCTCGCCAAATGGATTCTCGCCCTCTGCATGATTCTCGGACGTATTGAACTTTACGCCGTTCTTGTATTGTTTACCCCCAGCTTCTGGTCAGGAAAGTGAGAAAAAAAGATGATCGACCGTTATTCCCGCAGCCCCATGAAGGATCTCTGGACCAAGGAAGCCCAGTTCCACGCCTGGCTCGACGTGGAGCTGGCTGTTTGCGAGTATTACGCGAAGAAGGGGCGCATTCCCCAGAAAGACTTTCAAACGATCTGCAAGAAGGCGCGCATCGATGTCCCACGCATCGAGAAAATTGAAGAGACAGTGCGCCACGACGTCATCGCCTTTACCACGCAATTGGCCGAGGAAATCGGCCCGCCCTCGCGCTATGTCCATCTTGGCCTGACCAGCAGCGACGTGGTCGACACCGCGCTCGCCCTGCGCGTGATGCGGGCGGCCAAAATCATCGACAGCAAGCTCGCGAAAGTTCACGGCGCTCTGCGCAAACTCGCCAAAAAACACGCTCATACCATTATGATGGGCCGCACCCACGGCATGCACGCCGAGCCAACGACTTTCGGCCTGAAAGCGCTGATCTGGTACGAAGAGTTCGGCCGCCACCGCGAGCGATTTCGCGAAGCATCCGAACGGATGCGCTATGGAAAAATCAGCGGTGCCGTCGGCACCATGGCGCATACCGGGCCGGACCTCGAAAAGCAGGTCTGCCGCAGCCTTGGTCTCAAACCCGCGCCGGTCAGCACGCAAATTCTCCAGCGCGACCGCCACGCGGAGTTCATGAACGCGCTGGCCCTGATTGCCTGCAGCATCGAAAAAATCGCGACGGAAATCCGCCATCTCCAGCGGCCGGAAATCCGCGAGTTGGAAGAACCCTTCGCGAAAGGCCAGAAGGGGAGCAGCGCCATGCCACACAAACGCAATCCCGTCGTGGCCGAGCAGATGAGCGGCCTGGCGCGGGTGGTGCGCTCCAATGCTCTGGCCGCCATGGAAAACGTGACGCTGTGGAGCGAGCGGGACATCAGCCACAGCAGCGTGGAACGCGTCATCATCCCCGATAGTTGCATGCTGGCGGACTATCTCCTTGGCAAGCTGCTCTGGATGGCCGAGGGAATGAAGGTGAACAAGGAGCGCATGCGCGAGAACCTTCATGTCACCCGCGGGCTGGTCTTCTCCCAGCGCATCCTGTTGAAACTCGTCGACGGCGGCCTGGCCCGCGAGGACGCCTATGCCGCGGTGCAGGCCGCGGCGATGCGCTGCTGGCACGGAGGCGACGAGTTTCTCGACGAATTGCTGAAAGAAGAAGTGGTTTCCGATCGCTATACACGCGAGGATCTCGCCTCTTTCATGGACCCGGAAAGCTATCTCCAACACGTGGATGCGATCTTCAAACGATGCGGCGTGCCCGCGCCATCGCGCCGGGGCGGCGGGAAAAAGCGTTGAACCCCGGCCGCAATTCTGGACTATTCCGCTCCGTGACGGCAGCGCCCACCGCCGCCGGAACGCACTTTTCCGGGTAGAAACCGATGCCGAACATTATCGAAACACTCCGCCAGCGCGGCCTTCTGCAGGATGTCACGGATCCCGAACTGGAGGAACTGCTTTCTCGCGAAAGCATCACCATGTATATCGGATTCGACCCGAGTTCCGATTCCCTGCACATCGGAAACATGGTGGGGATCATGATCCTCAAACACTTCCAGCTCCACGGCCACAAGCCCATCGCGCTTGTCGGCGGCGGGACGGGATTGATTGGCGATCCTTCGGGCCGCAGCACCGAGCGCAATCTTCTCGACGACGAGGTTTTGGATAAGAACCTGAAAGGGATCGGTAAAAGCCTTGGAAAGATCTTGCGCTTCGAGGGCGACCAGGCGGCGGTGATGGTGAACAACGGCGATTGGCTCGGCCAGTTTCGCTTCCTGGATTTTCTTCGTGACGTGGGCCGCTATTTTCGCCTGGGCGAAATGCTCGGCAAGGAAAGCGTTCGCACGCGGCTTCAGTCGGAAGCGGGCATGAGCTTTACGGAGTTCGCCTACCAGCTCCTCCAGGCTTACGATTTCAAGCACCTTTACGAAGAATATGGATGCCGTCTTCAGGCCGGGGGCAGCGACCAATGGGGCAACATCACCGCGGGGATCGACCTCGTTCGCCGCACGAACGGGGTCCAGGCCTACGGGATGACGACGCCCCTGCTGGTCGATGCGGAAGGCAAGAAGATGGGCAAATCCGTCAGCGGCGCGATTTGGCTGAACGAGGAAAAGCTGAGCCCCTACGAATTCTACCAGTTCTGGGTCCGCCAGGACGACCGCGACATCGAGCGGTTTCTCAAGATGCTCACCCTGATGGACCTGGAGGAAATCGCCGATGTTGTGGCGGAGCACGAAAAAGATCCCGGCCAGCGCACGGGGCAGAAACGCCTCGCCTTCGAGCTGACTCGGATGATCCATGGCGAAGAAGAGGCGCGAAAAGCGAAGGATGCCTCCGAGGCGCTCTTTGGCGGCGAGATGAACGCGAAGAGCGACGAGGAACTGCGCCGGATATTCAACGACGTTCCCTCCGTGGAAATTCCGCGAAAGGAACTCGAGGCGGGCATCCCGCTCTTCGATCTTCTCGTGCGGACGAATCTATGCGGCAGCAAAGGAGAAGCAAAGCGGCTCCTGGCCCAAAATGGGCTTTATCTGAACAACGCCGGCACGCCCTGGCCATCGGATCAGCGCACCCTTGGTCCGGAAAACCTCGCCAGCGAATCCATGATGGTTCTGCGCGCCGGAAAGAAGAAATACTGTCTCGTCCAGTTCGTTTGAAACGTCCGGGTCCTTGCGCTGTGGCGTCCTTTGGCCGGAAATCTGCGACCGGTGGCACTCAGGAGATTCCGTCTCCTCTTGCCATGACAGGCGACAATTCCTTCAAGTGATCGTTGTATTCGCAGTCAGTGAGGCGCTTTCCGAATGATTGTTACCGTGACCCTTAACCCCGCTCTCGACCTGAGCCTGGACGTTCCCGGGTGGCAGGAAGGAGAGGTCAACCGGGCCCGCCAGGTGTCCCGCGTCATAGGCGGCAAGGGGATTAATATCTCACGCATTTTGAACGAATTGCGCCATCCTACGACCGCGCTGACCGTGGTGGGCGGCGATTCGATCCAGCAGTTCCAGCGCCTTGCCCAGGCTATCGGGATTCCCATTGTCTATATCAATATACCGGGAGAGATGCGGATCAACATCCACATTTCCGATCCCAACACGGGGCGAAATCTGAAAGTCAACCAGTCGGGCGTTGAGTTGGATGATGTTCACTTTCGCCACTTTAAGCTGCTTTTTAACCAGCATCTCCGCCAAGCGCACTATGTCGCCATCGGCGGCAGCCTGCCCCCGGGCCGGTCGCCCGAGGCTTATCGTGAATTAGTCTCGCTGGCAACCGATGCGGGCGTTCGCACCCTGGTCGATACAACGGAAAAGCCACTGCTGGAAGCGATCCCGGAAAAGCCGTTCATGGTGAAGCCAAATCGCCATGAATTGGAGGCGACCCTGGGAGGTTCCTTTTCCACGCCGGAGGAAATCCTCGCGGGAGCGCGCGAACTCCAGGGAAAGGGAGCGGAATCCGTCGTGATTTCCGACGGGCCGAATCCACTCGTTGCTCTTTGGGGGAATGAAGCGTGGATGGCGGTGCCCCCCGAGGTCGAAGTGCGAGGCCCCACCGGCGCGGGGGATTCACTTGCGGCGGGTATTCTGGCGAGCCTGAACAGCGGCGAGCGCTTTTCTGATGCCTTGCGCCTGGGAGTAGCCGCCTCTGTGGCGACCTGCCTCACGCCCGAGGGGGAGTTGTCGAGCCGCACTGAGATCCTGAAGCTTCTGGAGAAGGTCAAAGTCGAAAGACTGCCGGTCAACTCTCGCCGCTAAAGGTTAACGGTGGCGCAGGCCCGCCCGGATCAGTTCTTCCGTGGGCGCTTCCGCCGAACCCAGTTCCTCGACAGCCTGGCGGATCGCCCGTTCCGCAACCACCTGGCGGCAGCCCAGCACCACCAGCGCCTCCACGGCGTCCCTCACGTGGCCGCTTTCCGGCATGGGGCCAGCCTCGCCGGATGCAGCGGCTTTTTCTTCCGGTGTGGTATAAGGCACCATCTTTTCCCTCAGTTCCACGACGAGGCGCTCGGCGGTCTTTTTCCCCACGCCTTTAATGCTCGAAAGATAACTCAAATCGTTTGTGATGATGGCGCGGGCGAAGGAGGCGATCTCGACCTGCGAGAGAATCATGAGTCCCTTGCGCGGCCCGATACCGCTGATCTGGGTAAAGATGTCAAAGCATTCCCGCTCCACATCCGTTGCGAACCCGAAAAGCACGAAAGACCCTTCGTTGGGATTAAAGTTGAGGCGCGTCATGATCGTGACGGGGCCTTCATCCGCTTTCAGCGTTCGCGCCGTGGAGGCGGGAACATCGAGCCGGAACCGGACACCATTCACATCGAGAATCGCAACATCTTCGTCGAGAGAGAGGAGCTTGCCATGGAGAGAATCGAGCATGTGTTTTCAGGAGCCTGGAGGTGGTGGGCGAAGCGGGACGATCTTAGGTCGTCCAATAGACGTTTTCGATCCAACGGAGCAGATTGCCGCCGAAAAGGGCAAATAACACCGCGACGCCCAACGAGATCAAGACGCGAATCACATGGTCGAATTCGAAAAACACACTGAGGGCCAGGCACAGATAAGTCACAGCAAATACAATCAATCCTCCAACGATCCGAATAATCGCTTCAGCCGTTTTTGACATAGGAATCTATCCGTTTATCGGGCTGGATAGATTGTAGAGATATTTCAGTGTCCGTCAACCCGGTTGGCGGCCTTCACTGGCCGGGGTTTTTCCTTAAAAAGCGTTTTGCCTATAAAGAAAATCAGCCAGCAGAAGATCGTGAGCCCAATGACCATGCTCGATGGTGTCTGTTTATAGACAATGAAGCCCATGAGAAAAAGCCACGGAACAACGCCCAGAATCATCAGCGCAATGCCGAGCTGTTTGCGGTGCGACAGGATATAATGATTCATGCTTTCCATCTTCCGTCGTGTTCCTCCTTCAACGGGACAAGGCGGCGCGTTCTTCCCGGCTCTTCCGCCTGAGTTGGCGCAGCGGCCCTGCAAGGCGGGACCGCTCCTCCTCGGGCAGGTGGTCGATAAAGAGGATCCCATTCAGATGATCGAGTTCGTGCTGAAAGACCCGCGCGGCGAGTCCTTCGAGAGCCATTTCTTCTTCCTCGCCCTCCGGCGTCATATAGCGCACGCGAATCTGCTTCGACCGGTAAACATCCCCCTCGATTTCCGGGATGGAAAGACAGCCCTCGTTCCCAATGTCATCTTCCACGGAGCTTTCCACGATCTCCGGGTTGATGAAGACATGCAGCTCCCGTTGCCCGGGTTCCTTCGAGCGTTTCCCCCGGCGGGGCGAATCCGTCACCTGGGCCCAGTCCGCCAGAAAAACCCGCCTCAATGCTCCCACCTGGTTCGCGGCAAGGCCGATACCGGAAGCATCGTACATCGTTTCTTCCATGTCGCCCAGCCACTGCTGAAAGTCTTCGGTCAGATCCTCGCGTTTCACTTCTCGAGCGGGCTGGCGCAGGACGGGGTCTCCATAGATTTTGATCGGCAAAACAGACATTTCGAGCCTTCCTCCACGCTTCAGGGAGAGCCAAAATCGAGCCGACAGAAAAGGAACCATTTCGGTTTTCCGTGTGCGGGCTGGCTGCAACTCGGCCCCGCGACGGGGCATTTCCTCTCTGCCACTCACGCTGAAAGGCTAGCTCGCCCCCCGATCACCGGCAAGGTCGAAATGAACGGCTGGGGCAAGGGGGACCGTGGGGGCCGAATCCCTGGCGAAGCGAGGTTTAAGCGGGACTGATTGAACTAAACATCAACGTCGAATTTGCGCAAAAACCGGCACAATCTTTCGATCTGCCGGGGCCAGGAGTAGAATCGTTCGGCCGCACGGCGGGCGTTTCGGCCCGCTTCTTCCCGTATCTCCGGAGAATCGGCCAATTGCACGAGAGCACGGCCAAGGCCCTCAGCCGAAGCCTCGCCGGCGGTGCCGAGTTGAAACCGTTCGGCCACGCGCCCCATATCACCCACGTCGCAGGTAGCAATGGGATGGCCGGAGGCCATATAGTCGCCGAACTTGTTGGGCCAGCGGCACCGGTTGAAGGGAATATCACGCAGCGGCATGACGAGAAAATCCGAAGCGCCGAGATATTGGGGAATCTCGGAAAACGGCCTGCGGTCATAATCGATCAGGTGGCCGCTCTTCACGGCCCGGTGGGCGATGCCCCCATCCTCGTACCACCGCGGACCACAGGATATCATCAGCACTTCCGGATAGGCGCGCCAAAGAATCTCCAGGGCTCCCTGGAGCTGGTCGTTGTCCGGTGTTACGTTTGCCACGTAGCCCAGAACCAGCCGCTTTTCCGGCAGCCCCAGTTTTTCCCGGCATTCTTTGCGGTCGAGGACGCGAATGCGGGAGGTGTCAGCACCGGAAACCAGGTGGAGGATCCGGGATCCAGGGATGCCCAGGCGGCGGGCATAACGCTTCATTGGGCTGGCAATGACCGAGACCGCATCCGCATCCCGCGCCGCCCGTTGTTCCAGGAGGTCTTCCATGCGAAAGCTGGCCCGGATCATGGCCCCGCGAAGGCCGCGCACTTTCGAAGGGAGGGGCTTTTGCCAAAAACGCAGGTCGTGAAGCCCGCCCGCCTGGGAGTTCCAGAGATCGCACCAGTCCGTCATCCAGAAGCCGCAGCGTTTCCGCAGGAATCGGGCGGTTCCCTGATCGACGGGAAGATGTGAAAACGTATAGACAAGATCCCAGCGTTGGCGCAGTCCGAAGAGCCGCTGGAGAAGGCCGAGCGGTGAATAGCCTTCTCCTGGCTCGCGAAGCGGCGTCCAATTCGCCGTTTCCCACTGGGCCCAGCGGGGCGTTTGTTCCGTCAGGCGAGGGCGGTAGTATCCTTCTCCCGTGCAAACAAAGGCCACATCATGGCCGCGCTCGTGAAACGCACGGGCGATTTCCCTAGCGCGGAAGTAAGTTCCGCGTTCTCTCAGATTATGATTCAGCACCAGGATCTTCATAAAGTCGGAACTGCCACATCCAGCATGAGCATGGTCACGTCATCCTGCTGGGGCGTCTGGCCAGTGTGGGTACGGAAGGCCTCGACGAGTGACTGGCAATACTCTTCCAATTCCAGGTGTGCCGACATCTCCAATGCCCTCCGAACGCCCTCCAGGCCGAATTCCTGCCCATTCGAATCGGGCTGTTCCGTGATTCCATCCGTGAAGCAGACGAGGCGTTTGCCCGGCCCCAGCGTAAATTCCGAGAGCGGGATCTCGACAGTATCGAGAATCCCGAGAGGCGTGGTGCCGTTTAATTCCACTTCGTCTATACGGTTTGATTCGAGATCGTGGAGAAGCGGGGGAGGGTGGCCAGCGCTGGCCTGGGTAACGCGGTGGCTTCTCGGGTCGTATTCCGCGAGATAGAAGGTAACGAAGCTGAAGGGGTTCAAGGCGTGTGACAGCACGTGGTTGAGTTCATGGAGCAGAACTTCGAGGCTGGCATTCTTCCCGGCCTGGCTTCGAAGCGTTGCTCGCAGGATCGACATATACATGGCGCTGGGTATCCCGTGTCCGCTGACGTCGCCGATGGCGATCAGCACCCGCCCGTCGGGGCGTTCGATCACGTCATAGTAGTCGCCGCTTGCCATTCCGCTGGGAAGGTATCGAGCGGCAAAAGCCAATCCCTCTCTCTGAGGATAGTTGGTAGGGAGAAGATCGAGCTGGACTTTGACAACCTTGCCGCGCTCGTCCTCCAAGGCTGTGTTGACTTCGTCAAGGCGGTCGTACAGAGCTTTGGAGATCAGATGATTCTCGATGCGGGCGGTCAGTTCCGCCGGGTCGAAAGGCTTGGTCAGGAAATCCGAGGCACCGGCCTTGAGTCCCTGAAGGCGATCATCCTGAGAGTTGCGGGCGGTGAGAAGGATGATCGGAAACAGAGCGTCCCGGGCAAATTCGGTTCGAATCCGCCGGAGGACTTCCAGTCCGCTGATCCCTTCCATTTCAACATCGAGGAGGAGAAGATCGCAGGGGTCCCGCTGAACACGCGCGAGAGCTTCCTCGCCCGAGCCAACCGTTTGGATGTTTCGGAATCGTTGCTTCAGAAGCGAGAGGATGATTGCCTGGTCCGAAGGGTTATCATCGCAAACCAGGATACGGGAATCAGGGTGGGCTCGATGGAGTGCTGCCGGGGTCTCAGCCATTGCTGGTTTCCCTCTGCCCGCTACTTGAACCGGAAAAAATTCATCATATGCGTCAGGCGAAACAGTGTCATGACCTTTTCAGGGGTATTCTGAATGATCAACTGGATTCCATCCCGCCCGTAGCGCTTGTTCACTCCAAGGAGGAGGCCGAGCCCGCTGGAGTCGATAAAGGTCACTCCCTGGAAGTCCAGGTAAACACGCTTGGGCTGCTGCTCGCTCAGCTCGTCCAGAAGCTTACGGAGCTCATGGTAATTGTCCGCCGAGATTTTCCCGGCCACATAGACAATTGGGTCCTCTCCATTTGATGAAAGCGACAGCTGCAATTTCCTTCCTCTCAGGCCGATGGGGTCACAGGAGCTGCCCTCAAGGAGTTTTCATGCCACGATTCTTCTTTCGGGAAAAAGATAACCCGGCAGGCGTCTGCCGGGTGAATCTGATATTTCATCGAGAAGATCTGCTGCGGAACATGCGGTTTCTAATGGCGAGGGCAAATCCTCTCACGCCGATCAGGGAAACCTTATTTCCGCTGGAAGCGAGTGCGCCTGCGCATTTTCCGATATTTGTGCTTGCGAATCTTCTTACGACGCCACTTGATGACGCTACCCATGGATTTGGCCACCCCTTTCTAAGTCGAGTTAAATCAGAGCTTGGGGGAATGCGAAGCGCTTCACCCGAGCAACGAAAAGGAAACCTAGTGAAACAAGGGGGCGTGAACAAGAGAAATGTCCCCTTTTTCCCGTGAAAGGATCGCTAGAGACCGGTCATCCCGACGGCGTTCTCTGGCGACTGGCGGGCTTGTCCGGATAAAGTTTTTTTTCCGCTTCCGCCAGGAGGTCCTTGAGGGATCGAGGGCTTTTCGAGTCGTAGATCGCGTGTCCGATCCGGGCTTCGATTTTGAGAACCTTCAGGATGTTCTGGAGCCGATCCTCGACAATTTCCAGCCCCTTCTCGTCAGAATCGAGGGCCAGCACGCAATACTGGGTTTTGCCGAACCGGGAGATCAAGTCGGAGGAGCGGAAGCACCTCTGGAGCGCGTCGGAGACAGCCGCCGGATCGGGTGCTTTCTCCTGTCCCGTGGAGGGTATCTCACCGTGATTCCATGAGACGTCCAGCAAAATGAGGGCATGACTGTTTTTTTTGCGCCGGGCGTGGGCGAATTTGTTTTCGGCGAATTCCAGAAAATAGGTTTTGTGATAGAGGCCTGTCTGCTCGTCGCGGAACAAGCTCTTCTGCAGGTTTTGCCGCGCCGCATGCCGATCGATGGCAAGGATGATGGACCGGCAAAGCAACGTGGAATCGATGTGCCCTTTCAGGAAGAACTCCTGGGCTCCCCGCTCAACGGCCTCGCGGGCCAGTTCCATATCTTCCGTCGCGGAGAAAATAATAACGG
>CAYFUR010000123.1:0-10318 GCA_964346275.1 uncultured Candidatus Sumerlaeota bacterium
TGGCTTGGCGGCTTGTTTGTTGTTCTTCTCCTGATCCTGTTCCAGGTCTTCCGCCCGCGCAACGAGGCCGCCTGAGGGAAAGGACGAGGTGTTGCCATGAAATCAAAGAATACGATGCTCTCGTTTCTTCTGGCGGCCTCCGGAGCCGCCGTCATCTGCTTTACCCTCTATGCTTTTCTCGTCGCCGGGGGAGAGAGCCGCGCTGGTGGCGCCAGCGGCGCGGCGGAGCCGGAAACCCTGAACCGCCACATCCTGGACGTGATCGAGGAGTATCCCGTCGATGGCTCTTACGGCCAGCTCACGGGCGAAGGGGTGCATAACACCTTTGGCGTCACCCAGGATCTCTACTACGGCGGCCGGCGCGTCCTGCGGGGCGACCCGCAAAACCGGAGTTATTGCATCGGCCTGGCGATGGAGGTCTATCTGAGGGCCTGCGAGGAATACGCCCGGGAGACCTGGGGGAGCCCGCAATACCGCCTTGCGCGGGTGGAGCCGGACAATTTCGAGGCGTTCCGCAAGGATTTCTACGGCGTGGATGGCGACAAGCGCACCTTTGTCCGCGCGCTGGCGGAGCGGGGACTGGGCAAAATCGTTTCCCTGGAAGAAGCGAAGCCCGGCGACCTGGTCCAGTTCTGGAGGAACGGTTCCAGCGGCCATGCCGTCATCTTTCTCGGCCTCGATCGGGACGATGACGACGGCGACCCGGAGGCGATTCGCTATTGGTCGGTGCAAAGCAGCACGGACGGCATCGGGCGGAATTCCGAGCCGTTCGGCTCTGTGGTGATCCGCCACGCCACCAATATTGTGCGCCCCTATGTTCCCTCCCGGCCTTGAGGGCCGAGGGCTCTCGGCGTAAAAACCCTTTGACCGTTGGCGGGGGGATTTAGACAGTGCTCTCCGCTGCTGCCCAAGGCTGGCGGCGGCGTTTTCGTCGAGAAGAATCCGGTGGGGTGGCCGAGCGGTCGAAGGCGCCCGCCTCGAAAGCGGGTGTGCGGTTAAGAGCCGTACCGTGGGTTCGAATCCCACCCCCACCGCCATCACTCGAAAAAATGCCCTTCCTTCTGAAAGCGATCTATATCACCCCCGCCGCAAAGGCGCCGCCCCGCGCCGTGGACGAGGCCCGCGCGATCCGCAATCGCGGGCTGGAAGGCGACCGCTACGCCGCGGGCGAAGGGACGTTTTCCCGCTGGCCCGAGCCGGGGAAGGAAGTGACGCTCATCGCGGCGGAAGCGCTGCGGCGCCTGGAGGAGGAGTTCGCGGTTTCCCTGGGTCCGGGCGAGCACCGCCGCAACCTGGTGGCGGAGGGGGGCGATCTGGAGGGGCTGATCGGGAGGCGTTTCCGCATCGGCGGAGCGGTGTTCTGGGCGGAGCGGCGCTGCCTGCCATGCCGCTTCATCGAGCGCCACACCGGGCGCGCGGGGCTCCACGAGGGGCTGAAAGCGGTCGGCGGGGGATTGCGTGCGCGGGTGCTCGATGGCGGTCTGATCCGCGCGGGCGATGCGATCGAGGCGATCGACAAGGAGCCCTTGGGGCGGCTGCCTTGATGGAAACCGGCGTGTATATATTAAATAATGAGAAAACGAGAAAATGAGTTTTTCCGTCCTGGCCTCGGATGGATCGGATCAAGGCGGATCAAAGGAGAGGCGAGGGGTTCCCGTCCCGATCCCGGCCGTTTGATTAATTATTTTGCTTTATTGTGTATAGACACAATTCAAAGAGGGGGTACGATTACGATCAAGGTCTCATTTCCTCATTCCCCCATGGTTTCATGGTGAATCTGTAAACCGTCAAGACGCCGGGAGCGCCAAGAATGGATTCTGTTTGGAGGAAATAGCCGTGCCCGCGATTTGATTTGTATATATCTAAAATGAGATTGTGGCCACTCACCCCTTTTGTTGTCTCCTGGAAAAAATGAAAAGGCGCCGGAGCAAAAGCCCCGGCGCCAGGTGATTCGCTTTCAGGGGTCAGCGGATCAGTAGACCGACCAGTCGTTCACGTTGCCGGCAGGGGTATAGGTATAGCTGAACTTCTGCATAATGAGGTCGCTGTCGGTGCCGCGTGCGGCGGTCCAGAGCGTCCCGGAGCCAGAAGTGGAGTCCACCGCGTCGCCGCAGTAACCAGCGGTCGTGAAGAGCGCGGTTGTAAACGTGGTGGAGCCAAGGGTGTCGCCGGTGTCGGCGTCCAGCGCATAGACCGTATCGGCGGACCCTGTCATCGGCGTGCCGAAGACGACGTTGTTCACGGGGTCAATTTCAAGAGGGCCGGAAGCAGCGCCGTCGGTCGGGGCCCACGTGGTGGTTTCCTGCGCCCAGACGCCGCCGGTCTTCACGGCTTTGGCGATCGGGGAGTTCACGTCGGGAACGGCCCACAGTTCATCTTCGCTGGGGCTGACGGCGAGAGCGCTCTTGGATTCGGCATCAGCGCCGGCAATCGTTTCCGTCAGGGTAAAGTTCGTGCCATCGGTGGTTGTCCACACTTCGGTGGGGCCAGCGTCGCCGGAACCCGTCCAGTAGACGGCGGCGTTGGCGCCGGTTCCGATGATTTCACCCGTGCGGGCGAAGCCCACACCCGTCGCGCCCTGGACCGGAGAATCAGTCGTGCTGTCCCACGTCCACATTTCGCCGGTGTCGACCTGAACGGCGTAGATTTTCCCCGCCTCGTCGACGGCCACGGCAAAGAAGCCAAGGCCACTGATCGTGATGCCGGTCAGATCTAGCGTGCCGTCAATGGCTGCGTCAGCCACTACGCCGGATCCTTCGCTGATGTAGGAAATCTCGCTCCCGCCGTTACCACACGCTAGATAGACGCCTTCGGTTTTGGAAAAGTCGCCGGCAAAGACGCTGCCGCCGGTGTTGGCGGAATCCGCATCAAAATCGACGCTGTCGAAGGTGACAGTCGCCTGGCCCAGAGCCATGCTGCTCATTCCACTCATCAGAGCAATCGCAAGCAGAGTACGTTTCGTCATGTGATTCACCTCACAGAAAATTGGGTTTCGGTCCAAACCAGACTTTACCCGCCTGCTCTGCACAGGATTGGGGGGCAATGGATAGGCTTGAACAGTTCCAGAGTGAAGCAGTCTTTGCTCAGGTCAAGGAAAAATAAAGGGTCTAAATGATATGATCCCCGCTGTCCAATGGTCAAATGATACAAAACTTCACCACGGGGAGTGCGCCTCACCCTCTCAGGTGTCGAAAATCGCCCCTATCCCGCCGTATCGCGAAAACACCATTGATCCCCGGAGCGGGCGCTTCTCAAGATTCCTCCGGCGGCCGCGCGATTGCCATTCTTCGCGCCGGAAAGCTCTTACCAGCAACGCGGGAGACTGAAAATGGCCCATTTCCTGGGAATCGACAGCGGAACGCAATCCACCAAGGCGCTGGTGGTCGACGAAGAGGGAGCCGTCGTTGGCCGGGGAGCGTCCGAATACGGCCTGATCGAGGGGCTGGGCGTGGGCCACAAGGAGCAGCACCCCGAGGCCTGGATCGATGCTCTGAAGGATGCCGTGCGCCAGGCCGTTGGCGATGCCCGCATCGACGGGCGTGAAATCGCCGCCATCGGCGTGTCCGGCCAGCAGCACGGCTTTGTCCCGCTGGACGAGCGGGGGGAGGTGATCCGGCCGGCGAAGCTCTGGTGCGACACCGCGACCGCCGCCGAAGCCGCAGAGATCATGGAAAAGAACGGGGGCATCCATTCCTACGTCAAGCTGACGGGCAACAGCGTGCCGCCGGGCTTCACCGCCTCGAAGATTCTCTGGCTGAAGAAGCACGAGCCGGAAAACTTCGCCCGCCTTGCGACGGTGCTCCTGCCCCACGATTATGTGAATTACTGGCTGACCGGCGAGAAGAAGATGGAATGCGGCGATGCCTCGGGCACGGCGCTGCTCGACGTCCATACGCGGTCGTGGTCGGGCCAGGCGATTATGAGCATCGATGAAGGGCTGGGGGAGAAGCTGCCGGAACTGATCGACTCCGGCGGCATTGCCGGCCGCTTGCGACCGGAAGTTGCCGAGCAATTGAATCTTTCTCCCGATTGTGTTGTGAGCGCCGGCGGCGGAGACAACATGATGGGCGCCATCGGCACGGGAAACGTCTCGGCGGGAATGGTCACCGCGAGTCTTGGCACGTCGGGAACTGTCTATGCCTTCAGCGACAAGCCGGTTGTCGATGAAGAGAAAGGCGAAATCGCGGCGTTCTGCGATTCCACGGGCAACTGGCTGCCGCTGCTTTGCACGATGAACGTGACCGTGGCGACGGAACTGGTGAAGAAGACCTTTGGCCTGTCCACCGAGGAGTTGAACGCCCGGGCCACGGAGGTTCCGGCGGGCTCCAAGGGGCTGATGCTCCTGCCCTATTTCGAGGGCGAGCGCGTGCCCAATGTGCCCGACGGCACGGGGGTGTGGCTGGGCTATAACGAGCAGTCGCATTCCGCGGCGCACTTTGCCCGCGCCGCCATGGAGGGCCCGGCGCTGGGGCTGGCCTACGGATTTCTGCGCCTGAAGGGTCTCGGCATCCCGCCCCGTGAAGTGCGCCTGACCGGCGGCGGATCGAAAAGCGGCGTCTGGCGCCAGATCATCGCCGACGTGTTCAACACCCAGGTGGTTTGCACCTCCGAGCCGGAGGGGGCGGCATTGGGCGGGGCGATCCAGGCGCGCTGGGCCTCTGAGCGCCAGTCCGACCCCCAGGCCAGCCTCAACACGATTTGCGATCGCTGGGTGAAGCTGGACGAGACGACGCGTTGCAAGCCAAACCCCGACGACGTGGAGACTTACTTGAAGGCCCTCCAGATTCACGAAGAAATGAGCCAGGCCCTGCGGCCGGTGTTCAAACGCCACCGAGAGGTCTTCGGCGGCTGATCCCCCTCTTCTTTAATTTTTCCGTTCCGCGCGGGAGAGCGGCCCCTTGAGCGAAAAACCGAAAGCTTCCATTGATCTAAAAAAAGAGGGCGGCCGCGTACCTCTGGGCCGCCTTATGCGCTGGTATATCGGCCTCTATCGCCATGACAAGGGGCGCATTGGCGGAGCGATTTTCCTCGCGTTGCTGCAATCGGCGGCCCTGGTGCCGGTGCCGCTGCTCTTTCGTTATCTTATCGACGAGATTCTGCCCTCCGAGAACGTGAAGGAACTCGCGTTCGTCGGTGTTGGCGGCCTCGCTCTTTATGGCGCGCACGCTGCGTTTGCCCACGCGAGCCGCCGTCTGGGGCTGGTGGCGACCAAGCGCGTCACGGAAAGCCTGCGCGCACGGCTGTGCATGCAGCTTCAGCAGATGAGCCTGCGCTTTCACGACGAGGAAAAGGCGAGCGAGCTGCATTCGCGCGTGGTGCTCGACACCGAGCGGATCGACGTCATGGGCAACGCCGCCATGGTCCAGCTCATGTCCGCCACGATGATGTTTCTCCTCTCTTGCGTCCTGCTGGCGTATATCAACGTCCAGCTCTTCCTCCTCACGATCATCATGGCGCCGGTGATCTTTCTGACACACAAGAGACTCAAGCCGCGCATGCGCGAGGTGCATCGCAATTTCCGCGATGAGATGGAGACGATGAACAGCCAGATCAACGACCTGCTCCAGGCGATCCGGCTGGTAAAAACCTTTGCCCGCGAGGATCACGAGCAGCGCCGCGCGGAAACCCGCTTTCAAACCGTCACCCAGCGCGCCCTCGATATGACGATTTTTACCTCGTTTTATATGAACCTCATGAACTTCCTGACCCACCTGACGATCCTGCTGGTCTATGTTCTGGGCGGGTATATCATCATCCGCGGCTCCATGAGTGTGGGCGACCTGGTGGCTTTTGCCGGCATGATCACCTTTATGATCACGCCCATTGGGATGATCATCGGCATGACGCAAATGATCTACACGGGGCTGGCGTCGCTTGGCCCCGTCTATACGCTTCTCCATTTCCATGATCCCATCGAAGAGGTTGAAGGCAAGAAATCGCCGGACCGCCTCGAGGGAAGCATCGAATTCGACAATGTTTCGCTGGTCTACGATACCAGCGGCGCCCATGCGCTGCGCGACGTCACTGTTTCCATCCGGCCAGGGGAGACGGTGGCCCTGGTGGGCGAAAGCGGGGCGGGCAAATCCACGTTTGCAAGCCTGGTGCTCGGTTTTTACCTCCCGGCGAAGGGCACCATCCATCTGGACGGCGTGGACATCACCGAGCTGAATCTGCAACACCTGCGGGAAAAGATCGGCGTGGTCTCCCAGGATAACGTCCTGCTCAACACGTCTATACGCGAGAACCTCTCCTATGGCCGCCTCGAAGCGACCCAGGAAGAACTGGAGGACGCCGCGCGCCAGGCCAACGCCCTCGAATTCATCCAGCAAATCCCCGAGGGTTTCGACGCCGTCGTGGGCGACCGGGGCACGCGCCTCTCCGGCGGCCAGCGCCAGCGCCTCGCCATTGCCCGCGCCCTTCTCAAAGACCCCCAGATCCTGATCCTCGACGAAGCCACCTCGTCCCTGGACACGGAATCCGAGGCGAAAATCCAGGAGGCCCTCGATCACCTGATCCAGGAACGGACCTGCCTCATCATTGCCCATCGTCTGAGCACGGTGATTTCCGCCGACCGCATTCTTGTGTTGAAGGACGGCCGCCTCATGGAAAGCGGCACCCACGGCGAGCTGGTGGAAAAAGGGGGAGAATATGCCAAGCTCTGCCAGCGCCAGTTTCGCGGGGCGGGTGGCTCGGGTGAATCCCCCCCGGTGCGCGACGTTCCCGGCGAGTGATCGGCGCTGACTCTTCCTTGCGCCGCGACGAGGTTAACTCGCCGCTTCGCTCTCCTTGTTGGCCTGGTCCGAACTCTTCTCACCGTCGCCGTCCTGGGCGGCTTTGCGGCTCTCTTCTTCTTCGGCTTCCTCTTCTTCTTCATCGGTTGGTGTGATCGGCTCGTCGGGATAAATCACGGAGACGGGGGTCTGGTCCTGAAGAACCTCGAATCCGCGCAGGATCACGGAATCGCCCTGCTGCAGGCCCCAGGTCACTTCGATGGAATCGCGGCTTTCGATGCCCGTCTCCACGGGGACTTCCCGGGCAACGTGGTATTCCACGTCGGTGCCTTCCTCGGCGACAAAGACGACGTCGCGGTTGTTGCGCCGTGTGATGGCATCCTTGGGAATGGTGATGGCGTCGCGGTGAGTTTCGGTAATGACATCGACGCGGCCAAACATGCCCGGCAGCAATCTGCGCTCGGGATTTTCCACTTTTACGTCCACCTGAAACGCGCGGGTTTCCTGGTCCACGGATTTGCTGATGCTGGCGACTTCGCCTTCCACATTCAGGTCCCGGCTTGCATAGATGGTGGCGCGTGCCACCTGGCCCAGCCGCACATCGTCGATGTCGCGGCTGGTCACGTCGCTCCGCAGATAGACCGTGGAGATGTCCACGATCCCGGCGACGGAGAATCCGGACTCCACCAGGCGCCCATCAGAATCGGTGATCGTTTCCGAACCGAAGGTGGTGGAGAAGGGATTGGTGCCCTCGATCGTGGAGGAGGCAACGAGCAAACCGTCGAAGGGCGTCGTGATTTCCAGGCGCTCCAGCCGGTCGGTGAGCTGTTTCAAGTCGTCCTTGGCCTGCTGCAGGGCAATTTCTTCCTGGCGATAGCTGTTGATCGCCCGCTGCATATTCAGTTCCTGGGAATCCACGTCCTGCTGGGCGGCGATGCCCCGGACATAGAGATTTTGAAGCGTTTCGTACTCTCGAATCGCCGAGTTCATGGACTTGCGGGAGATTTCGAGATTCTGCTCGGCCAGGGTCACATTCGCCTTTTGGTTCCGGATGTCGGCATCGAGTGTTTCCGATTCCAGCCGGGCGATCAGCGTGCCTTCCTCAACGAATTGCCCCTCTTCCCATTCCTCGGTAAAGCGGAGACGGCCGGATTCTTCTGTGTTCAGCATCCGGGTGCGCAGGGGCACGATGTTGCAGGTTGTGGCGATGGAGGCGGAAATCTCTCCGCGCGTGGCCCGCATGGCCATCACCGGCGTGAGGAAGGTGTCTTCACGCTCCAGGTTCTGGGGCCCCTGCTCGCCGCCGCGCTTCTGGCCCTGGGGCGACTGGCTGCTGCCCCCTCCGCGGCGGCCGCTGTTTCCGCTCTCCTGGGGGGGCGGCTTGCAGCCCGGCGTTCCCAGAATGGCGAGCCCCAGCAGCAGCACACCGCCGCGCATGAGGCCTTTTCGCCATTGCATCAAAGCTTTTCGATAAGAATAGTTCCCGATCATTTATGCTTTCCGCCTCCTCCATGGAAGGGTGTCCGAAGGGGGCAAAGTGTGGAAAATAGCAGGCAATAGCGCAAGCGGCTTCCGGGCGAAGGGTTCGCATTCCCGCTGGTTGAATAGCACAATTAAGACCGAATAAGGAGACTGATGTTGAGAATCCTGACCGAACGCCACCTGACTGTCGCACTTGTCGTATCGATTATCCTGGGCGTTGGAATCGGCCTCATCGGCCAGGCCAACCCGGATTCCTGGATTGCCGGATTCATCGCGAGTATCCAGATTTTCGGCGATATTTTCCTCGCCCTGCTCAAAATGGTGGTCGTGCCGTTGGTGCTTTTTTCCGTGGTCAGCGGGGTCGCCAACCTCGGCGGTGGAAAAGAAGTGGGCCGGAAAGTCGGCAAAACGCTGCTCTACTTTCTTGCCACCAGCTTTTTCGCCGTCTTCATCGGCATTCTCTTCACCAATATCATCCAGCCTGGCTCCCGACAGAGCGCGGAAAGCCTCCGCGAGCAGCTTCCCCCGGAACTCATTGCCGACGCCTCCAGCCGCCAAACCGATGTGGCGCTCACGGCGCCCAAAACCTTCATGGAATTCGCCGAAGTACAGATCGGCAAAATCTTCATGAATCCCTTTCAGTCCCTCGCCGAAATGAACCTCATCGGCGTGGTCGCCTTTGGCCTGCTCCTGGGCTTCATGATCATGACCATCGGCGAGCGCGGCCGCCCCGCCCGCGAGTTCTTCAATTCCATGAACGAGGCGCTCATGCTCCTCGTCAAGGTTGTCATCTGGTTCGCCCCCATCGGCATCCTGGCGCTTGCGGCCAACCTGATGTTTTATCTCGGGCCGGATATCATCGCGCCGCTGTCGCGCTATTTCCTCACCGTTGTTCTCGCCCTGCTGACCCACCTCCTGATCGTCTATCCGGCGATTCTGTTCTTTCTTTGCCGATACAATCCCCTGCGCTTTTTCAATGGAATCAAGGAGGCCATGATCCTGGCGATTTCCTGCGCGTCGTCCTCGGCGACGCTTCCGGTGACCATGCGGGTGGTCGAGGACCACTGCGGCGTGGACAAACGCTCGGCGAATTTCGTCCTCCCCATGGGCGCCACCATCAATATGGACGGCACGGCCCTTTATGAAGCCGTGGCCGCCATGTTTATTGCCCAGCTTCTCGGGTTCGATCTGGGCCTGATGCAGCAGATCCTCGTCTTCTTCACCGCCACCCTCGCCGCCATCGGCGCCGCCGGCATTCCCCAGGCGGGCCTGGTCACCATGGTGATCGTTTTCAACGCGATCGGCCTGCCGCTAGAGTGGATGGCGTTGATCATCGTGGTGGACCGGCCGCTGGACCACCTGCGGACCATGGTCAACGTCACGGGCGACGCCACGGGCTCCGTTTTCCTCTCTCGCAGCGAAGGGGAATTGGTCCAGCCGGTCCAGCCATCGCCGGCAGCGGCGGCCTGAGCAACTGTGCGGGCATCAAGACATTGTGAAAAAGATCACAACTTTCCTGGAAATTGTTTTTGCTTGAAGGGAAATGATTCTCCTGCGATCATTTCACTCATCGAGCCTCCAGCAGTTGCAGGCAAGCTCTGGGGAGAACCCCGATCACGAAAGGTCACTATCAATGAAAGTAAAAGAATTGCTCGCGGCGAAAGAAAGTCCCGAGGTTGCGATGATTTCCGGAGACGAAAATGTTCTGCAGGCGGCCAAGGAAATGAACGCCCGCGGAATCGGTTCGCTGGTGGTGACCGAAGAGGGCGAAACGGTCGGTATTTTTTCCGAGCGGGACATCCTGCGCCGCGTCGTGGCGGAACTGCGCAATCCGGAAGAAACGAAGGTCAAGGAGGTGATGACCTCGCCGCCGATCATCATTCACCCCGACGATACAGTCGATCATTGCCAGGGAATCATGACCCAGCGGCGCATTCGCCATCTGCCGGTCATCGACGAAGGGAAAGTCGTCGGCATGATCACCTCCGGCGATATCATGGCCCAGTCGCACCGCGACGGCCAGGTCGAGATCGAATACCTGACGAATTACATCACCGGATCACGGGCCACCGTTCCGAAACTTTAGCTCTCTCCCGTCACATGAC
>CAYFUR010000124.1:0-10251 GCA_964346275.1 uncultured Candidatus Sumerlaeota bacterium
TCTGCTGACGTTTTCTATTTTCCTGGCTTTTGTCTATGCGCTCCTGGTGGGCTTTTCCCTGCCCAACCTGATCGTAGGCTTTGTGCTCGCGATCCTCATCATGGCCATACTCCCCCAGTTGCCGAAATACCGCGCGCTTCCCGTGCCACGGCTGGAAAGCGGGCGCAAACTGCTCTTATTTACGCGCAACCTGCTGGCCTTCTTATTCGATTTCCTGTGCGACTTGACGCTTTCAAACCTGCAACTCGCCTGGGACATTTGGACGCCCGGCGGCAATTACAGGCCACGTCTTGTGAAAGTTCCTGTCGCGGATTTGACGCCGCTTCAGATCACGCTTCTCTCATCACGTATCACGCTGACTCCAGGAACGCTGAGCATGGAAATCACGAGCGACAAGGAACACCTCATCGTCCATGTGATGTATCCCGGGAAGGGTGACGTCGGCCGGCGTCTTCGCCGCCCGATCGATATTCTGAACAAGGGGATCACCCCATGACGGAATACTTTCCCACGCTCATGGCCATAATCTTTTATCTCGTGCTGGCTGTTTCGATCGCGCCGATGATCTATCGCATTGTGCGCGGGCCGCATATTCTCGACCGGGTCATGGCCGTTGATGCAGTGGTGCTGATCACGATTTGCATCATTGCCGTTTGGAAGCTCCAGGTCGACACGACTCATTTCTTCGATGCCGTGCTCGTCCTGGCCATTGTCGGATTCATTTCATCCGTAGCCCTCGCAAAGTATCTGGAAAATGGCGACCTCATTGATTGATCTCATCGCTGTCGGGCTCATGTGCATCGGGCTGTTCTTCGTGTTCACGTCCGCCTTGGGCGTCGTGCGCTTTCCCGACATCTATACGCGGCTCCATGCCATCAGCAAAGGCACCACGTTTGGCTTTACATTCATCATCATCGGCGCGGCGATCCTGGTGGGCGATCCATCGGACATTGCCAAGTCGCTGCTGGCGGTCGCGTTTCAGTTCCTCACGGGGCCCGTCTCGGCACACATGATCGCGCGCGTGGGCCTTCGCCGCGGCATCCGCCCCGTTTCTAAACCGCAAAAGGGCCCGAAATCCATGGACGACAATCTCCGCATCGAGCCGTGGATCGACGAGACAGCCCGGAAATCCAGCGGTTAAACTTTCTTTTCCTTGGAAAAGGAAATCCGGCTTTCCGTGCCTTTGAGCAGGCGCCCGATGTTTGCCCGGTGCTTCAGGATCACCAGCAGCGCGATCACAAGCACGAGCCAGAACACAGGTTCGACCCCCCGCACGGTATACACAGAAACGGGAAATGCCGCGGCAGCCAGGACCGAGCCGAGGCTGATATACCGCGTGAGGCCCACCACGGCGAGGAAAATCACCAGCACAACGGCCGCGGAGAGCGGCGCCAGCGCCAGAAAAACCCCCAGGCTGCTGGCAACGCCTTTCCCCCCTTTTCCACCCAGGAAGACGTTGAAGAAATTCCCAATGAGCACCGCCGCCCCCGCATAGACACCGAGGGCGGGAATCGCCGCGCCGCCCAATGCTGGAACAACCTGCACCGCCGCAAAGGCTTTCAACACATCAGCGAGCAGCGTTGCCAGCCCAAGCTTCCAGCCCAGGACCCGCCAGACATTTGTCATCCCGATGTTGCGCGATCCGTGCTCGCGGATGTCGATTCCCGCGGCCTGGCGGCTGATCAGCAGGCCGGAGGGAATCGCCCCGGCCAGGTAGCAGACCACGAGCACGCCGATGTCGATCAGCCAGTTCACCACTCATCCTCCTCGTCCACTCCGAGATCCTCCGTGGGGCCGAATTCGATTTCCTGGGCAAAGGATTCGCTTTCCTCGTCGTAAACGCCGCCCATATAGACATCGCCGTAACGCTCCTTTTCCACCTCCAGGGCGCGCTCTGTACTCGGGACGGGGCGCGCGTCGCGTTCCCACCCGCGCGGAGGCGCCTTGCGCCGGAACCGCAGGATAAGAGGAGTGCCCTCCAGGCCGAGCTGGCGATAGAATTGATTCTTCAAATAGCGCCCGTAGGAAAAATGGAGGAACTCCGGATCGTTGACAAAGAGTGCCAAAGTCGGCGGCCGCGTGGTAACCTGGGTGACGTATTTGATCTTGAGCGTGTTGCCCCGGTGCGCCGGCGGGCTGATAAAGGAGGTGGCCTTTTGCATGATCAGGTTCAGCTCGCGCGTCGAGAATGTCTTCTCGAAATTCTCGGCACAGTGGCGGATCAGGCCCCAGATACGATTCGTCCGCTGGCCGGTGAGCGCACTGATCGTCACGATCGGAGCCCACGGCATAAAGGCAAACTCGTAGCGCACTTCCTTGATCAGTTCGCTATACGTTTTCTCGCGGTTGACGACCAGGTCCCACTTATTCAGCAAAATCACGCAGGCGCGTTTGCGCTCGAGGATATAGCCGGCGATGTGCTGGTCCTGCGCCGTCACGCCCTCCGTGGCGTCAATAAGCAGGAGCGAGACATCGGATCGCTCGATGGCTCGAAAGGAGGAGTGGACGCTCAGCTTTTCAGGACCACGATCGATACGGCCGCGCCGGCGGATACCCGCCGTGTCGATCACGGTATAGGGCACGCCGTCCACTTGCACCTGGGCGTCGATGGCGTCGCGCGTGGTGCCCGCTTCCGGATTGGCGATCACACGTTCTTCCCCCAACAGGCGGTTGAGCAGCGTCGATTTGCCGACGTTCTGGCGGCCGACCAGAGCCACGTGGGTCCGCTCGGATGCCTCCTCCTCGTCCGGGTCCCATTCCTGAAACTCTTCCGTTAAATCATCCATCATGTCATACACCCCCTCGCCATGGAGGGCGCTGATCGGATAGACATCGGTGCCGAAGCGGGAAAAGTCCGCAATGGCCTGGGCCACCGCCATGTCGCCTTCGCACTTGTTCACCACGAGGAAAAAGGGGCGCTGTGAAGCGCGCAAGCGCTCGAGGATTTCCTGGTCCACGGGATCGTCCGGCTCGCGCACATCGGTCAGAAAAATGATCCGGTCGGCTTCTTCCATGGCGATGACCGACTGCTGGCGCATTTGCTGGAGCATGGTCGAGGTGGTGCTGTCCTCATATCCGCCGGTATCGATCAGCACCATGGGACGCATGCGGTATTCGGCGTCCGCGTAATGGCGGTCGCGCGTCATGCCGGGACGTGGGTGCACGACGGCCTTGCGCTCGCCCACAAGGCGATTAAAGAGCGTGGACTTCCCAACATTGGGGCGTCCTACGATAGCTACTACTGGTCGGCGTCGCGGCATATTGATCAACAGATTTCTGGAGGGTTTTGTGCTGCCGTTTTCAATCAATTTGGCTTCGTATAGACGTCCAGGACCGGATCCGCCTCGGCGAGGCCGGCGCCCGGGCCTTCCTCGCTGCTCATTTCCGGATGGGGCTCAACGCCCACGACTTTCAGCACGGCGGTGGCGGCCTTTCGGCTGGCCCCGGGTCCGCCCAACCTTAGCTTCACCCGCTGGAGATCGCTCACCATCCGGCTGTACTCCGTGGGGTTGTCCATATAGATCGCCGTCTGCTCTGACAGGTTCAGCGGCGTAAATTCGTCCTGAAGCAGCTCTGGCACGATATGCGTCCCGGCAATAATGTTCGGGAGGCCGATAAAGCTGATGGTAAAGAGCTGCTTGCCGATCACCCAGGTCAGCCAGTTGACCTTATAGACGATCAAATGCGGGGCTCCGATGATCGCGGCCTCCAGCGTGGACGTCCCGCTCTTCACCCAGGAGAAGTCGGCATACTGGCGCAGGTTGTAGCGAAGCCGGTCGACGATCTTCACATCAAAGGGCATCTCCTCTTCCTCGATGATGCGCTCGATCATCTCCGTGTCGATCGTCGTCGCCTGAATGATGGCAAACTGGGTGAAGGGGTGCTTCTCCCGATAACGCCGGGCCCCCTGGAGCATGATCTTGAGAAAGTCTTCCACCTCGCGCTTGCGGCTCCCGGGCACGATGGTGATCAGCGGCTTGGTTGCATCGAGTCCGAACTCGGCGTAGACTTCCTCTTTCGTCTGGTCGATCTTGATCAGATCGAAAAGCGGATGGCCAACGTAAGTGACGTCCACGCTCTTGGCCTTATAGAGGCCCAGCTCGAAAGGAAAGATCACAATCATGTGGTCCACCACGCGAGCCAGGGTGTGGATGCGCTCTTTGTGCCACGCCCAGATTTGCGGGCTGATATACCAGATCACGGGAATGCCCAGGCGCTTGGCCCGCTCGGCCATGCGGATGTTAAAGCCCGGGTAGTCGATGAGGATAATACCATCGGGCCGGTTGCGCTTCAGGTAATCTTCCGTATCCAGAAAGATGCGCCGGATCTTGCGGAAATTCTTGAGCACGCCCGCCAGGCCCGTGATCGCCAGCTCCTTGACCATCGGATAGCGCAGTTCCATCCCGGCGTCTTCCAGCCGGGGGCCGCCCAGCCCCACCGCCTTGACGTTGGGATAGAGCGCATGGAGCGCCTTGAGCATGTTGGCGCCGTGGATATCACCACTGTTTTCGCCGGCAATGAAGAAGAGATGGATCTCGCGCATTGGCCGAGCCTGCTTAACGGTCATAGCCGTTTCAGTTTTCTCACCTGTTTCCCGCATAGCATCCAACGGCCCGGAAAGCAAACCTCTCTTTGGAATATGAGAACCAGCTGGTTTCAGAGGTCCGCATCGATAATCGGAGGATTCAAGACGGGGAACGGCACGGTGGTATTCCGGATTTGCTCGGTGATCTTGATCACCACGTCGAGGGCCTCCATGGCCTGCTCGCCGGTCGTCTGGGGATGCAGGTTCTGCCTTTGGATGCAATCGATGAAGTGATCAAGTTCCAGCTTGAGCGGCTCCTGGCGCTTCACACGGATGCGCTTCGATTCGATGTAGTATTTCACCTCGTTGGGCTTCGCCTTGGGGTTCAGCTTGCGGCGGAAGACCTCCATGGTCTGCTTGCGGTAATCGAGGGAAATATAGGCGTCGTCCTGGAACACGCGGAGCTTTCGCAGCGGCTTGGGCGTCACGCGGGAAACGGTCACATTCGCCATGCAGCCACTTTCGAAATGAAGGCGTGCGTTGGCGATGTCCTCTTTCTCCGTCAGGATGGCCACACCGACCGCCTCGATGTGTTTCAGCGGCGAGCGCACTGTGCGCAAAATAATGTCGATGTCGTGGATCATCAGGTCGAGCACCACGCCGACGTCTTTAACCCGCGGATCGAAGGGGCCCTGGCGATGGCACTCGATAAAGCGCGGGGTGGTCAGGATCTCCTTAAATTTTTGCACGGCGAGGTTGAAATGCTCGATGTGGCCGATCTGGAGGACGAGATTGTTCTTCCGGGCGCGCCGCGTCAGGTCCGCAGCGTCGGTGACCGTCGTGCAAATGGGCTTCTCCACCAGGCAGTGGATGCCGTTGTCCAGCATCAGGCTGGCGATATCGTGGTGCGTCACCGTGGGCGTGGCGATGCTCACCGCGTCCACTTCCCCCAACAGATCCTCGTAATTCTTGGTAAACTTGGCTCCGTAGGCCTTGGCGACTTTTTTGCCCTGGCTCGAGCTGGTATCGCATATGAAGGCGAGGTCACAGTATTCGTTCGCCGCATAATTGCGGGCGTGGTGCTGGCCAAGATGGCCGACTCCTATGACCCCGACGCGTGTCTTTCCTGCCATTCAAATAACCTTCTTGAGAGCGAAGATTGTCCCCATTGATATGCTGGTGTCCGAGGCTAGGGACTCAGCGAGAGGATGGCAACCACAGTCACCATCCAGAGAACCACGGTGATCAAAAGGGGTTTATCCGTCAGCAGCACTTCTTCCGGCGCTCCGCCCTCATTGTGCAGGAACGCCATCCACAAATAGCGGAACATGCCATAGAGCACAAAGGGCATGGTGAACACCATGGTGTAGTTCTGGTCGATGCCGGAGAATTCGCCGATGGTGGCCCAGGCGGCGTAGCTGCCGATGACCCCGGCGGTCGCCACCGTCAAAAGCACGTCCAGAAATTCCGTGGAATATTCCTGGAGCACACGGCGGTGCCCCGCGGCGCCGCCCTGGAGCAGATTCATTTCGCTGCGGCGCTTGGTGATCGCCAGAAACAGAGCGAGAAAAAGCGTCGTCAGAATGAAAAAGGGCGTAATCTTGACCGGGTCGTCCGCGAGGCGTTCGACGTGCATGGCCTCGATCCCCGCCATGGCCCGCAATACAAAGCCCACCGCGAGAACCAGGATATCGAGAATCACGACGTGTTTCAGCTTAAACGAATACACCGTGATCAGTAGCAGATAAACCACGGCGCAGAGAAAAAATGTGGGTGTGATGAACCACGCCCCCGCGAGCGACCCAATCGTCAGTAGAGCCGCGCCAAAGCCCGCCATACCGGGGCTGATGCCCCCCGAGGCGATGGGGCGGGATTTTTTCTTGGGATGCTCGCGGTCCTTCTCAACGTCCAGGATATCGTTGGTGATATAGACAACGCCGCTGAGAGCGCAGAAAATCAAGAACCCCGCCACGACATTGAGAACCAGGTCTGGCTCATCGTATTTCCGGGCAAAAAGGATCCCGGCGAAGAGCAGGAGGTTCTTGGTCCACTGCTTGGGTCGCAGGCTCTTGAAGAAGGCGGCAAACATCAGATTTCCAGCAGCCCTTCGGGAAGCCGCACATCAATTCGACGTGCTTCCGTATCGATGCCGAGCACAAACTCGGGAACCTTCGGGATCATCAGGTCCCGGCGCGGATCATCGGGGTGTGCCGTGACCAGGTAATCATGGGCCGGGCCTTCCGCCGTGCGGAGAACCGCTCCCAGATCGCGCCCGCTCCGTTCGTCATATACGGGCAGGCCGATCAGCTCGTCTTCGTAGAACTGCCCCTCGGGCAATTCCCAGCGCTCTTCCTCGGGGATGAGTAATTCGCCGCCGCGAATTGCCTCGACGGCGGAGCGATCGGAGACGCCTTCCATTTGCATCAATGGATAACCCTTGTGCAGGGAAAGCTTTTCGATTCGGAACGGACCGCGAACCTGGCCGCGAGCCCGCAGGTATATCTGCTCGAAAGGCGCATCAAGAAAATCATCGATCGTGCGGGTCAGAGGCCGCACCAGAAAGGCGCCGCCCAAGGCGTGGGGCCGTCCGATCACGCCCACGGCAACCCAGCGTTCCGGATCGTTCATTCCACTATTTGCAGCAAGGATTTCTTCTTATGTTTCGTGGCGGCGGCGCTGAGGATCTTGCGCAGAGCCTTGGCCGTCTGGCCCCCTTTGCCGATCACTTTCCCAACGTCCTCGCGGGAAACGTGCAGCTCCAGGATCACCGACGTGTCGCTTTCGACGCACGTCACTTCGACGGTCCTGGGGTCATCGACGAGGGCTTCAGCGATGTATTGGACCAATTCTCTCAGTCCGTGTCCTTGCGACGTTTCTTCACTCATGGCTTCAACATCTCCTTATCAACGGGCAGCGCGGATTAATCTCGTGAACGGGTAGCGGGAACGAGAGCGCAATGACTGGTGCAAAATGCCACTCCGCTTGGGCTGAAGAGCAAGTAAAAAGAACCCGCCTGGCGCCACGCGCCCCGGGGCTGCCACCGAGGCGGATTTCCCGCCCCGGAATGAACCCTCAAGACGCAATGGCTCAGGCGCCCTGCTTTTCTGCCTGGCGCTCTTTCTTCGCCTCCACTTTCTCCTCGTGAAACTGCTTGAGGATGCCCTGCTTGCGCAAAATGGAGCGCACCGTGTCGGTGGGCTGAGCGCCGTTGTGCAGCCAGTAAAGCGCGCGATCTCCCTGCACCTCGACCTGGCGCTCGGCAACTTTCGCCGTCGGGTGATAACGACCAATGATTTCGATAAACTTGCCATCGCGAGCGCGCCGGTTGTCGGCGATCACAATGCGATAGTGCGGATCGTGCTTCTTGCCTGTGCGAGTCAGCCGAATCTTGACCATAGCTGCCTGTGAACCTTCCTTTTTCTGGGTGTGTTGAGTTTCTGGATCCTGGCTTCTTCCGACGGCACCGCATGGCGGGCCGAAGTCTCTCAGCGTTTTTTCTTCTTCTTCCGCTTCTTCTTCTTCCGCGGCTGGGTTGATGCCATTTCCCGCTGCTGTTGCTTCAACATCTGCTTCTGCATGCGCATCATTTTCTTGCTGCCCGGCATTCCCGGCGTCGGCATGTTGCCCATGCCTCCGGGCATCTGGCCGCCCTGGGGTGGGCCGCCACCCTCTTCTCCCCCGCCGCCAAACATATCCATCATGGGATTGCCGCCGCCACCGCCGCCGCCCATCAGGCCGCCCAGTCCCCCCATCATGCCGCCGCCACCTCCGCCGCTGCCGGCCATTTGCTGCATCATGGATTTCATCTGCTGGAACTGGCGCGTCAGGTCGTTCACTTCCTTCAGCGTGTGGCCGCTCCCCTTGGCGATGCGCTCGCGCCGCTTTCCATCCTTATAGACAAGGTCGCCTTCGTTGCGCTCTTCCTTGGTCATGGACTGGATGATGGATTCGACTTTCTTCAGCTCGCGGTCGAGCTGCTCGTTGTCCACGTTCTTCATCATCTGGCCCATGCCGGGAATCATCCCCAGCAGGCCTTTGAGCGATCCCATGCGCCGGATCGTCTTCATCTGCTTGACGAAGTCGTCGTAGGAGAAACTGCCCGAGGCGAGTTTCTCCTGCATATCCATGGCGTCTTTTTCGTCGATGGCGTCCTGGGCCTTTTCCACCAGGGAAACCACGTCGCCCATGCCGAGGATGCGTTTCGCCACGCGATCGGGATGGAATTTTTCCAGGTTCTCCGGCTTTTCGCCGGTGCCGATGAAGACAATCGGCCGGCCCGTGACCGCCTTGATGGAGAGAGCCGCGCCGCCGCGCGCATCGCCATCCATCTTGGTCAGGCAAACGCCATCGATGCCGATCTTTTCATGGAACGCCTGGGCCGAATTCACCGCGTCCTGGCCCGTCATGGCGTCGGCCACGAGGAATGTATAGTCCGGCTTGAACTCGTCGCGGATGCCGACCAGCTCGTCGACTTTGACTTCGTCGATATGCAGGCGGCCCGCCGTGTCGAGGATCAGCACGTCGCGGCCGCTTTCCTCGGCCTGCTGCCTGGCCCCGCGCACGATATCGATCACCGGGGTTTCCGGATCGCGGGCATAGACGGGATAGCCAAGCTGCTTGCCCACGCTCTGAAGCTGGTCGATCGCCGCCGGGCGGTAGACGTCGCACGCCACCAGCAACGGCCGGCACTTCTTTTCATCCACCAGGCGGGCCAGCTTGCCGCAGAACGTCGTTTTGCCGGCGCCCTGGAGCCCGAGCATCATCACGATGTTGAGCTTGCCGGGCTGGACGATGAACTCGCGGTCTTCCTCCGCGGCTTCCCCCTCCCCCTCGCTTTCGCCCTCCATCATGGCCACCAGCTCGTCGTGGACGATCTTGGTGAGCTGCTGGGCCGGGTTGACGCCCTTCACCACGTCCTGGCCCAGGGCCTTCATCTGCACGGCGGAGACGAAGTCCTTGACGACCTTGTAGTTGACGTCCGCCTCGAGGAGCGCCAGGCGCACTTCGCGCAGCGCCTCCTTCATATTGGCTTCCGTCAGCTTGCTTTGCCCGCGCAGCTTCTTAAAGACGGACTCGAACTTGTCTCCCAGTTGTTCAAACATGCAGTCGGCTTCTCGGATTCATTCTTTTGAGGGTTTGGGTTACTCTTCCGCGTTGAGCGAGCGCAGCCTCTCGGCCAGGACGCCCAGCTCGCGGGCGATGCCATCCGCATTGTAAATCACGCCCCCGGAACGCTGCATCCGGTCGATCACGCCGTCGAGGGATTCGATCACCGGCCCCAGACCCGCGACGCGGCGCGGCTCGGCCGGGGCATTGCCGGGATTGCCCCCGGCGGGATGGCCCGCGGTATCCTCCGCCGCCTGGCGGCGCTTGAGGTGATCAGGGGAAAAGCCCAGGCGCGTGTCGTAGCTCTCCAGCGCCTTTTCCGCGTGCTTCACCGCGTCGTGGACGGCCTGGCGCGAGACGCTGTATTCCCGGGCGATTTCGCCGAAGGAAAGGTCTTCCTCGCAATGAAGCGTCAGAAACTGGCGCTGGCGCTCGGTGAGGAGCGGGCCATAGAGGTCGAGCAACTGCCCCAGGCGCACCGCGCGGTCGACCGCATCGGCGTTTTCCCCGGGTGCCGGGCTTTGGGTTTCCTGCGGCTCCATGAGGTGTGGAGGCTCCCGCGTGAGGTTCCGCCTGCCAAGCAACTCCTCTTGGCAGGGGCGTGGACCTCACCAGATCGC
>CAYFUR010000125.1:0-1995 GCA_964346275.1 uncultured Candidatus Sumerlaeota bacterium
AGCAATTCTGGTGGGCGTTTTTCATCTGGCTGGTGTGCCTGTATATGGCGGGGGTGGTCACGAGCCACCCGCGCGTGATCAGTTTCAACCGCGCGCGCCGGATTCTGTATGCGTCGTTTCTGGCGGTGATGGCCGCGGCGGTGCGGAATTATTTCTTCCGGGATTACGATGTCGCGCGGTCGCTCTATCCCACGGCGCTGGTGATGGTGTCCGCGCTGCTGGTGCTGAATCGTTTCCTCCTGCAATGCGCGATCACGCGATGGATGATCAGCGGCAAGGCCCAGCGCCGGGCGCTGATCGTGGGCACAACGCCGGTGGCGCTGCGTCTCGCGGCGCGCTTTCGCACCTACAAGGACATGGGCTACCACCTGGTGGGGTTTGTCACTCTCGGCGAAGATTCCATCGGCCGGCGCGTGGGGGGCGTGCCGATCCTTGGCAGCAAGGACGACCTGCGCCGCATCATCCGCGACAACCAGGTGGAGGAAGTTTTCGTCGCGCAGACCGATGTGCCCAATGATGCCTTCTTTCAGCTTTTTATAGACAGCGAGAAGGAATGGGCGCGGGTAAACTTTATTCCCTCGCTCGTGGAAATGATGCGCTCGCAGATTCACTACGACGAAGTGGCGGGCGTGCCGATTTACTCGATCCGCGAGACGCCGCTCCAGGGGACGAACGCCCTGATCAAGCGCGTATTCGATTTCGTATTGTCTGGATTGGGGCTGCTTTTCCTCTCTCCGGTCTTGCTGATGATTGCCTTTCTGGTGCGGAGAAGCTCTCCGGGCCCCGCGCTCTATAAGCAAACACGCCTGGGATTGGACGGGCGCGAGTTCAAGATCTATAAATTCCGGACCATGCCCGTGGACGCGGAGCGCGACGGCCCGAAATGGGGAACCCAGGAGGATCCCCGCTCCACGCCGGTCGGACGGTTTTTACGGCGATGGAACCTGGACGAGCTGCCCCAGCTCTGGAACGTGCTGCGGGGCGATATGTCGCTTGTTGGCCCGCGGCCCGAGCGGCCGTGGTATGTGGATAATTTCCGCGAGGTGATCCCGCGCTATTCCTCGCGCCATTATGTCAAGACGGGAGTAACGGGCTGGGCACAGGTCCACGGCTTGCGCGGCGACACGTCGATCCAGCAGCGGTTGCGCTATGATCTGTATTACATTGAAAACTGGTCGCTCTGGCTGGATATCAAGATTCTGATTATGACATTTGTAACAGGGCGCCGGCGCAAGGCACGCCGCACGATCCGCAGCCAGAGCATGCGCATGATGACAGACCTGGCACCCCACGGGCCAGAACCGGAACGCCGGGAACGGGAGAAACCCATCGCCACGCGAACCGGCGAACGGATTGTGTAAACGTCCCGCTCTTTTTTCCCGGATGACATGGCGGCAAAAGCGGGCAGATTCAACGGATGTATAGACGCCGAAGCAGGGCTTGGGCAGGCGAGGGCGCAAGCATGGCTTGCGCAATCCAAACCGGCGGATTCTTAAACCAAGAGGCGGGAACACGCGGCTCCCGCCCCAGCGAAACACTGCTTGATTGGCCGGATGCCGGCGGATCAGCCGAGGAGGCGTTCCATCTGCATTTGATGGTGTTGCTCGTCGGCGGCCTGGTCTTCCATTTTGAGCTTCAGCTCGACAAAGCCTTCCTTGTCGGCCATTTCCGCGAGTTTTTTGTAATGCTCGACGTCGATTTTTTCCTGCTCAATGTCGTTCTTGAGCATTTTCTCGACTTCGCTGGGCGGCGGAGAGAGATCGGGATCGAGTTTCGGCGTGCCGCCGAGCATGGCGATCTCGTTCGACAGATAGGAGGCGTGCCCCATCTCGTCGTTCATTTCCTCCTCATACATTTTGCGAACCGCATCGAGTTTCCAGCCGCGGATGACCGAGGCTTGGAGCATGTAGCGAAGCGCGGTTGCCACTTCGCGATTCAGAGCGTGGTTCAACCCTTCAATCAGTTCCTTCGAGGCCATTTATTCTACTCCTTTGT
>CAYFUR010000125.1:2095-10044 GCA_964346275.1 uncultured Candidatus Sumerlaeota bacterium
TTGCTTCCCCCCCCGCCGAGAATGATCAAGTCGGGATAGAAAAGGGATTCCACGGTTTTGAGGAAGAGATCAAGGCGCTCGCCCCATTCAGCGGACTTGATGCCGTCCTTCTTTTTCGCTGCTTCCGAAGCGAATTCTTCCGAGATCATGCCATTTTCCAGGCGCATCATTCCCAGTTCGGAATTCGGGATCAGCTTGCCATTATAGACCATTCCGCTTCCGATCCCCGTTCCCAGGGTGATCACCATGAGGAGCCCCTGGACGCCCTTGCCCGCGCCGAATTGGATTTCCGCGAGCGCGGCCACGTCGGCGTCGTTACCGACCACGACGGGACAGCCACTGGCCTTGCTGATCATCTCGGCGGCATTCTTTCCGATCCAGGACTCATCGATGTTGTTGGCCGTGCGCACAATGCCATGACTGACGACCGCGGGAAATCCGCAACCGACGGGACCCTTCCAGTCGAAGTGCTGAATCACCTTGGCCGCGGTTTCGACCATGTCCTCGGGGGTGGGGGGCTGGGGGGTTTTGAGACGAAAGCGCTCACCAGTCAACTCGCCGGTTTCCGTATCAACTGGCGCCGCCTTGATCCCGGACCCGCCGATGTCCAATCCAAGAGATTCCATGAGGGCTCCTTTTCCTCTGTGGTTCGCTCTTGCCAGTAAAGGGAGAGCATCGCGCGGGGAAAAGCAAAAAGAAACCCGCCCGAAGAAACAGCGTTCTCCGGGCGAGTGTTTGTCTAGACGATACCCATGGGTGATGGGGGGCTTACATCATGCCGCCCATGCCACCCATGCCGCCCATGCCGCCGGGCATTCCGCCGCCGCCGCCATGGCCGTGATCGTCGCTGTCGTCCTTCACATCGGCGATCGCGCATTCGGTGGTGATGAGCAGGCTCGCGATGGATGCCGCGTTCTGCAGGGCGCTGCGCGTGACCTTGGTGGGATCGATCACGCCCGCCTTGACGAGGTCCTCGTATTTATCGGTCGCGGCGTTGAAGCCAACATTGCCTTTCTCGCCCTTGACCTTTTCGACGACGATGGAGCCTTCCACGCCGGCGTTGGCGGCGATGAGCTTGGCCGGAACCTCAACCGCCTTCAGCACGAGGCTGAAGCCCGTACGCTCGTCGCCGGACAATTCGTTCTTAATAACCTGGCCGGCGCGAATGAGGGCCACGCCGCCACCAGCGACGATGCCTTCTTCGACGGCCGCGCGCGTCGCGTGCAGAGCGTCTTCCACGCGGGCCTTCTTCTCTTTCATTTCCACCTCGGTGGCGGCGCCGACTTTGATGACGGCCACGCCGCCGGCGAGCTTGGCCAGGCGTTCCTGGAGCTTCTCCCGGTCGTAATCAGAGGTGGATTCCTCGATCTGGCGCTGGATCTGCTTCTTGCGGGCGTCGATCTTGTCGGTGGCGCCGGCGCCTTCGATGATGGTGGTGGATTCCTTGTCAACGCGCACGGAGGCGGCGGTGCCAAGGTCGTTGACGCTGGCGTTTTCCAGCTTCAGGCCGGCGTCTTCGCTGATGACCGTGCCGCCGGTGAGCGCGGCGATGTCCTCGAGCATGGCCTTGCGCCGGTCGCCAAAGCCAGGGGCCTTGACGGCACAGACGTTGAGGACGCCGCGGAGCTTATTCACAACGAGCGTGGCCAGGGCCTCGCCCTCGACATCCTCGGCGATGATGATCAGGGGCTTGCCCTGCTGAGCCACCTGCTCGAGAACGGGCAGGAGGTCCTTCATCGCGGAGATCTTCTTGTCGTAGATGAGGATCTTGGCGTCGGCGTGTTCGGCCACCATCTTCTCGGTGTCGGTGGCGAAATACGCGGACAGATAGCCCTTGTCGAACTGCATGCCCTCGACGAGGTCGAGTTCGGTCTGAATGCCCTTGGCTTCCTCGACGGTAATGACGCCGTCCTTGCCGACCTTGTCCATGGCATTGGCGATGAGATCGCCAACTTCCTGGTCGCCGTTGGCCGAGATGGTCGCCACCTGGGCGATCCGCTCGTGCTCGCGGGTCTCAATCTTGATTTTGGCCAGCTCCGTGACGATGGCGTCGACGGCCTTTTCAATGCCGCGCTTGATCGACATGGGGTTGGCTCCGGCGGCGACGAGCTTCATGCCCTCGCGATAGATCGCCTGGGCCAGAATCGTGGCGGTGGTGGTGCCGTCGCCGGCCACGTCGCTGGTCTTGCTGGCGACTTCGCGCACCATCTGGGCACCCATGTTTTCAAAAGAGTCTTCCAGCTCGATTTCCTTGGCGACGGTGACGCCGTCCTTGGTGATCGTGGGGGAGCCGAACTTCTTGTCCAGCACGACATTACGGCCCTTGGGACCAAGGGTTACCTTAACGGCATTCGCCAGTTTATCAACACCACGAAGGATCGCTGTGCGAGCCTCTTCGCTGTAAAGCATCTGCTTAGCCATGAGAAATGGTCTCCTTAACGGTTATAGTGAGTTGGGTTGATGCGGATGGAGGAAAAAAAACCGCCGTGTCAGATTAGCCGACAACGGCGAGGATTTCGCTTTCGCGAACGATCAGATACTCTTTTCCCTCATATTTAATGTCCGTCCCGGCATACTTGCCAAAGAGGACGCGGTCGCCTTCTTTCACAGCGAGAGGGGTCTTCTCGCCCTTGTCGTTGGTGGCGCCATCGCCAACGGCGACGACTGTCCCCTCGATGGGCTTTTCCTTCGCGGTATCGGGGATGATGATGCCCCCGCTGCTCTTTTGCTCATCTGGCTCGATGCGCTCGAGCAATACACGGTCATGAAGTGGCTTAATCGGCATCTTGTGTCTTCTCCTTAGAGACAGAGAATAGTTTTATTTCAGGCAATTTACGGGGTGCAAAGCGGGTGCCAGCAAATCGAGACGGATCATCGAAGGCACAAATCCAGTAGAATCAACGTTTGGGATATTGAAGGGGCTGGCCCCACGGCAAAAAATGATTCTTCTCGACACATGTGTTCCCCCGGAGGCTCGCAACGTGTATCGAAGGGGGCGCTCTTCCGGCAGCCTCGGAAGCGAAGCAAACAATCTCGAAGGGAAGCTCGAATCCCTTTCCCCTTGCGTTGAATATCCCAGACCAGCATCTGGGCAATGATCCCACAGGAAGACGCCTCAAGACACGATGCCAGATCCTTCATCTTCCCAGGAACGCCGCCGAAGCAAACGCATCCCTCTGTGCTGCGATGTGCTGATTACCATCGTCTATCCGGAGAGAACTTTCACGCCGCACTCGATGCGCGGGGTGGCGATGGACATCTCCCATTCCGGGGCCAAGGCGAAGACCTATCAGATCGGACGGGAGGAATATAAGGACCTCATGAAGGAGGTCCGCTACGCAAAGCTCCTCTTCTCTTTTCCTTATTTCGACGATCTGGTGGAAGTGTCGGCACGGGTGGTCTGGCTGGAATACCAGGACGTGAAAGGGAACCAGCCGGCTGTCTGCAACATGGGCTTCTACTTCGAGAAGATGGAGGACGACACGGCGGCCCGTATCGACTATGTGATCAACCGGCTGGATTCAGAGAGCATGGCGTCGGATCTGTAACGCAAAAGACGCGGCTATTTGATGACCATCTTGTCAGAGGCGGGTTCCGTTCCCCGGAGGCCAAGCACCACGAGCGAGTCGACCGATGCATCGCCAATGGGACCGAAGGTAATCTCGTCTCCCTCGCGGAGTTTGAGGGGAGTTGGGAACTGATGGACCTGCGTTTCGACTCCCCTCGAAAAGAAAGACGTCAGGGAATCCAGTCCGCTGGGAAGCCCGAGATCAATAAAAACATCATTGCCCGAACCTGAGAAGGCGTTGCCATTCCTGACGTTGACCGTGTATATATCCATCTCCATCTCTTTTGTTACGGTGAATGTGGAACGACTATCAATGCCGTTCACGAAAACATCGAGATAGACGTGGCCCTCGCGCTTCTCCATGGATGTGCTGATCGTGCTTTGGTTTGTTTTCTCAAAGTTGTTTTTGGGCGAAGACACGGCGGTGGACTGGGCCACCGTGAATGTTGCGGCGCCAATGGATGCGGCGGCGAGGAAGATGGCGAGTATGCGCTTTCTCATAAAGAAACTCCTTTGAAACCAGAATCGGGTATTCTGATCTCGTTTCATGAAATGTCAAAACAGGGACTTGAATTTCGTGCAAGTGCCGGTCCAATCCCGGAAGGCGGGCATGGAACTTGGCGCCCTCGCGGGCGTTCAGGAAAAAACAGTGACGAGCCGCGGGCGGGCTCTCAATGAAGAGGATGAGGATGAGGATGAGGATGAGAAATTGAATCCGCTCTGCTCTTCTCGATCCTTCTTCAGCCCGGGTCGGCGGTTTCGTTCATGGGCCTGGCGTTGACGACCTGCTCGTAGATTTCCGGATCGACTTCTTCCTTCGGGCGCCCGGCGGCGATCCATTTGTCGATTTCCTGGAAGAGCACATCCACCATTTCCTCTTCCTTGCAGCCGCGCACAACTTTTCCAAGGCGATAGATGGCGCCCTTGCCACGGCCTCCGGCGATGCCGAAATCGGCGATCTGGCCCTCGCCGGGACCATTGACGGCGCAGCCCATGACGCTGACGGAGATATTCTCCGTGGCGTAGTCGCGCAGCCGCTCTTCCACTTGGTGCGCCGCGCGCTCGAGGGCGATTTCCACGCGGCCGCAACTCGGACAGGAGATCAGGTTGGGGCCAGACTGGCGCTCGCCCACGTTGGCGAGGAGCTTCTGGCCGACGTAGACCTCTTCCCTGGAATCACCGGTGAGGGAAACGCGGATGGTATCGCACAGGCCATCGAGGAGAAGCGCGCCAATGGCCTGGGCGCTCTTGATGGTGCCCGAGCGCACCGTGCCCGCTTCCGTCAGGCCGACGTGAAAGGGGACGTCGGTTTGATCGGCCATCTGGCGGTAGGCCTTTACAGTGGTGGGAACGTCGGAGGCTTTGAGGGAGAGCTTGATCTGGTCGTAGCCAAGATCCTCGATGGCGCGGATTTCGTCGAGGGCGGATTCCACCATGGCATCGGCGGTGTCCATCTGGCCGGCGAAGACTTTCCGGCGGAGATCCATGCGGAGGCTGCCGTTGTTGACGCCGATGCGGATGGAGACGTTTCGCTCGCGGCATCGCTCGACGATTTCGGGGAGCTTGTCTTTCCGCGCGAGGTTGCCCGGGTTGAGCCGGATGCCGTCGACACCGGCTTCGAGAACACGAAGGGCCAGGCGGTAATCAAAATGGATATCCGCGATGATGGGAACGGGGGCTTCCTTCATGATCTGGTCGAAGGCTTCCGCCGCCTTGATGTCGGGACAGGCGAGGCGGACGATATCGACGCCCGCGTCTTTCAGCTCGCGAAGCTGGGCCAGCGTTGCCTCGACATTGCGTGTGTCGGTCTTGGTCATGGTCTGGACGCTGATCGGCGCGCCTCCGCCGATGGCGACGTTGCCCACGCGGACTTGGCGGGTCTGGCGGCGGGTGATGCTCATAAGGGCTTCCTGTGCGGCGTGTGATATTCCGTCAACCGGCGATCCGGCGTAGGAGGTCAATGCAAACTCCGGGCCCCCGGATCGGTTACCAGAGATCGAGGCGGCGTTCGAGAAAAACGCCTTCCGGGCTTTCGTTGATGCCTTCCTGATCGTTCCAGATCGGACGCCCACGGAGATAAACCCGATGGATCGTGCCGCGGCAAGGATACTGTGCGAGAGGGTCGGCGAATTGGAGTTCGGCGCTGGACGACTCGGCGCATTTGGCGGACCGCTCGCCGTTGGGGTCCAGCAGGACGATATCCGCATCGCTGCCGATCTGGAGCGATCCCTTGCGCGGATAGAGGCCGGCGAGTTTCGCCGGGTCGGCGCAGGCGCACTGGGAGAGCGTCGCCAGGGAGAGGCGCCACTTGGCCACGCCCTCGCTGTGGAGCAGCGGGAGGAAATGCGCCAGCGTCGCGACACCCACGGGCGGCAGCTCGCCCGGCGCGGAATGGCCCAGGCGCTCGGCTTCGCTGCGCGGCTTGTGGCCGGACAGGACGAGGGAAACGAGGCCGTCCTCGAGACCGGCAAAGAGGGCCTGGAGATCGGGGCGGCCGCGGACAGGGGGCCACGTGCGCGGAGATTCCATGGACGCCGGAAAGAGCAGAGAGGGCAGCGCCACGGAGCCATAGATATTGGGACAGCGCTCTCGCACCATCTGAAAAGCTTCGAGGGCGTCCGTTCCGTCGAGTCCGCGAAAAAGGATGCGCGGACGGCGGCCCGATGCCAGCTTGCCCGCCTGGCAGATGGAGGACGAGCCGTAGGAAGCGGGCAGGGCATCGGCCCAGGCCTCGGCCGATGCGAGATCGCCCGCGGAGGCCTTCTTCAGATAATAGCGGGCCGCGGCGTCGTAGGGGCTGGCGAGGATCAGCGAATCCTTGGGCAAATCGTCGAGCAGGGCGCAGAGCAGAGCGGGGGACGGATAATCGGAGGGCGGGTCCGTGCGCGCGACCCAGAAGGAGGCGAGGCCGGAGGCCAGGGCGTCGAGGGCCTGCTGGCGGCGGCGGTCGCCCCAATCGCTGACGAGGAGGTGGTAGCCGAAATCGACAAAGGCTTTCTTGCCGTCGGCGCCGGCCTGGGCGCGGATGGTTTCGCCGGCTGGCTCGTCTTCCTCCAACTCCATGGTGTTAACGACAGTTGTGACGCCGCCCTGGGCGGCATCGCGGGTGGAGAGGGAGAATCCGGCGCTGGATTCGGGATCGAAGTCCCCTTCTTCGAGGAGATTCAGCCCGAGGTCGACCGCGCCGGGGAGAAGCACCAGACCCTCGCAATCGACGGTTTCGGCTCCCCCGCCGTCGCCCAAATCGCCAATGGCGGCGACGCGCCCATCCTTCACCGCGAGGTCGGCCGTATATTCCAGGCCATCGGAGGCAATGGTGCCATTGCGAAAGATGAGGTCCAAGCGGGCGGGTCCTTTCGACCGGGAATCGAAAATTCGGGCGGGCGGTCAGCCGGCGTTTTCCACAAAGACGCCCATGCGCCGATACTTGTCAAAGCGCTGGGCGATCAGCTTATCGACCTTCAATTTGTCGAGCGCGGCAAGATGTTTTGCGAGCGCCTTGCGCAGCGACTGGAACGCGGCGTCGCGGTCTTCGTGGGCGCCGCCGTTGGGCTCGGAAACGATCTCGTCGATGACGCCAAGCTTATAGACGTCCTCGGCGGTGAGGCGAAGCTGCTTGGCGGCTTCGCCGGCCTTTGCGGGATCCTTGTAGAGAATCGCGGCGCAGCCCTCGGGGCTGATGACGTTATACCAGGAATTCTCCATCATCAGGACGCGATCGCCCAGGCCGATGCCGAGGGCGCCGCCGCTGGCCCCGGCGCCGATGATGGTGACGATGACGGGGACGCGGAGTTTGAACATATTGCGGATGTTGCGGGCGATGGCCTCGGCCTGGCCGCGTTCTTCCGCGCCCGTGCCGGGAAAGGCGCCCTTGGTATCGATAAAGATCATGACGGGCATGGAGAAACGGCTGGCGGTGTTCATGACGCGGAGGGCCTTGCGGTATCCCTCGGGGTGCATCATGCCGTAATTGCGGAGGTGGCGCTCGCGGGCTTCGTTGCCCATTTCCTGGCCCATGGCGGCGACGGGGCGGCCCTCGAACCGGCCGAGGCCGCAGATCAACGCCGGATCGTCGCGGAAGGAGCGATCGCCGGCCAGCTCGGTGAATTCCGTGAGCAACGCTTCCAGGTAATCGCTGGTGCGGGGGCGGTGCTTATGGCTGGCGAGCTGATAGCGCTCGAAAGGCGTCAGCCCGGACTTGGCGGACTTTCCCGCTTTGGCGCCGCCGCTGGCGGAGCCGGAGGTCTTGCCCGAGGATTTGGCCGGGGTCTTTGTTTGGGTCTGCTTGCTTGTTTTCGCCACGGTTTGCCGTTGCTTCTCCCTGGGGAGGTTTTGAAGTCCCGGAAGCGCCATTCTCCGCGTCGCTGTGCCGGGCCGGGAC
>CAYFUR010000126.1:0-10020 GCA_964346275.1 uncultured Candidatus Sumerlaeota bacterium
ACAATTCCCTTGTCCCCCTGGCGGAAAAAACGCCTATCAAGTGGCAATGGATTCCGCTCAGGAGAACGATAAACCATGATACGCCAGACCTTTGCAGCGGCGCTGGCCATGCTGCTGGCCGCCGGATGCACCACTGTCGAAAAAACAACCTATACGGAAACGGCCCAGCCGCACGCCACCAAGGCCGCCGCTCCCGCCTCCACGCCCCGCGAGGAGCTCGTCTCCTCCATCGAGGACAAGTTCAACGACGAGCGCTTCTTCAACGCCCACTGGGGCGTCCTGGTCAAATCCCTCGACAGCGGCGAGGTCTGGTACGAGCGCAACGCCGACAAGCTCTTTATCCCCGCCTCGAACCAGAAAATCCCCACCGCCGTCTCCGCCCTCACTTATCTCGGCCCCGATTTCCGCTATGAAACCGCCGTCGGCCACACCGGCACCATCGAGGGCGATACCCTCAACGGCGACCTGGTGGTCTTCGGCACCGGCGATCCCACGCTTTACGAGCGTTTCTTCGATGATTCGAAAGAGGTCTTCCGCGAATGGGCCGCCATGCTCAAGGACCGCGGCATCACCCGCATCACCGGCGACATCATCGGCGACGACGACGCGTGGACCGACGAGCGCACGGGCTCGGGCTGGCCCTTTGACGAGCTGACGCCCTGGTACTACGCCGAATTCGGTCCCCTCACGTTCAATGAAAACTATGTCGATATCGACATCCTTCCTCCCGACACCCCCGACGGCGAGGTCGGCCTCGAGCCCAACGTCGAGAGCGATTACTACGACCTCGTGAACAACATCCGCGTTGTTGAGGAGGGGAACAATTATATCTCCATGTATCGCCCCATCGGCAAAAATACGATCATGCTTTCCGGCCAGGTCCGCGCCGGCACCGATGCCTTCGAGGAAACGCCCACGATCACCAACCCCACGAAATGGTATGTCTGGGTGCTCAAGGAAACCTTCCAGGAAGAGGGAATCGCCGTCGAGGGCCTTCCCGTCGATTGCGACGAGCTGGCCGCCTGGGAAAAAAGCCCCGAGGACTTGCCCCGGCTGATCACCCATGAATCCCCGCCTCTCGGCGAAATCATTCAGATGCTCATGAAACGCAGCCAGAACGTGTTTGCCGAAACGATGATCTATACCATGGGCTGGAAGGCGGAGGGGCGCGGGACATTTTCAAGCGGGCGCCGCGTCATCCACCAGCAACTGGAAGAAGAATTCGGCATCGACCCCAGCGGCTATAACTATTCCGATGGCTCCGGCCTCTCGCGTTACAACTACATCAGCCCGCGCATTATTGCCACGATCTACGAGGGCATGCTCGATCACGAATACAAGGAGACCTGGTGGGAGGCGCAGTCCATCGCCGGCGTCGACGGCACCATGCGCAGCCGCATGCGCGACACCGCCGCGGAGGGCAACGTCCGCGGCAAGACGGGCCGCGTCTATGCGGTGCGTGCCTGTTCGGGCTACGTCACGACCGCCGACGGCGAGCTGCTCGCCTTCTCCTTCCTCTGCAACGGCCACCAGCGCTCCTCGGGAGAAGTCGATGCGATCTACGACGACGTGCTCGTCAAACTCGCCGAATACAGTGAGAAGGAAGACGAACCGGCGAAGTAACCCCCGCCCCGCACAAACGAAATAGGCGAAAGCCGCCGGGGAATCTCCCACCGGCGGCCAGGGCAGCAACGGACAGGGCGCCGGAACCAGCGTGGGCGAGTGGCTGCTTTACTGAGACCTGGAGAGACAGATTGCAAAAAAGGGCACCCGCCGCCGGGTGCCCTTTCTTGATTTTACTCAAATGAGGCGGATGCGCCGTTTATTGGGCCCACGGCCCGTGGCGCCATTCGCCGCCGACCATCGTGCCAAGGACGTTGACGCCGAGCAACTCATCCGGATCGACCTTGTAGAGATCGCGGTCGAGCACCGCAAAGTCCGCCAGGTAACCCGGCAGGATTCGTCCCAGTTCGTCGTCCATGCCGGATGACCAGGCGGGCTCCGTTGTATAGCAGCGAATCGCCTCGTCCACCGTCGTGCGCGCTTCCGGCCACCAGCCCTCGCCTCCCGGCGAACCATCGGGGCGGCGCCGGGTCACCGCCGCGTGAATCCCTTTCAGGGGATCGAAGGGCTCCACCGGCGCGTCTGATCCAAACACGACGTGCGCTCCCTGGTCGATATGCGGGCGCGGATTATAGCTCCATCGGCCGCGCTCGCCCCAGTGCTTGTCCACCATGGGATAATCCGCGGTGGCATGGATTGGCTGGATAGATACGGTTACATCCAGTTCCGCTGCGCGGTTCAGGTCATCCGGGTGCACCACCTGGAAATGTTCGATGCGGTGGCGGCGCGCCGTTCGCGGAATGCCGAGCTTCCCTTCCACGACCCGGGCCCGTTCGATCACATCGAGCACATCGCGCACCGCCTGGTCGCCGATCGCGTGAATCGTCGAGAAAAAGCCCTGCCGCGTGCCGTTCAGCACCAGTTCCTCGATCTTCTCTTTCGGCGTGACCACCAGCCCGCGATAGTCTTTTTCCCCTTCATAGGGGTCGATCATGCAGGCCGTCAGGGATCCCAGCGCCCCATCGGCGAAAATTTTCAGCCCGCCGATGCGCAGCCACTTGTCTCCAAAGCCCGACCGCAGGCCCAGCCCGTGGGCATGCTGTATATACTGATCATTGATGTTCTTCATGATGCGCAGTCCCAGCTTCTTTCGGTCGCGCAATATCTGGAAAGCTGCAAACGCGTCGGGCCCGTCATAGTCGTGCAGCGACCCGAGGCCAGAGCGCCACGCCGCGGGCTGGGCTTCTTCCACGGCGGTTGCGATATCTTCCGGCGAGTTCTTCGGAACCAGCCGCTCCACCAGCCGGGAAGCATCCTCCAGCAGAATTCCCGTCGGGTTGCCCCGGGCGTCGCGCTGGATTTCGCCCCCTTCCGGATCCGGGGTGGAGGGACCAACTCCCGCCAGGCGAAGCGCCAGGGAATTGACCCACGTGGCGTGGCCGCTCCGCGCCGGCAGATAGACGGGGTTTTCCGGCGCGACCCGGTCCAGGTCCGCCGCTGTGGGAAACCTTCCATCGGGCCAGATGCCCTGGGCCCAGCCAAAGCCGTATATCCATTCTCCCGGTTCGGCCTTCCTCACCGCTTCGCCAACCAGCCGCAAGGCCTCTTCCTTGTCCGGCACGTCGAACAGATCTACCGCGCGCATATTCAGCGCCGTCCAGGACCAATGGATATGCGCATCGCAAAACGCCGGCAGCACCATGGCCCCTTCCATGTCGAAGACGCGCGTGCGGGCCTCTTTCAGGTCGAGGACCTCATCCCCTCCGGCGGCAACGATCCGATCATTCAGGATCGCGATATTCGAAGCGCGGGGCAAAGACGGATCGAGCGTATAGACGTTTGCGTTCTTGAGAATCGCTGTGATCATTGTCGGGGCGCATTATTCCTTTTCGAAAAAGACACGGATATCCAGGCCGCCCTCGCGGCGAATCCGAACGCGGCAGGCGGGCGAGCAATTCGTAATCCACAACAGACCCTCTTTCTCTTCGCCCGGTTCCATTCCAGCCAGGACGAGGAGAACCTTGAGAAACCGCTCTCGCAGCCGTTCCACCGGTGGATCCATCTTGATCGGAGCGCTGTCGGGCCCCTCTCCAAGAATCGCCATCTCAGGCGGATTGAATTGAACCATCACTTCCCGCGCATCCATTGTATATCCGGCCGAGAGGAACAATTGCGCTCCCTCCACGCCATCGTTGGCCTCGTTCAGCGGAGCCCCCGGCTCCTCGGGGCACGATGCGTCCAAAATCGTTTCCACGACTTCCTTGCGAGCATCTTCAGTCAGCTCGCTGATGAATGTCGAAAAATCATCGTCGCCCAGTGTATAGAACTTCTCGATATCGAGCTGAATGCGGTCCGGATCCCACATGTGGAGATCCACCCCGCGGCCCGTCAGCCGCGCCAGCTTCGCCACAAGCTGCCGTTCGTATCCCCCGGGCACGGCGATCTGGAGCCGCCCATCGGCAGAGAAGTGAAGCGGAATGCAGTTATACTTCGTGGCGAGCACCCGCGGCAGGGCGGCCATGAGGCGAACCTTCTGCGCGGAGTCTGGGTGGTCCGGCGGCATCTCGCGCTCACCGGTTAACTCGGCGTCGATTTCGTCGAGAGGATGATGGTGAGAAAGCGTCTCGCGCAGGTTGGGATAATCGCGCAGAATTTCCTCGATAGCAGCCCGGCATTCGAGCCGCACTCGGTCTTCCGGGTCTGTTCCTTCCAGGCGGTCGAGAGTTTCCAACGCCGCCCGGGCGCTGTTCCATCCCAGCGATGTGGCCGCCTGGCACCGCAAATCAGTCACCTCCGAATCCAGGTAGCGCATCAACACCGACACCGCTCGCTCGTCCATGATCTTCCCCAGCAAATCCAGGAGCGGGACAAGCCGCTCGTCAGCGTTTTGCCGCGTGAGAAACTCAGACAGTGGCTTAAACAAACCCGGCCCGTGGTGCAGGAGTTCGGCGAACAGTTCCTCCCGTTCTTCTTCACTCCGCAAATTCATCAGCTTCTCGAATTGATGATCAAAGGGAGAGCGATGGTGGCTCATGGAAAACCTTGTTCCTTTCTCGGCCGGGCGGGCGGAAAATCAAACCGGTGAAATGACGCAAAAACCAAATTCTCTCCGGCCCATTCCCGTTTTGCAACCCTCAAGAGAACGGGGGCGACTAGTCGTTTACCGGCCCCAGGCTTTCCACCAGTTCTTCGATCCGCGGGCGTTCCTCGCGAATCAATTCTTTCGGCCCCGTGATTCGCCAGTAAACGGGGCCCTCGCCGCCGCCCTCGATCACCGCGGCAAAGAGCGCATAGCCGCTCTCGGGATCGGGCGCCGGCGCCATCGGCCCCATGGCCGTCGGGGTGTAAGTTCCCTCCGTATAAACACTCCAGACCTTCATATCGCCCAGCGTCTGCTGGTCACGCTCGGGAAAGCGGTCCTCCGCCGTTTCCACCTGTCCCGCCCAGCGATCCAGGTTCGCCTCCACCGACCCCCCGCCATCGGGTCCAAAGTAAAAACCAACGAATTCGCCGTCACCGTCTGCTCCTCCCGGCAGGCGATACTCGAACAACCGCATCTGCGAAGATGGCTGCTGCGCCACCCAGCCGGGCGGCACCTCGAAATGAATTCCGGCTACATGCTGTGCCGTGTCGCTATGCTCATGGTCGCGAGACTCCTCGTCCGCCGCGGTGCCCGCGGGAATCTCGATCTCTTCGTTCCCGCTTGCTGCGAGTTCTTGAGCCTGACCATCTGCCGCCTGCGAAGCCATGAATTCCATGGCTGGAGATTGCCCCTCCACCAGGTCCCAGGGCCCCGTCAGCCGAAGAAACAGCGTTCCCATGGGCCCGCCCTCGATGATCAAGGCATCCATTCCCCACTCTTCCATTGTTTCGCCCGCGGCACGCCCCATGGGCGTCATGCCGCCGCTCCAGGTTCCCCGAAGCGTCATGCGCGTCACGCGCAAGCCCTCCATGCTGTTTCCCTGTTCGAAGCGCACCAGCGGCGATTCCTGCTGGGGCGGGGCCTCGAACTGGCCAAACCAGCGTTGGGCGTTGGCCAGCACACCGCCTCCCTGATCGGCGCCAAAGAAAAAGCCCACCAGTTCGCCCGGCTCTCCCGCTTCGTTGGGAACCGTATATTGAGCCACGCGCATGGCCGATGAAGGCGATGCGGCGTCGTAATCCTCGGGCACGGGCACGGCCACGCCCGCCATTTCCACATCGCGAACGGGCGCCGGCGCTTCCTCGCGGTCAAACTGGGCCGGTCCTGGAGGGGGGAGAGTCCCTTCCCCGCCCCCTTGCGGAGCCGCCATGGGCCGGACCGCGCTCGGCACCTCGGGAATCGGTTCGGGGCTCTCCACCTCGTAAAGCACCTGCTCTTCGTCGCAGGCCGCGAGAAGGAAAACGAAAAGGAAAAGCACGGAATAAGATTTCATGGATCTTGGCCCTATTTGGGCCAATTGGCCCAGTCTGTCTGTATTTCGATAACCCAAGCAAAACGGATACTGGAAAAAAGCGTTTCCCGCCGAAGCATCGGCCCCGGCGGGAAAAGGGAATGCAACATTCAGGTGCTCGCTTATTTGTCCATCAGCATCCAGTCGGAAACGCTCGTGGGCTCGAAGGTCGTCAGAATCTCCTGCATGACGAACACGGCCCCCGGATTGGAGTCCTTCAACGGCGTGATGCCTGTAATGGTTTCAAAAGGAAAGCCAAAGACGAACACATGGCCGGCGCCCGGGGTGCCGTCGTAATGAAGTCCCGCGTAACCTGTGGTCGAGGGAACTCCGTCGTATTCCAGAACGCCCGTCGAGCCGTTGGAGGTTCCCAGGACATCCGGGAAATCGACGTTATAGAAGGGGGCGCCATCAGCAAAGGTCACCTGCACACCGTCGAACATGGAACCCGAGGAACCGACGACATCATAAGTTCCCGCATCGTCCTGCACATAGGTTGCCCGCAAGTCGTTGTTGAAGAAGCCGAGGTCGCCAGCATCGCTGAGGCCGTGGCTGCGTCCGAGATCCCAGCCGAGTTCCGCGCCGGAAATCAGCAGGTTTCCGCCACCGCTGAGAAACGCCTGGATAGCGGACTGTTCCGCCGGGTCGACGGTTTCATCGATTGTGCTTTCCTCGCCTGCGAACCAGACCACGGAATCATAATTCCCCAGGGAAACATCGCCGTCGATCACATCGTCATTGGTGCAGGAATCGAAACGGTCGTGGTTCGTTCCACTCGTTTCGACAATCGCCTCTCCGGTGGGAACGACATAGCTGTAGTCGTTGGTGTACCAGGGAATCGAGCGATTGAAGGTTCCCAGGTTCGGCCGGGCCGCGATTCCGCTCACGGTATCTTCCGGCGCGAGGAGCACGTCGATGCGGTCGAAGCCATCCACAATCAGCAGTTCCGGGCTCTGCGAGCCGCTGGCCCGCGCTCCGGCCACGTTGCTGGGGAAGCTCTCGCCGCCGCCGTTGCTCGCGGTCACAAACGCATAGACAGCATCGCCTCCACTCAGGCCGCTGACCGTATAGCTCGTTGTCGTTCCGCCGGACACTTCGCCAGCGAATTCGAAGTCATTCCCATCGGAGCTTGTATAGATCACGTAGCCGGTGGGCGAATCGCCGCCAATATTGCCCGGCGTGGTTCCCGTAAAGGAGGAAGCCCGCTCCGTGGGTGGATCCCAGGTGAGAACGACATCGTTGCTGCCATCCGCCGCATTGATGGCGCGGAGGTTTTCCGGCTCGTCCGGCAGCATGTCGTAATTCGTGCTCTCCACCTGCTCGAAGAAGCGGATCATGCCCCCAAACGTTGCCCTCGCCGTGAAACGCCGGGCCAGCGGATCGCCCAGGTAATCGGCATCGTCGGCGTCATCGTGGAATGCGACTTCGATAATCGTGGCGTCCATTTCGCCGTTCAATCGATCGCCGCGGATCTCTCCATAGGCAAAGGAGGCATCAAAGATATGCGTTGTACGGTTGAGCCATTCGGCGTAGCCACGATCGGTGAAGAAGATCGTATCGAGCTGGCGCATGTCTTCATTGATTTCCCGGCCCAGCAATTCCGCCAGGAGCGTCTGGTTGGGGGTATCCTCGCCGGGATCGTCGTTGGCATTCGTCAGGCCCACGGCCCCGCGGCCGCCGCCCGCGTTCGAGTGAAAGCCGATATAGATGGCATCCGTCGCGGAAATCTCGTTCTCGTTATTCACATAGGCGGCAAATTTCGGAGGGGTGCCCACGTTGTCGCTGTCGTGTGGGAAACCTGAGAGGTCGTAAACACTCGCGGGCATCTGGTTCTCCATGGCCCAGTAGCGCGAGGCTTCCTCGCCCCGCGTAAAGCCGGAAACGCCTTCGCCGAAATCCTCGTCGCCCAGGCCGTTGCCGAAACGGATCGCATCGGCGATGACGGCGTTGCCCGTCTCGCCCGATTCCACCTGGTTTGTGATTTTCACGTAACCGCTGGTGCCCGCCTCGAAATGATAGGTTCCGAGCCAGACCCACGCCTTGCCGACGCCGCGGTGGTTGATGCGCACCTCCGTCGATCCCCCCGCGTGGTTCACGATGTATTGCTGGTTCACGCGGTTGTTGCTGTCGAGCGCCCATGTATAGACGGGATAAAAACCATCTTCCGGAATATTCGGCGTATAAATCGCCGTCGCGGTCGGAGCCGAGGGCTCGGTCACCGTGGAGGTAACAAACTTATATTGCTCGCTGCCGTCCGGCGCCTTGTCATAGCCATCGGACGTGGAGGAGGCCCAGGTTCCCGTGTAGGTCACTTCGCCGTCATCCTGGTCCAGCACCACTTCGTTTTCCTGCCAGCCAAGGGGACGCGTCGGAACCACCGTGGCCCCGGCGTTAAAGCAATACATGGCGAATTGAGTCATCTGGTCCAGGTTGCCATAGTCCTCGACGATGTCGTTGTTATTTCCACGCTGGGTATACCAGGCATTCCCGGTTCCCACATTCTCGTCGTCATAAGTCCATCCGTGCCCGGCCCCCATGTAGACCACTTTGCCGGAAAGGGCTCCGGAGGGTTGCTGGCGGACGTTTCGGGCCGGGCCGACGCCTTCGGGCGCCGGCCCGTATTCCACAGTTGGCGCATTCGGGTCTTCTTTCACGTCCTTCGCGGTGGCGGTTTCTTCCCACCCCGGCTGAACCGGGCCGCCGATCATGTCTTCATGATACATGTCCGCGGAGAGTGGGGCTGTCCAGGCCAGCACCGCCCCAAGAGCGGATGCGCTCGCCAGGGCGTCCAGCTTCAAAGCTCTTTGCATCTTCTCGATCCTCTTTTCCTTTGATGTTGAGCAAGGCTCTTTCGGGGGGCAAAATCTGCTCTCGCCTTGATGGACCATATCCCAAGCACGGGGGCAAACAATCGTCAACCCCGAGTTGGAGCGCCACGAGAAGGCCTTGGATATATAAAAAAACCGGAACCCCGGCGAGGGGTTCCGGCTGGAATTTGCCGTCTTTCTGGGCGCCGGTTACTGCTGCTGGCCCTGCTGCTGCATTTGCTGCTGCAACTGCTGCTGAATCTTGCGGCGCATTTCTTCGCTCATTTGCTGCTGGCCGCCTTGCATTTGCATGCCTTGTGGCTGCTGCGGTTCCGTCCCTTCGACCTTCTCGACGTCCAGAAGTTCCACGTCGAAGATCAAGGCGCTGTTTGGCGGAATGTCCGGCGGGCTGCCCTGTGGGCCATAGGCCAGATCGGGCGGAATGAACAGGCGGTATTCCGCTCCTTTTTCCATGAGCTGCAGGGCTTCCTGCCATCCATCGATCACGCGATTGACCGGAAAGCTCACCGGATCTCCACCTTCCGACGTGTCGAAGACCGAGCCGTCGAGCAGCTTGCCCTCGTAGTGCACCTGCACCACGTCGTTGGCGTCGGGCGAAGCACCGCTTCCCTCCGACATGACCTGATACTGAAGGCCGCTTTCCGTTTCCTCGACGCCTTCCTTCTCGGCGTTTTCCGCGAGGAATTCTTCCGCTTCCTTCGCGCCCGCTTCGGCCTGGCGCTGCATTTCTCTCTGCATTTCGGCCTGCGCCTCCTGCTGCTGCTGACGCACTTTCTGCTGAAATTCCTGAAGTGTCGTCTGCATGGTCTGGTCCTCGAGGGCCAGACCCTCGCCAGCAAAGACGTCGCGCAATCCCTCGGCAAAGGCGTCGGGGTTCAACTCCACATCGGCGGACTGGAACTGGCGCGCCATCTGCACGCCGATGGAATAGCTGACCTTGTCGATTTCGGTGTCCAACTGGACGTCGGCACCCTGGTCCTGCGCGGAGGCCATGAAGCCGCTGAGCAGAATCGCGGAGACACATCCGCTGGTCAAAAGTCGTTTCATAAGTTTCTCCCTGTAAGATTGCCCCGTATTGGGCATACACTTCGGACCCTGGAGGAGCGGGAAGCCGCCTGACAAGGAAAAACCTGGTTCTGAAGAATCCCGGTGAAACTCCCATGCAGCACCTTTCGCGTGAAAAAAGGGAACTTCAC
>CAYFUR010000127.1:0-3510 GCA_964346275.1 uncultured Candidatus Sumerlaeota bacterium
AGTGGTATCGTCGGCGGCGAGGAATTGCGCTCCATGCCCGTCAGTGTTCGCGCCTCGCGGCGCCTCTCGTGGCTCAGCATCAATATTGTGCTGAATATTATCGCGGCAAGCGTCATCGCCTTCTACCAGGATACGTTGGAACAAGTCATCGCACTGGCGGTTTTCCTGCCGATCATTTCCGATATGAGTGGCTGCTCGGGCAACCAGGCGGTGGCGGTCAGTATTCGCGAACTGGCGCTGGGGCTGGTCAAGCCGAAGGAATATGTGCGCGTCTTCATGAAAGAGTCCATCATCGGTGTGATTAATGGGCTTTTACTGGGTTTGTTGCTCGGTGGTGTCGCCGCGCTGTGGAAGAGCAATATCTATCTTGGCATCGTGGTGGGCGGATCGATGATGTTGAATACGACTGTTGCCGTAACCTTTGGCGGACTCGTGCCGCTGATTATGAAGCGGCTCCGGCTCGATCCGGCGCTTGTTTCCGGTCCGCTGCTGACGACAGTGACGGATATGTGCGGTTTCTTCTTTGTTCTGAGCTTCGCCACGGTGGCGCTGCAGTATCTCGTCTAAACGCCTAGCGATGGCGAAACAGGATGAAGAGAAAGAACGGCCCGCCGAGGAAGGCCGTAATAATGCCGACGGGGATTTCCGTCGGCGAAGCAGCCGTGCGCGCGATGGTATCGCAAATCACCAGAAAAGACGCGCCGGCCAGCCCCACCGCGGGCAACAGCAGCCGGTGATCTGCACCCGCCATTCGCCGCAGCGCATGAGGTACGATGAGCCCCACGAAGCCAATGGGGCCGGCATAGGCAACGATTCCAGCCGCCATGATAGACGATGTGAAGAGCAACACCAGGCGCGATCGCTCGACATTGACGCCCAGGTGCGAAGCGGTCATTTCGCCGAAGCAAAGGACATTCAAGTTCCGGCCGTTCCACAGCAGAATCGCCCCGCCAAACAGGACGATTCCCCCGACGAACCAGACCGGCCGGAGGGAATCCACGTCGACGCCGCCCATGAGCCAGCGGATCATCGCATAGGCTTGGTGGGGATCGCTGAGGTATTGCACCGCAAGAATTCCCGCGGCGAAGAGCAGGTTCAGCGTCACCCCGGCCAGGATCAGGAGCGACGGCGAAGTCGTCTGGCTGCGCCACCGGGCCAGTGCATAGATCACCAGCACGGCGACTCCGCCGAAGAGAAAGGCCGAGGTGGGGAGCATCCAGAAAAGCATGGCGGCGGGTGCGGCGTTCATCATGAGCAGGGCGCCGAAACTGGCTCCACCAGCGATGCCAAGGGTGTACGGTTCGGCCAGATCGTTGCGCAAAAGCGCCTGATAGACAGCCCCGGCAAGGGCAAGTCCTCCCCCGGCGATGGCGCCGAAAAGAACGCGGGGCAGCCGGAGAACAAAGAGAATCTGGCGATCAAAGTTCGTTTCCCCTTCAAAGGGGCGAAGGCCGAGGGCTTTCCATAAGTCGATGGGCGTCGAGCCCGCCTGGACACAGAATGCCAGAACAACGACCAGGAGAACCAGCAGGCCGCTCCACCAGAGCAGAGCCCGGTTCCAGGATGCGGCGGCACGCTGGCTCATTTCTCGATCCAGAGCGCCGGCTGGCCATTGGGCCCGCGGCCGGTTGTCAGGGGCACATTGTATATGCGCGATAGCCGGTCCGCGTCGAGAACCTCTTCCGGGGTACCTTGAAACTGGAGCCTGCCCTCGTGGAGCAGGGCCAGCTCGCGGCAATACAACGCCGCCAGGTTGATGTCATGGGAAACCGTCAGAACGGTCACACCCTGCTCTTTGTTCAGCCGTTCAAGCAGCCGGAAGACCTGGCGCTGGTGGGACAGGTCGAGGGAAGCGGTCGGCTCGTCAAGCAGCAGCACCGGTGCCTCCTGAGCCAGGGCCCGGGCGATGAGCAATCGCTGGTATTCCCCGCCGGACAGCTCCGAAGCCCGGCGTTTTTCAAATCCTTCCAGCCCGGCGAGCGCAAGGCACTCGCGGCAAACGCGGTGGTCCTCTTCGCTTTCGAATCCGAACGGGCTCTCGCGGTGTATATAACGGCCCATGAGAACGATTTCTTCCACGTTGAATGAGAAAACCTGCTCTTCGCGCTGGGGGACGACGGCGACGTGGCGGGCCAATTCGCTGCGGCGGGTCTCGCGCAGGCCATGTCCTCGAAAAAGGATGCGCCCCGCCTGCGGGGAGAGCCAGCGCGTCAGCAGATAGAGCAACGTGGACTTGCCCGCCCCGTTCGGGCCGATGAGACCGAGAAAGTCCCCCTCCTTGAGCATAAAATCGCACCCCTTCAGGACGGGCGGGCCCGAAGAGTAGCCAAAGGTGAGGTTATTCGCCTGGTAGATCGGAGTCGTCATCGGTTGGGGCCGGGGTGGGCGTCTGCTCGCGTTTTCCATGAATCATTTCGGCGAGTTTTTCCACCGAATCGGCAACGCCGGGGCCCGGGATAGTCAATTGCGGATCGTCGGTAAAGACGATTCGCGGCATTTTATCGGTGCCCACGCCGAGGAACTCCTCCCATTGGGCGCGCCATCTCTTGTGGTCTTTCTCCGTACGGCCGGGTCCCGCGCTTTCATTCGCATCGATAATGACGTCGGGAGGATCCGTGGCCAGGACCTCCCGGTTCACGATCGGATAGCGGACGGAACTGTCATCGAGGTAATTCTTTGCCCCGGCAGCCTGGATCATTTCGCTGATAAAGGTGTCCGCGCCAGCCGCATAGATATCCCGAAGGCCTGTTGGTGAGTAACCAACCACGAAAAGCACCTCCAGATCGCCGCCCGGGTGTTTCTGGCGAATTTCCTCGAGCCGATTATGCAGGCCGGTGACGATCTCTTGGGCGCGGTCCGGAGCGTTGAGATGCTCGCCCATGAGCCGCAAGCCCGCCATGATATCGCGGATCGTTTCGCTTCGCACCTCCACGGTCTCCACGCCGAGCTTTTTCAAGGGGCGCATCTCCGAATTGTGGGAGGGAAGATGAAAGACGATGTCGGGCCTGGATGAAAGCACCAGTTCGGCGTTCAGATCATAGAGCCCGCCGACACGCGGGAGGTCGCGGGCTTCCTCGGGGTAACGGGAGTATTCCGAAACCGCCACAAGCCAGTTGCCGCGTTCGAGGGCAAACACGCCTTCGGTCAGGTTTGGCGCCAGGGTGATCACGCGTGGCGCCTTCCCGTCCTCCTGCGCAAAAACGCTCGATAAAAGGGCTGCCGCGAGCAGAATCAGAAAGAAAAGGATTTTCGTCTTCATTGCAGAAAGTCCGTGAAAGGAGCAGTCCGCTCATCTTGCTTCCGTTTGCCTGCCATGGCAAGGTTCAGTTTGCGGAATGCGGCCCCGAGGATAATCGTATTGACCGCCCCGCGATTTCCAGCGGAGACCCAATGCGATCCTGAAATGACTCACGGACAGCCACCCATGTCACCGAAGACGAACGCCAAAGACCCCTGGATTGCGCCCGAGGATATCCGGATACCGGACTTTATCATTTGCGGCGCGATGAA
>CAYFUR010000127.1:3610-9947 GCA_964346275.1 uncultured Candidatus Sumerlaeota bacterium
ATCGCATCCACCGGAAGATCAATCCGCTTCAAAAAAAGAAGCCTCCCAAAATCCATCCGGAAACCAAGCGATTCCTCGACGAGTATTTTAAATCACGCCTCGAGGGGATCAACGAACTCGTCGGCAAGGATGTGATGTCGATCTGGTTCGGCGAGTAAAGGTCGCTATTTCGCCGGGCGGCGGTTTTCCGGTCCTTCCCACTCCAGCGGCATCTCGTGGGGAATATCCACGAGGTTCAGCACCTTCATGACCATGAAATCGAGAAGGTCTTCGATCGTCCTGGGCTCGCAGTAGAACCCGGGCATGGCGGGGACGACGTGGGCGCCGGCCTGGGAAAGAGTGAGAAGGTTCTGCAAGTGGATGCTGCTGAGTGGTGTTTCCCGCGGAACGAGGACCAGGGGGCGGCGTTCCTTGAGAAAGACATCGGCGCAGCGCCCCAGCAAGTCGTCGGATACGCCGTGGGCAATGGCGCCACAGGTTTTCATGCTGGCGGGGATGACCACCATGGCGCGGGCGCGAAAGGTGCCGCTGGCTGGGCGCGCGGCGATGTCGCGGATATTATAGAGCGTGATCTGATTTTCCGCCGCTTCCCGGGAAATCGAGAGCCAATCGGTGAGCTTTGCCGTGCTGCCCACGCCGCGCAACCCTTCCTCCTCCTGCATCACGCGCCATCCCGCCTGGCTCACGATCAGGTGAACGTGCCAGCCAAGGCTGACGACTTTTTCGACAAATCGGATGCCGTAGCGGATGCCGCTGGCGCCGCTGATACCCACAACCAGGTGTTTACTGTCGTTTTTCATGGCCCTTCTCTTTCGCGGATTTCTCGCCGATATGGAGGGCGGCGATGCCGAAACTCAACGCGCAGTGGCGCACGCGGCCAAAGCCCGAGCGCTTCATCAACCGGGCCAGTTCGCGCCGGCCGGGAAAATGGAGAACCGAGTGCGGCAGGTAAAGATAAGCGGATCGCTGGGACAGCAGGGCCCCGATCCGCGGCAAAACGTGAAGAAAATAGGGCATATACAGGGCGTGGACCAGGGCGTTTTCCGGCTGGCTGAACTCCAGGATCGCTACGCGCCCGCCGGGCCGGAGGACGCGGTGCATTTCCGCCAGGCCGCCCTCGAGAGATTCCATATTTCGGATACCGAAGGCGATTGTGACCAGATCGAAGGATTCGCTGGCAAAGGGAAGGCGCAGGCCGTCGGCTTCGATCCAGCTGAGAGGCGTGGAGCGGGATTTTTCGCGGGCGCGGCGCAGCATCGGCCCGGCAAAATCGGCCCCGACAATCTCGCAGTCCGGGCGGGCGGCGCGGTGCATCTCCAGGGCCAGGTCGCCCGTGCCGCAGGCGAGGTCGAGAATGCGGCGCTGGCGCGGCTCGACGGCCTCGCGAACCAGCAGGCGGCGCCAGGCGATATCGGTGTTGGCGCTGAGAAGATGGTTTAGCAGGTCGTAGCGGGGCGCGATCTGGCTGAACATCGCGCGGATTTTCCGGCTTTCCCGCGACGGTCTGGGGAGAGGGCTGGCGGTCGGGGGCATCATCGATTCGTTGAAAATTCCGTATTGCGGCAAGCGGGGGGCTCCCTTAGCGTCCTGCCGCCCATCAGGTGGCAGGAATCGCGCCGATTTCTGTGTCTGGCCATGGGCTGTGAAAAAGCAAACATCCCCCGGCTCCGGCAAGTCTCAATTTACCGTTCCGGACGACCCGACTGCGGCCGTGGACTTTATTCCCCCTGGCATTGGCCGAAAGGAAGGCTATGAGACAGCAATCAGCGATTCTGCTCTTCGGTGTTCTCGCAGCAATACTGACGGGAAGCTGGGTACCCGCCCAGGCCCCTCCCGAAGTTGAATTAGAAGTCATTCAAAAGCCCGACAAGCGCAAGACCGCCGAGCCCGCCGTGGCCACGCGCATCGACGACCTGTATGAGATTCCCGACGATTTCTGGACCCACGCCACGTATGACGATATCTTGCTGAAGAATGACTTTGCGGGAATCACCTTGGGCAAGATTGCCGACGAAGGCAATGTCAGCAACGCCCGCCGGGGCTCGATTCTCGATCTCTTTCCCGACACCTCCTCTCCCGAGGGATTCCAACTCTTCCAGCCGGTAACGCGCGGGACGAACTATACCGTGGAGCCCCAGGATGTGCTCTCGGGCATGGACCCGGAATCAGGGGCCGCATCGGTGCGTATCCTGGGCATGGACCGGTCGCTGGAAGATGTGACCGTCGATACCGAATACCAGATGGACAAAACGTGGCCAGGTGCCCTCGCCGTGACCACGGTGACCAACGATTCCGATGAAGAGGTGACCGTGCCTGTCCTGGCGGATTTCGTAGCCTGGGGCGCCATGCGCCAGTTTGTTTCCGGTTCGGGCTGGATTCGCCCGGGAATGTCGGGCAAAAGCATGGACACGGAGTTTGTGATCGGCCGCTTCAAGGATACCTATGCGATGATCATGCAGCCCGAAGGGCTGTTTGAGTTTCAGTTCAGTAAACCTGCCTCGCTGCTTATCTACGACAAAGAGGTGAAGCTGGCGCCGGGCGAATCCCGCCAGTATCGCCGCTGGATTCTGACGACCTCGAAGGACCCGGCAGAACTCTATGGCTTCGCCGTGCAGCAGCGCGGAAAGGCAAACTATGGCTATCTCGCGGGGCGGATCGTTGAGAAAGTGGAAATGCCCGATGGGCGCGTGATGGAATCGGGAATGGTTCCCAATGCGGAAGTGCGCATCAAAGTGGTCAAGCGGGCGGACCTGCCGAAAGACTACCTGGTGCGGCCCTATCTCATGACGCGGTCGGACGAAAACGGCAATTTCCAGGTGTCGCTGCCGCCCGGCGAATATTCCGTCGATGCCCATACACCGGGCCGCAATTACAAGCCATCGAACCTCGCGATCCGCGTGAAGGGAAACGAGACCGTCTCCGCGCTGGACATTCCTGTTTCTTCCGCCTCTTCGCTGGTTTTCGAACTCACCGATGAGCAAACCGGCGAGCTGCTGCCCGGAAAAATCTCCCTGCTGCCGCTGCGCGGAACGGACGAGCCTTATCTTGGCCCTCCCGGATCACTCATCAGCGGCAACTCCGTCTATACCCTGACGGGCAAGGGCATCGTCGAGGTGCCAGAGGGGAACTACCGCGTGGTGGCCTCGCACGGGCCGGAATACCATACGACGGAAAAGCGCGTGCGGATCCGAAAGGCGGGCAGCCAGACGCTGAAGTTCCCCATGACGCGCGCCTTTGAAACACCGGGATGGATTTCCGCCGATATTGGCGTGATGACCAAGTTCTCGCCCCATTCGCGGACAGATCTTCCGAGCCGCATCGCCAGCTCTATCGGCGAAGGCCTCCAATGGATCGTCACGGCGGATTTGAATTCTGTGACCGACCTTTCGCCGACGGTAAGTCAACTCGGCGTGGAAAACAAGATCCGTACTTCCACCGGCCTGCGTATCGGCTCAACGACCCAGCGCTCCCGCGGCGAATACCTCATTTTTCCGCTGGAACTTTGCGGTGACAACCTCCAAGAGCAGTTCGCCGATGTGCTGAAAAGCACCACGCCCTCGGAAACCATCAACGCGGTGCGCTCGGCCTGCCCCGAAGCCGTGCTCATGGCCCACCGGCCCATTTTCCCGGGGATTGGCATGCTGACAGTGCAGGGCTACGATTTCCGCACGGGACAATTCCCGGACATAGAGCTGGAGACCGGCGTGGACGCGTTCCAGGTCTGGGAAGGCAAGCGCCAGCTCGTCGTCGAGCAGGGAATGACTGCCTACTATACGACGCTTGCAAAGAACGGCGGAATGATCACGCCGGTGGCGAACAGCCTCTCCGCCGGGACCTATAATGAAGAGCCGGGCTATCCGCGGCTGTATATACCGAGCGACACAGAAGATCCGCGGGAACTGGACATCGAGTCGCTGGCCCAGTCGATCAAGGACGGCCGGGTGCAGGTAACCAATGGACCATTCATCGATTTCAAAATCAACGGCCAGGAGGGCGGTTCGCTGGTGACCGCCACCGACGGCACGGTGGAAGTCAGCCTGAAAGTCTATACGCCCAACTGGGCCAGCGTGGCGGACATCTCTCTCAACGAAAACGGCTCCTTCTCGCGCCGGTTTATTTTTCCGGCAGGCTCGGTGGATCCCGAGGCAGGCCAGGTTTATCCGCGCGAGGGAGACGAACAAGTCTTCAACGTGAAAGTGTCCGACGACGCCGTGATGAACGTCATCGTCCGCGGCGACCCCTCGCTGAACCAGGACCCGGTGAACCCCCTGGACATGCCAACCGGTGATCCGAGTGTACCCACCGGCCAGATGAGCCTGGCTATCAGCGCGCCCATCTTTATCGACGTCGACGGCAACGGAATCCTGGATGTGGATCCAGAGGATTTCGCCCCAATCCAGGTCCGCCCGGACGAGGACCTCCAGGGCGTTCCCACCTTCTAAGGTAGGCCATGATCGAAGAAAAAGACCTTCGCGAAGCCCTTTGTGAAATTGGACGGCGTGTCTGGACAAGGGGCTTCGTGGCTTCCAATGACGGCAACTTCTCCTTCCGCGTGGCGGAGGATCGCATCCTCTGCACCCCGACGATGCTATCCAAGGGCTTCATGAAACCCAAGGACATGATCGTTGTGGATATGGAGGGCAAACGCGTGGAGGGAACACGCCAGCCAACGAGTGAGATCCGCGCGCACCTGATGGTCTACGCCGAGCGGCCCGGGGCTTACTCCGTGGTCCACGTGCACCCGCCTCACGCCACGGCCTTTGCCATCGCGCGCCGCAACCTGCCGAAGGGGGTTCTGCCGGAGGTGGAAGTCACCCTGGGCGAAGTGCCCCTCGCGCCCTATGCCACCACCGGCACATGGGAATTCGCGCGGACGATCCAGCCCTGGGCGCGGACTCACGACGCCTTTCTCCTCGCCAGCCACGGAGCACTCACCGTGGGGCAAGATCCCTACGACGCATATTACAAAATGGAAACACTCGACCAGTATTGCCGCATCCTGCTGCTTTCCATGCAGGCGGGAGGATGGAGAACGCTCGAGCCGGAAGCGATGCAGGATCTTCTTCACCTTAAGCAGCGCCTTGGCATTCCCGACCACCGCGCACCGGACCGGCTGCACGAACCCGGCGTGCCGAAACCGGAAGCCTCCGCAGTGCCCGATAAAAAGCCCTTCCGGCCTCATCCCGGTCCTCTCGAGGACTCACCGAAAGTCGGCGGCTTTACGAGCTGAATTCCTTTTAAGTTTCCGGTGATGAGCCACCGTTCCCGCCAAGGCGCGTCCGGCGCTCCTGCTGGTTGCGGCGGATTTTCTCCTCCAGGTTCTTTCGCGCGTCAAAAACGGCCCGATTTTCCCGGTCATTCTGCAAGTTATCGGGAAGGCCGAGATGCCCCTTTTTAAAAGAAGGGGTCATCTTGATCTGCATCGCCAGTTCCCGGCCCTCCGCGGATTTGCTCTCCTTGGTCGGCGGATGGTATTCAAACTGGGTCTGGACGTTTTTCCGCAGGCGGTCGGTCTGGAATGGCTTTGTCAGATAAAGCGTCGCACCCAGGCGATAGCCATGCTTGATCTCGCCGGAAGTCGTCTTTGCGGAAAGGACAATGATCGGCAGTTCTTTCGTGCCGGGATTCTTGCGCAGCATCTCGAGCAACTGGAAGCCGTTAATGCGCGGCATCATCACGTCCAGGATCAGCAAATCAGGCTCGAACACATCGAGCACCTCGTAAAGATCCACGGGATCGCTGAGAGTCACCACGTCGTAGTCGTCAGTGAGACTTATTCGGATCAGCTCCAGTGCGTCGTCGTTGTCATCGACCGCGAGAATCCGGCGGCGCGTTGCCATACGGCTGATCTCCCTTTTTGGCGCGGCCGGAAGCCCAACGCCTCGAACCCATGAGTGTCGTGGAATGGGTTCTCAAGAGATTCAAACCCCTTGGACCGCCAGTGTCGAGGAGAAACGAAAATGAGGGAATAAGTCCCCCCGCCATCGCGGCTATCCGCAGCAGAATCCAGAAAAAAAGGGGGAAATACCCTTTGACATCCGCCTGCTGGTGTATATGCTCCCCCACCTGCTGAGGCGATGCGCCTCGGCCCTGACGGTGCGCCCGTAGCTCAGTTGGATTAGAGCGGCTGACTACGGATCAGCAGGTCGGGGGTTCGAGTCCCTCCGGGCGTGCCATTGAAAAAATTGAAGTTATCAAACGCCGCCGGGCTCACTCGGCGGCGTTTTCGGTTTCAGTTGCAAGTTTTTTGCAAGTGTCCGCCCCAGACAGCTTCTTCTGAGCGTCTGTGATGGCTTCTTCCAACGGTTCGATCACCGCCGTCCGGAATGCGTTTACC
>CAYFUR010000128.1:0-9759 GCA_964346275.1 uncultured Candidatus Sumerlaeota bacterium
ATTTGTCGGCCAGACCGCAATCATCGAAAAGCTCCGCATCTTTATCCAGGCCGCCCGCAACCGCGGCGAAGCTCTCGACCACGTCCTGCTCTACGGCCCGCCGGGACTCGGCAAAACCACACTCGCCCACATTATCGCCGAGGAAATGGGCACCGAGCTGCGCGGCACCAGCGGGCCCATTATCGAGCGCAAAGACGATCTCGCGGCGATTCTCACCGAGCTGAAACGGGGCGATGTCCTCTTTATCGACGAAATCCACCGCCTCAATCGCGTCGTGGAGGAGTGCCTCTACCCGGCACTGGAGGACCGCAAGATCGATATCCTCATCGGCGACGGACCCCACGCCAAATCCATCAAGCTCGATCTCGAGCCCTTCGCCCTCGTCGGAGCCACCACGCGCGCCGGCATGCTCACCGGACCGCTGCGCACGCGATTCGGCATCACCCTGCGCCTGGATTTCTATACGGCCGGGGAACTGGAACGCATCATCCGCCGCAGCGCCCGCCTGCTGAGGGTGGAAGTGCAAGGCAGCGGCCCCACCATCATCGCCGAGCGCAGCCGGGGCACCCCCCGCATCGCCAACCGCCTGCTCCGCCGCGTGCGCGACATCGCCGAAATCCGCCACGACGGCATCATCGACGACCGCGTCGCCCGCGAAGCCCTCGAGCTGCTCGAAATCGACCACCGGGGCCTCGATGTCCAGGACCGCGCCTTTCTCTCGACCCTCATCGAGAAATTCGGCGGCGGACCCGTCGGCCTCAACACCCTCGCCGTCGCCCTCAGCGAGGACGAGGACACCCTCATCGATATCGTCGAGCCCTACCTGATCCAGACCGGCTTTCTTGCGCGCACGCCCCGCGGCCGCGTCGCCACGCCCGCCGCCTACGACCATATCGGCATCCAGGCCCCCAACGTTATTCCCCCGGAACTGCAGGACGATCTGTTTCGCGAGGAGTCCTAGCGGGCGGGCGGCCTTTTGAAATATTGGCCAGGAAAGCACACCGTTCTTGTCGACTTTTAAGCTTTGCTGTCGATTAAAACAGAACATGAGAAAAAAGGAAGTGAGAGAATAAAGGCCGCGGATCATACGGAGAGACACCGATGAGTGATAATCAATAAAATCTGAGTACTTTATTACTATCCAAAGCATGTCTGCCAAAGCCCGGGGCGGCCAGTCCTTGGTGCTCATGGTGCCTTTGCGGCTTTATATTTTTGACAATGAGCAAAAGTGAAAATGAGAACTTTTGAATAGAAACTGGAACAGGAGGCATTCAGGCATCCGGGTCCTCCATGACCTTTTCGCGGAAAAAACTGATAGAGCGTATTCGTCCGCTCGGCTTTGAGCCATGGTTCGCGGCGGCGCAGCCACGCGGGAAAGGCGCTTTTGAAATCCCCTCGTTGCAAAGGCCTCTCGCCCTCCTGCTGGAACCCCGAACAGAGTCCGCAGAGCGACTCGGGCCGGAGTCATCCATCAGAATTCATCACGAAAGAACATAGTGCCAACGAGGGGCCGGGGCTACCCTTTATTTTAATATCCAGAGGTTGTATTGGCCCAACTGGTTCAATGTGGAGAAGATATCGTTGTCCGTGCCGTTGCCCGCCCATCCCGTGATCGCCAAGGTCTGGCCGCGCAGCGCCATGTCGAAGATATAGCTGTCAACGGAGTTGTCCGCGATCTGCTTCCCCAGAAGCGCGCCCTGCACAGGATCCAGCCGGAGCAGGGCCGCCTGCATGGTGCCCGAGTCGTCCATGGCATGGCCCCCGACCAGGAGTTCCCCCGGGCGCCCGCCCATCACCTTGAAGGCGACTTCCTTGTCATCCCCAAAGCTGAAGGTCTTCTCCCAGATTCGCGTCGTGGTGGTCTTTCCGCCGACGGAGGGCGCCGCATACTTGATGACCAGCATCTGGCGCATGCCAGAGGCTTCCGTGGTATAGCCCGCCGCATAGACATCGCCCGCCTCGTCGACATAAAGACTTCGGACCGCGTCTGTTTTTCCCGCGGTTCCGGTGTAAGTGTCTTCGAAAAACGCAACGCCGCCGGGCGTATATCCGCGGATATGCCAGTCCACGTCCTCCTCGGTCGTATTGCCGCGCTGGCCGCCGACAAAGAGATTCCCCTCCGCATCCATGGCCATGGCATGCGCCCGGTCTTGATAATCAAAATCGGGCGAATAATCATAATTGATCGGAAAGCCGGACTGCAAATCGCCGTCCGAGTTATATTTCAAAACCGACCAGATATATTCCCCCGCGCCCCAGCCGCCAAATTCGAATCCGGCGACATAGATATCGCCATTCTCGCCACAGAGGACCTCCGAGCCCGCATTCCACGCCCCCGTGTGATACGTCCGTTCCCAGTCCAGCACACCGGCGGACGTATAGCGCCGCGTCAGGATGGCCCGCTCGTAGGGTGGAAAACCGCCCCCTTTCGCTCCGGTTACGATGATGTTGTCATCGGAGTCTACGCACACATCCATGAAGTAATCATAGGATGTTCCCGTGGCGCTATTATAGCGCTCGTCCAGACCCGCTGGGGTCCCGTCGGCGTTGAAAATCGCCAGATAGCCGTCCCAGTCCGGATGGGCCGTTTCCATCATGCCGCACACGCAAAAGCCGCCATTCTGGGTGAAAGCGATGCCCCGGCCGTAATCTGTCGCCCCACCGTCCACCGTGTCCGACCAATGCGGAAACGCAAAGGGCGCCGGGTTTTCCGGCGGCGGGGCAAAGGGCGTTGCCAGGGCCGCCGCGCCGGAGGCGAAATTCGACGCCGCGTCGTAGCTAAAGGCCGTATAGTAGTAAGGCTGGCCGTTCGCCAGGCCCGTGTCCGTGAAGGAATCCGCCGTTCCGTCATAGGCCGTGTCGCCATCATTTTCGTCTGTGGGATATTGATCCGTGCGCCGCTGGACGCGAACCCCCGCGAAATCGTCCGCCGGGTTATTCCAGAACAGAATCGCCTCGCCATCGCCCGGCTCCGCTCGGAAGCCGGAAACATTGTCCGGCGGCGTCGTGTCGCCCGTGCCCGGTGTCCACGTCACCTGGTCGAGAAAGCCCGCGTCCTCATTGGCGGTGTATTGAATGTCCTTCGAATAACTCCAATTCAAGGTATACGTTCCCTCCGGGATTGCCACCGTCTTCTGTTCCCAGGATGTCTGCCCGAAAATCGTTGTATATTCGTAAATATTAAAACCCTCGGCATACCAGAAGATCAGCGAATCAAAGTATCCGGCTCCCATATCGGCGTGGGCATCCACCCGCCACCAGAACGTGAGCGTTCCGGGACCGGTCACAACCGCCGTCAGATCCGATTGCTGGCCATGGCTTACCGCGCCACTCCGGCCCGCATCTACTCCATCGTGGGTGATGCCCGGTTGGGAAAACCAGTCCGATATCGAAGCGGAACTGCTCCCAAAAGTTAAATCATTATTGTCCACCGCGTCGTTCATATCGCCGTAAACATTTGAAAAAGCAAAAAATAAAACCCCGGCCAGAAGAAAACAGGAAGTGCGCATGACACCCTCCAAGGAATCCGGGCAAAAGGCTCGGTTTGTTTGTCTAAAAGTAGAATTGCTTACAAGCGGCAGGGGTCAATGTAAAAGTCTGATCAGACTTAATAGTAATAATTAAACCTCGATGGTCATAGTAAATGCTGAAAATCAGAGACTTGAAATGTATGGAATAAGTTTTGATCAATTACCTGACGGATCCATACTTAAAAATATACCACGATGTAAATTATTTACCTGCGCTTCCTGTCGCCCTCCTCCAGGTATTCCGCCCAGACAAAGCCTTGAAACGCGTTGTTTGGCCCGGAAAGAAGGTTGCGGTAATACGCCTCGTTGCAGGTTGCGAGGATTCTCCTCCCAGTATAAAAAGCGGCGGCGAAAAGCAGCGACGCGGCCAGCCAGATGTTTCTTGCTTTGGGCTGTTGAAAAATTCCCCAGCCCGGCCCATCCGGAGACCAACTCGCTGAAAGGAGGACGGTGGTCAACGCGAGGGCCAGCATTCCGATTGCCCCAAGCGAAATCCACTGCGTCGAGCGGCCGAGCTGCCGGTTTAGTATCGGTGCGAGCCATGTCGCATATCCCGCTCTCTTCTCCCACGTTTTTATCAAACGGACAATTGTCCAGATCAGCGCTTCGCGATGAATCTCCACGAAAAGGCGCCCGAATTCGAATCCCGCAGAGAGGAACGCCACAAACGCCGCGACATCCATCAGGGAATCGGGCCGGAGCAGATACAGGCCGCCAACCACCATGCCCGCCGCGAACAGAGCCGAAACCCAGGGAAGTCCCTTGGCGAGATCCCTGCGCCCTTCCAGGTAGAGCGCCTCGGCAATCTCGGAATCCTGCACACCACAGAGCCAGAGATCCCGCAGAGCATTCGGATATTCCTGTCTCGAGAGAAACAGCGCGTGCAGGCTCCGGGGCACATTGGCCAGCTTGCGCTTCCTGTTAATCCAGACGCACAGAATCGAGTGGCCAATTGCGAGGAGGAATAAAAGCCCCAAGGCATGAATTTGAGTGCGTCCGCGCGCTTGAATATCCAGGTTCATTTTTATTCCTAAGATAACGAGACCAAGAAAGGAAAGACCGGCCAGAGTGTTCTTGTTAAAGAGAAAAAACCGGTAGGGGGTCTTCATGGCACGCTGGTGGAAAAACTGAAAGAGCGTATTCCTCTCCTCCGCTTCCAGCCACGGATCCAGCTTCCGGATCCAACGCGGAAAGGAACTCTTCCCGTATGGTGATTCCCCTTTTTCCATAAACAGTACCTGTAAATATCAAAGGAGAAGGGATCTACCCCTCCCAATCGTTCAGCACTTTCCGTCTCATATAAGAATCGAAAGCCCCGTCGGCGAGGTCGAGCGTTCTTTCGTATTTTTTAATATTCCGTTCGCGGATTTTTCGTCGAAACAGGTGCAAGGCGACCCCAACGGCGATGAGCACCAGCGCCGTGGAGAGGCTGATCAGGTTTTCGAGGAAGAAGTTATCCGCCTCTGTTTGCCGGGCGCGCTGCTGGGTTGTTGCCAAAACGATGATGCCCGCGACCAGGAACCACGAACCAAAGATCATCCCGACCACGCCTAGAATGCCGACTCCCACGCGGCGCGAAACCGCCAGCACCCGGTCGGAAAACGTCTCCGCGCCCCAGAAGTCCAGCCGGTCGCGCAGATTCCTCACCGTCACGCGCGCCATGAGGCTGATCCACAGCGACGCGGCCATTTCACCCAGGAGAAACAAAAACGCCAGGACGGCAAAGATCACCGCGGTGTTCCATTCGGGCTGGAACATGAACAGCAAGAACGTCCCGACCGCCACAAGTATCAGCAGGTTGATCAGAACGCCGGGCCAGTATCGCTCGAACAACTCGAGGAAAATACCCTCCGCCACATCGCGGCCGCGTGCTCCCGCCTGGTAAAGATCCAGGGCCAGGTTCGGCGCCACGCCGTCTCCGCGAAACGTCTTATGCAAAAAGGCCGGCGTCGATTCCTTCATGAACATCCGTGCAACCCGCTGGACGATCCGCAGAAGCACGAAAGCGGGAAGGAACAGGATCAGGGCGGCCGGGCTTCGGACATAAATGAGAGTGAGGAGAATCAGGCCGACGAAAAGAACCGGCCCGATCAGGCGGCCCAGCGGAAAGCCCGCAACCTGGATCCGTTCGAGCCAGAAGCGCCGCCGGATCCGATGAATCATCCGCCGGCGGCGAAACGCCTCGTAGAGGTGGTTTGTCTCCTCTGCCTCCAACGGCGGCACCATGCGCTTGAGCCAGCCCGGAAAGGCCGCCGGGCACTCGGCTTCCACGCGGCCTGATGCCTCCGCGCGGGGTTTCTCGCCTCGTTCCTCCGCCACGCTCATCCGTTATTCCTCGCGAAAGGGAGCATACCACCCGCGCAGATCCACATGCACGTATGGCGTGCCCTCCGCTGGTCCCGGGCCTTGATAGGAGGCCGCGATGCCCAGCCCGCCATAGATGCCCAGCTCGTCCATCGTTTCCTTGGCCCATCCCGCCAGGATTTCCGAATCGGCGATGTCCACACTGCCGTCATCGTTCAGGTCCGCCATTTCCGGTTCCCCGGCGGATTCCGCTTCGAGGATCATTGCGGCGGCGTCGCCGTATTGAAAGCGGCTGAACTCGGCGAGAAACACATCCTGGCGTTCCAGGCGGCGGCGTTCCGTGGGCGAGACGAAGCCGCGGAGGATTTCCAGCCGCGCCGGGTCCAGGTTCTTCTCCGCCAGCTTGGCTTCAAAGGCCTTGAGAAAGCGCACCAGGCGGGGAGAGATGGCGGCAAATCGCGGCCCCTCGCCATCGTCTTTCCGCGCCTCGCCGGGAAAGACCGGCGGCACCAGGTCTTCCAGCGTCAAACGGGGCGTCACGCGGGCCTCGCGGGTGCGCTCGTCCAGGCGATAAAATGTCATGGGCGGGCGATAGTATTCCCGTCGGTCGAGAATGGCCTGGGGCACGTCGGGCCCCGCCTCGTTGGGATAAATGCCGATGTTCTGGCCCTGCAAGATGCCATCGCCGTTGCGGTCGAAGGGCACGCCGGGCAGCAGCAGCACGCCTTTCTTTCCCGCGCGAATCACCGCCGGGGCGGGTTCCGATGGCGTCGCGGCGAGCCGCGCGGGCCGGTCGATACGCAACTCCGCCATGCTGGCGGTCAGATAGCTCGCCCGGCCGTCGGTCCCTCCCGCGCGCCAGGAGATTTTGCCCTCGCCCCCCGGCACCAGGTAATCGTCCGGCTCCGCTTCCCAGGAGATTTCCGTGTACCGGCTCTGGCGAAAGAGCGCCACATCGTCCAGCGTCGGCTGAGAGGGGCTTTGGGCCGCCTCTTCCAGCCGCGCTTCCAGATCCACCGTTTCGCCCGGCTCGACCAGAAAGAGCGCGCCCGACCGCATCACGCGGTCGCCATTGACGTTCAGACGCACATCGGCTTCCTGGATTTCCGTGTCCAGCGGTCCAAAGGCTTCCCGCTGGACGGCCCGGCGGACGATTTCCAGGGCATCGGTTTCGGGAGCGATCACGTCCTGACCCGGGGCCAGTGCCGCGCCCGCGAGGAAAGTTGCCACCAAGAACGAGGGGAGTCTAAACTGAACAGTGGGCATCATGGTCCTTCCGGTGGTTGAGTCGAAAAGTTCTCTTCATTTCGTCATTTTTTCTTCCGCCGCTGGCCCGGTGTCGAGGAAAGTTCAGGAGAAATCCGTTGCGCAGCCGGGGAGTTCTCGGCTTGGGTAGCGCCAATTATGCCCCCCCGCATCCTGCGAGGCTTATGACAAAAAAGAGCAGCATTCTATGGTCAAAACGCATTTGTTTTCTATTCGTTTCCTTCCGCTGATCGTTCTCGCTTTTCTGGCCACCGGCCTTTTTCAACCCGTTCCCATTGCCGCCCAGCAGGTCGAGCAGTTGGAGGAACAGGAGGAGTTGACAAAAAAACGCGAGATCCTGCTCCTCCAGGAGCGAATCCGTCTTCTTTACTCCCAGGGCCAGTATGAAGATGTGGTCGTGGAGGCGCAGGATCTTTTGCGCAAGGATCCCGGCAACTCCACGGCCATTCTGATGAAGGATCTCTCCGAGCGCCGCTTGGCGGAAGGCTCCACCGAGCCGCCTTCCTCCGCCGGGTCGCTTCCCCTGAGCGGCGAAGTCGATCTGGAAAGCACCGGCTACCGCGATTATCTTCCCGACGAAACGCCCACGCCCGAGAGCACCCCCGCTCCCGGCGAGTCCCGGGCCACACCCGCGCCTGGCGCCACGCAAGAGGCCACCGGGCAGCAGGGGGATGAAACCCGCGAACGCCAGAAGAAAAGCGTGATGGAAGTGATGTATGGGGACACCCAGAAGCGCGAGCAGGGGAAATTCAAGCTTGCCGTTTACATCACTTCTCTTCTGGGCCTGATCGCCCTTGTCAGCCTTGCCGGAGGCGGCATCGCCTGGCTTCGCGCCAAGGACTACGCCCCTTCGGAAACATCGGCCACCGCTGCGAGCGTCGGCCGCGCCATGCAAATCGGCGATATGCCGACCAATCCGCAGACACAATCAGGCGGTGGCGTTCACAGCCCCTCCCAGCAGTCTCAGCAGGGGACTGCCCAGGCAGGCCAGTTCGAACAGGAATCGCCAGCATACAATCGGCAGGAACCCGTCCACGACATGGTCACCCAGCCCGGGGGCCATGACCAGGAAGACCAGGAACAGCCCCAGGCGGAGGCACCGGCGGAACCGCCCAAGACGGAAGAAGCGCCTGCTCCACAGGAAGCACGCCAACCCGCCGCTTCCGGTGAACAAGAGGAGCAGGTTTCCTCTATCGGCATCGACTACTCCGGCACCGATGATGCCGTGTTCTCGCAAAGCCAGGCCGAGGATATCGCGCAAACCCAGTCCGACCCCTTCAAGCAAGCCCCCGCCGAACCCGTTTCCGGCGAAGAACAACAGCAGCAAGATGACGACGACAGCGTGAAGCTCGATCTCTCCTACGAAGACGAGGAAGAGCCCAAGGCGGAGGCTGATCCCCAGGCTACCACCGACCAGCAAAAATATGCCGCGGGCGTGACGCCTCCTTCCACCGAGCAGGAAGAAACGGAAATTCACCAGGGCAGCCCGCCGAGCGAAGGCGAAGAATCCGGCACCGAGGAGACTCTTGCCGTTGGGCCGGCCCCCGGTGATGCCAACATCGAAGACGAAAAGACCGCGATTGGCTTTGGCGGCGGCGAAGGATCGGAAGAGGAATCGGAAGAAACAAGAGTCTCTGAAGGCCAGCCCGCCGCTCAGCAAGGCAGCGAGGAAGACAAGAGCTATACATCGATCATGTTTGGCGCCGGCGAGTCGGAAGGCGAGGACGAGCAAGAAGGCGAAGAAGGCTCCGAGTCCGAAGGCGCGGGAGACGAGGATCTGACCCTCGGATCATTCAACCGTGAATATTCCGATGTGATGCTCGGCAGCGGCGCCGCGGAAACGAAAATGGACGGCGTGGCGGGCGAGTCCGAGGAGAAGGGCGGCGACGAAGCCACCGTGCAGCTTGGCGCCTCCGGCGCGGCGGGCGGAGAAGATCAGACCCGCCAGCTCTCTCCAGAGGAGCAGAAAACCGAGGAGGATGAAGGCGAGCGCACCGTGGAGATCGAACCCCAGGCCGCCGAAACCCAGATTGATCACGGCAGTGAATCCCAGCCCAAGAAGTCCATGTTTGACCGCCAGTACGATGCGGGCAAGGAGGCCATGGAAAACGGCGATTTCGCCCGCGCTGTCCAGTGCCTCAGCGTGGCGGCCAGCCTGAAACCGGGAAACAAGGACGTGCGCGAAATGCTCGACGACGCGCGCAAGAAACGCCGCGGCGTCTGACAGACAGTTGCCAGGAAATACCGAATGAACTAAAGCGCCCCGCCCGCCGCGGGGCGCTTTAGTCTATACAAAAATGAGATAAAGAGAAAATGAGGGGGTTGCCTGGCCACGGAGGCGCGGGTAAAAAAATAGTGCAACATGCGAAGCGAATGTGTCTTAATCCTGCTGCTGCTCTTGTTCTTAACCCAAACATTCCGGGCCACCACAACACGTGTATATACGCGGGTGGTTTTCAGATTACGATTATGATCAGCATTAAGATGAAGAGCGGGTCGATCATCCGTCCCGGTCCGTGCAATTCGTGGGGGACAGCCGGGCTCATTCGCTCATTCCCTCATTGTGTTTCTTTCAAACCGCCAAGACACAGAGGGCGCCAAGACTGGATCCTCCTTCGGGGTGCACAAGCCATGCTTTGGCCAGGGCGTTTTTTATTAA
>CAYFUR010000129.1:0-5049 GCA_964346275.1 uncultured Candidatus Sumerlaeota bacterium
GCATCATCATCCTCATATTTGTTTTCCATTTGTCGCATTCCTCATGCGCTCTCCCGCTTCATGCGGAGGTACTCCCGGAGAGCCTCGTTCACCTGCTCTTCCGATTGAAACCGGGGCGCCAGGTCCTGATCGAGGGCGATGTATTCGACGCTGGCTTGCCGCCGCCGATATTCCCCACTTCCCGCGGCCGGCCATCCATTTAAAAAGCCTTCAAGGCTGAGATCTTCGTCGATCTCCGGCCAATGAACTCCTTCGCCCTGGCCCAACAAACGCCAGTTTGCCCGTTGCGATTGTGTGGCCTTCTGGAGGGTGGGATACCACTCCAACGGAAATGAAAGGAGGCGCCCATCGCTCAAAGCAACCTTCAGCTTATCCTCCGAGAAGGACAGGTGCTCAATGCGCAGTTCAGGACCTGAAGAATTCATCCCATTTCTCCTGCATTTCATGTCGGTGCTCACGCACGATGCGCACCGCTTCGGCAAGCTGATGTTCCGAAAAACCTCCGCTACGCGCAACAGTAACAGTTCGAAGCCATATCTTTGCAATTCCTCCATCGTCTTCCACATGAACATGAGGCGGCTCGAATCCGTCCGCAGAATAGAAGAAAAAGCGCATGGAGCCAGCGCGAAGAATTGTAGGCAATGAGTTTATCCTCCCAACCGATCCAGGCTCCGATAGGTCACGGCCTCGCTGACGTGTTCGGCGGTGATTTCCTCGGACCCGGAGAGGTCCGCCAGCGTCCGGGCGGCCTTGCGGATACGGTCGTAGGCGCGGGCGGAGAGGCCCAGGCTCTTCATCGCCGCCTCGAGCATTTGCTGGGCCGGGCCCGTCAGGTGGCAGAAGTGGTTCAGCTCGCGCGCGGACATGTGGGCGTTGCTGAAGATTCCGGGGAGCGAGGCAAAGCGGGCGGCCTGGCGTTCCCGCGCCGCCAGGACACGGTCGAGCACGGCGGCGCTGTCCTCCGTGGCCTGGCGGTGGCGCAGCTCTTCCAGCTTCACGGCGGGCACCTCCACGTGGAGGTCGATGCGATCGAGCAGCGGCCCGCTGATTTTCGAGAGATAGCGCTGGATTTGCTGCTGGGTGTTCATGCCGCGGCTCTGCGCCGTTTCCGAATCAAAGCCGCTCGGCGTGGGATTCATCGCCGCGACAAGAAGAAAGCGGGCGGGGAATTCGGCGGAATGCGCCGCCCGGCTGACCAAAACTTTTCCATCTTCCAGGGGCTGCCTCAACACCTCGAGGACATTGCGCGAAAACTCGGGCAACTCGTCGAGAAACAGCACGCCGTGATGGGCCAGAGACACCTCGCCGGGGCGGGGAATTGTGCCACCGCCGATGAGTGCCGCGCTCGAGGCCGTGTGGTGCGGCGCGCGAAAGGGCCGGTCGGCCAACAGGCCGCGCCCGCCATTGAGCATTCCGGCGATGCTGTGGATCTTGGATGCCTCGACGCGTTCGTCAAAAGTCAACGGCGGCAAAATCGAGGGGATCCGCCGCGCCAGCATCGTTTTGCCGCTTCCCGGCGGACCGACGAAAATGAGATTATGCCCGCCGGCGGCGGCGATTTCCAGGGCCCGCTTGGCCCCTTCCTGGCCTTTCACATCGCCGAGGTCCAGCGCCGCTTCGTGTCCGGCGTTCTCCACCAGGCCGGGCTGGGCCGGCATGAGATCCACATTGCCATCAAGGAATTCCGCCGCGTCGCGCAGCGTCTGCACCGGATAGACATTGATGCCCTCGACATGGGCGGCTTCCGGGGCGTTTTGCTCGGGCAGCAGGATGCCGTCGAGGCCCTGCTCGCGCGCTCCGATCGCCAGGGGGAGGGCGCCCGCCATGGGGCGGACAACGCCCTCGAGGGTCAGCTCGCCCGCCGCGGCGATTTGCGGACGCCGGTTTTCCACGCGCCCCGTAGCCATCAGCGTCGCGAGGGCCATGGGCAGATCGAGGTGCGAGCCTTCCTTGCGCACGTCTGCGGGAGCGAGGTTCACGACAACGCGGCGCTGGCTGATGGCGAGGCCGGAGTTCTTGAGCGCGCCGCGCACGCGTTCGCGGGCCTCGCGCACGGCCATATCCCCCAGGCCGACAATGTTCCACGAGGCCTGCTTGGCGTCGCGCACCTCCACGACGTCGACCTCGACAGTGACGGGAAAGGCGTTGATCCCCAGGATGGCAAAGCTGGTGAGTTTGGCGAGCATGATCACCGATTGAGCCGAGGCGAAAAGAGCGGGGCAAGCGAAAGAAAGGCGAATTGGAGCGAAAAAGCCCCGGCCATCCCTGGCCCGAAGGCTTTCTCAGCGAGCCCCTCGAAATCACGAGCGCCCCGCGCGCTGCCAGCGGTCCAGCTCGTTCTTCCACGCCTCGCGGTCGAGGCGAAGGGCGAGAAAGGTCTCGAACATTTCGTCGAGGAGATGCTGGAGGCGCATGAGGCTTTCCACGCGCAGGCGCAGGTATTCATCGCGGTGGGAGATCTTCGGCACGGGCAGCTTGACGGATTTCAGATCGAAGGTTTCCGCCTCGAGGGTGAACGCCCAGATGTCCTCCATGGCGTTGAAGAGCAGGCGGGCCCGGGCGAGGCGCTTGCCCTGGCGCAGGGCGCTGGTGACCTCGGGGGCGCTGGCGGCTTCCTCCCCCGCGAGGGTGACTTTCTTCGCTTCGCCGCCCTCGCCGGTGAAAAGGAGCGGCCCCTGGATGTCGACCTTGAGGCTGGGCTCGGAGGTAATCTGGGGCACTTCGTCGTCGAGCACCCGCACCAGCAGCCAGGTGAGAAAATCGGGACCCAGCGAGGCGTAGCGCTGGAAGGCTTCCATCGGGGCGAGTTCCATGGTGGGGCGGTCCGGTTCCTTTCTTTTCAGATCAGGCGTCTATACGGGGCGAGGGTCGAGGATCGAGGGTCGGAACTCAGGATTCTTCGTCGCCGCCTTCGACGGCGCTGGCGAGGTGGAATTCGTCTTCCAGGCCCTGGGTTTCGATATACTCGGCGCCGAGAAGCGCGGGGAATGTGACGCGCATCTTGAGGTCGAAGGTGGCTTCAAACAGCTCCTGGATGCGCTCGCAAAGCGCGTTGGACGTGGCGCCCATGAGCACAAGGTTGCTGTTCATGTCCCAGACCAGTTCGGCAAAGCTGCTTTGCGGCGATGTTTCCTTGAGCATTTCGATGGTGAGTTGCTCTTCGAGGGCGAGGCGCTGCTGGCGGCTGAGTTTCTGAATGCCGCGTTCTTTCTTCGTTTCCTCGAAGAGTTCCTCGCGGCGGGCGCGAAAAAGCACTTGGGAGAAATTCTTCCGGTCGCGGCGAATGCCAAGGAGCATGTGGGGGCCATCGACCACGTCGTCGTAGGTGAAGTCTTCCTGGAGCAGGCGGCGGGGGTTGACCCAGCCGAAGCTTTCCTTTTCGCCGCGGCTGTCGTCGATGGGGCGCCAGGAATAGCGCCGCATGGCCAGCGTGGCGGTCTGGGGGAGGGTCTCGGGGATGTCCTCGAGGACGAGATAGCGTCGAACGCTGAGCGCGCCGGAAAGAAACGGCATCGGAACGGGCAACCTTGTGGAAAACTGGAGTCGGCGTTGCCGCCGGACAGAGGCGTTTACTTAGGCCATCGGCGGGGCGATGCGTCAAGGGACGTTCGCGGTCGAAAAAAAGCCCCGGCGCGGGGCCGGGGCGGGTGGTGGTTTTCGGGTTGGCCGCGCGCGGCGCTACGGCGCGGGGATGGGGTATTCGGTCAGCTCGACGGAGCGGAGGATGAGCTCCAGGCCGGGGTCGTCGGGCGTGTCGCCGCCGCCCACGAACAGGTAGTCGAAGGAGAGATAGATCTCTCTTCCGTCAATGCCCTCGGGCGTGATGAACCACTGGTCGTAGACTTTGTCCTCGGAGGCCGTCGGCAGATCGACGCTGCCGTTGACGGATTCCAGGTGGGTAACGGTAGCGAGGTTGAGGGACGATTCGTTCACCCGCAGGCGGAAGCCCGGCAGCGTGGATTTGGTCTCGGCGGTGGCATCGCTGCCAACGGTCCAGCGGGCGCGATAGACACGCGCGCCGGGGAAGGTGAATTCTGTCTCGGCTGTCCAGAAGCCGAAATGGAGGCTTTCCTGGCGCTGGCCGTCCGCCTGGCCGCGGATCAGGAGGCCTTCGCCGGTGTCGGTGAATTCGCCGGGGGGATTCAGAGCACCGGATTGGTCGAAATCGGAAACCCAGCCCAACTCGTCCGCGGAGTTCTCCGTGAAATCGTGGCTGAGGATTTCCGTTCCGTCGGAGACCCAGCCGGTTCCCTCGTGTTTGACGGAAACAAATCCGACGGAAAGCGTGGCGTTGGCGGCGTCCATGGGATCGACGTTGAGCACGTCGAAATCGATGCGCATGTTTTCGGATCCCTCGGGCAGTTGGAAAAGGGATGTATAGACCCTGGGGGCCGTGGGCGGCGCGTGCCAGCCGTCTCCCGCCGAAGTGACAACGGTGAGATCAGTTCGCTGGAAATCCTCACTGGAAAAACGGAGGCGGATGATCGGCGTGTCGCGCTGGCTGACATTTGATTGAACTTCCACGTCGTAGCGATAGAGCGATGCGTCGCCTGTCTCCCCGGCGATCCAATGCTCCTCGACGGGCTGGTTCAGGGCGATGAGCGGCGATTCCCAATAACCAAATACGCCGAAGTTGCTCGCCACCATGGTGTCGAGGCCGCCGTCGGCGGTATTATAGGCGCCGTCTATATCCGCCGGGTCCATGCTGATGTCGTCATGAAATTCCCATCCCTGTTCGTCATCGGGAAAATCGAAGATGGCCCATCCCCAGGGCGGCGTGGGAGTGGGCGTCACCGTCGGCGTAGGCGTGGCCGTGCCGGTTGGGCTTGGTGTTGGCGTGCCGGTGGGTGACGGCGTGGGGGTCGGTGTCGCATCCGTGTCGTAAGCGGAATAAATACCCGTGGATGCTTGCGAATCACCAGCTTTGAAGGCATGGATATCGCCGGTGGGATTCAGGACAAACGTCGAGACCGTGCCCTGGAGGCCCGGCGCGGCATTTACCTGGCGGGCGGTGCCGCCGGTTGCGGAGTTTGTATAGAGGTCGAAGCC
>CAYFUR010000129.1:5149-9717 GCA_964346275.1 uncultured Candidatus Sumerlaeota bacterium
ATCCTGGTCCGCGCGATAGACAATGCGGCTTCCATCATTTGTAAACTCGAACTCATTCACAAACATATCTGGCTGGCCCTCATCAGTCAGCAAGACGCTTTCGCCTCCCGTGATGGGAACGCTCCAGAGCCGGCGCGGAATTTCAAAACTTCCCGCGCGATAGACAACCTGGCCGCCGGCCGGGTTGATCTTGAAATCGTGGACTCCGCCGATCCCGGCGGGGTCGGCGCTGAGGACGATCGGGCCGCCCTGGCGCGCACCGGTTCCAGGAATGGGTGCGGCGTAGAGCCGGATACTGTCGCTGCCATCCTGATTATAATCGGAGAGATAGACAGCGGTGGTGCCGTCGGGCGAGATGGCAAACCCGGGGAAGACTTCCGAGTTTTCCGACAGTTCGCCGCTGATGAGCACGGGCGAGCTGGAGTCATCGGCGGGGGCGGCCCCGAGTTCGAATTTGCCCGCCGTGGAGGGATCGTCGGCGCGAAAGACGATCGTCTCGCTGTCCGGCGTGAAAGAGAATTCCGTTAATCCGTTGGAATACCACGAAAGACCGGGACAATCCCGTGCGCTCGCAATCTCCCGCAAGCTCTCCACCTGCAAGACATCGGCTGTATAGAGTGTATCGTCGATGAGAAGCCCGACGGTTGTGCCATTGGGCGCAAATTCCAGTTTTGTGATCCCGCCCGGGCTGTGGCCGTAAGGCAATTCGCCAAGCACCTGGCGCCAGGATGGATGGTCGAGCCGGAAGGCCGTGATCTGGTATTGGTAACGCTGGTCCATGCCGGCCTCCGGGTCATGGTCGAATTCCAGCGCCACGCCCCAGTTCGTATCGGCAGACGCGGTATAGAGGAGAACCTGCTCCTTATCGCCGGTGCGCCGGAAGGGGTGAGGCGCACGGTCCAGCCGATCGGAATAGATTTCCGAATCGCGATAGAGATAGCCGCCGCTCCGGTCGTCCACCAGGTATTGTGATTTCCAGAGCAGGTGATTTCCGGCCAGCAGGAAGTCCTCGACGGTGCGCGGGACGCGGAGTGTGCCGTTGAGCCGTTCCGGCGTTCCGCCCGTTGCGGGAACCTGAAACAGTTCAAAAGAGGCGGGGTCCCGATAGTTTGCGATGAAGAAAACTGTCTCTCCGTCGTGGCTGAGCCGGTAGTCCAGGAATTCGCCGTTTTCAGGGGTCTGCGCCACTGTTGTTTCCGGTCCGCCGCTGCCGGAAACGACAGTGAGGCCATTCCTCCCCCAGTAGAGGGCGCGATCGGCCTCGGCGTTATAGTGGAACGGCTGCGAACCGGTCGCCGCCAGATTGACGGCTTCGGACCCGTCAACGGGCACACGATCGAGCAGGTGCCCGTTGTTTTCGTATTGAACGAGCAGGTCCGTGCTGTTGGGGCGGAAGACGAAGGCGGTGATTTCCAGGACGTCATCGGGAAGGGCCAGCTCCACTCGTCCTTCGCCCGAAAGGGGCGCACTGTAAATCGCTGGATAATCGATTGAAGAGTAGCCGTTATGCGGGGTCGGGGCGAATGCAATTGCCGACCCATCGGGAGACATCCTGGGGAGAACGATCGATCCACTCAATTCAGCGGATGCAACAGACACGGTTTCTCCTCCCTCGAAAGATGTACTGTGGAAGTTTGATGTATATGCCGGCCGGTAGCCGGGAGGAGGGCCACTACTGACCTGCAAGTCAGAAACAATAACATGCTCGCCGACTGGAGTGATCCAGAAGTCACGCACCGGAACTTCGGGAGCAAGTTCCACCTGTTCGAGTGTCCCAAGGTCTACACTCTGTAACGTTTCACCGTGTTGATAAAACAGGTAATCCCCGAGCGGCGAGAGTTGGAAGCGATAGACGCTCTGATCCGCCGCCAAACCACTGCTGACCTCCTGGCGCTCTGTCCCATCGGGTCGAACGCGATACACGCGGTTGAGGCCGGGCGAATCCTCCGGCGCCATGAAATAGACCCACTCCGCATCGGGCGCGAATTCGTAGAGACCGACGTTTCCATTGGAGGGGAGCGAACCATTGAGCCGTGTCGACTCGCCGACGATGGGAGCGCCGTAAAGATGGACCTTGTTGGCGGGCGCGGACTGATAGGCTTGATAAGCGAAGGAGGAGCTGTCCGGGGCGATTTTGAAATTCAGGACTTGCTCGATTCCGGGCGCACCAGGGATCGCATTGCTGACGGTATCAGTCGCAATGCGATACCGGTAGAGCCCGGCGTTGGAGGAATCATCCGCCTCCCAAAGAAAGAACAGATAACGCCCATCGGGGGAGAACTCGAAATCAGGGAGAGGCTCTCCTCCGCCCGGAACCTGGGGCCGGACCAGGCGATGCCCGCCATCCGGCGCGGTCGATGAGAGATGCAAATCCAATCCACGGCCCGAGAGATCCTCGGTCGCCCGGTAGGCCACCCACTCTCCATCGGGGCTTTCCCGAAATTCCTGGACATAGCCGCCCTCGCCCGCGGGCACGAGCGTGTCGTGGCGCGTGGTCGACCAATCGGCCGGGGCGTGATGGGCAATGAAAACGAAAACCCCTGCGAGAGCACCGAGGCAGAGTGCCTTTACCGACGTGTGCCGCGAGGTGGCCATGAGCCTCCCCCATGGCATAAAGAGGGGGACATGCCGCCCACTGTCACACCGTGACATGGTCCATTTCCTCCGAGCAACAGGATGTCTTATTCTGTTATTCTCATAAACCATTAAATGCATTGATAACGGTGTCACTCTCAAATTTGAGGAGGGGGCGGATTTTTCCCAGAAATCTTACCGGGGGATAATGGAGAAATACCCAATGTGTGGGGAATTGCCCCAATTCCGCACTTTTTTTCCATGAATGAGCCGGGAGAGGCCGTCGATGTATTATCGGTTTCCCAATATTTGCTTACCAGTGAGGAGGGGCACTTTGAGAACATGCGCGACTCAGTTTTTTTGATACAGAATGAGGTGAATTCTATGTATGGAAAGACAGCAGCCACGCTCGCCCTTCTGGCCGGCCTTTCCACCCCCCTCAGCGCCGACACACCCATCACGACTTTTGATTTTGAATCGGGCACCGAAGGCTGGATCGCCGGTTCTCCGGGAGGACCCGTCTTCACGGCTCCCGGAAACCGCCACGATTCTGGCCTCCTGATTCTCTCGTCCACCAACAACACGAATACGTTCGGTTTTTGGGATTCCCCGAGGATCAATCCCGTTCCATCGCCGGCGCCAAAGAAGGAAAAGGGCGTGAGCCCAATTCTGAATGCCGAGTGGGAAGTGCGGACCGACGTCCTCGTGCCCGGGGATGTGCCGCAGTTCCGCCTGCGCACGACGAAAGACACGCTCGACTATACAAATGTAAGCACGGTTTCTTCTGTCGGCCCATCCACCTATGTTCCGGATCTTCTGGTGCCGCCGATTCTCGGCGAAGACAAGCAGACCGTGCATACGGCTGTCGAAACGTATATGCAAAAAGTTCTACTGCTCCCCGACGCGAGCGACTACTTCTTCAGTTTTGATATTCTGAACGTCGATCCCTCGGACGCGGCGAATGGGGAAGTCGCGCTGGAATCGCTCACCCTTTCAACGGAAACACCACCTCAGTTTCCAGCAACCGAAATCGAGGCGGATTACGATTTCACCGAGGGATTGAACGGCTTTGTCGCCCACAGCCCTTCACAGGCCCAGACACCCATCTTCGTGCAGGATGGCGACGGCCTGAATATCCGGGCCAAGAGCTTCAAGGATGACGGGAAGAGCGATAAACAACAAGGCACCTTCTACTTCGGCAGTTGGGAAAAGCAGACGGACATCGAATTTCAGGAAGGCGATCTCTACGCGCTGACCTTTGCCGTGACGGCGGACGAGCCGATTCTGTCGGAGGTGCCGACGTTCCGCCTCCGGGTTAACGACTCGACTTTTCAGGGATCCTGGTATCTGAATCTCTCCTCCGTCGGCCCCAATCCCCGCCTGCCCACGGGAACGACCGGCGCGGCCTTCTATTCGCTCCTCATCGAGGCCCCGGCGGCGTTGAACGGCAACAAAATGCTGGTCGCTTTCGACTATCTCAACGTCGGGCAAAACAGCCTTTTTACCGATGTGACGTTACAATCGTTGGCAATTGAACGGTTTGAGGACTAAGTTTCTGGAGTAAGCCGGCATCAGGCCCAGGAGGCCTCCGGCCATGCGCCGCCCCAAGTGCGAGAAGAACTCGACGGGAATCAGATGATTGCCTCCTTCGATTCTTTCTCCAACGGAGAAAACCTCCGGTTAACCGAAATCACACAAAAAGGACCTGTCTCATGCTCTATTCCGCAAGCCCAGTTCAAAAGCCAGCCCGTGGAGTGCTGATCCCGGCACTCGCCGCCGCCGCGCTCTTCGCAGCGTCCACCGCCGCCGCCCAGCCCGGTTTTGAATGGGATTTTGAATCCGGCCCGCAAAGCTGGACCTTTGATTCGCCAGGCGGCTTCTTTACTTCACCCAACGGATTTCACGACGATGGCGAGATCCGAATGAAGGCGACAAACAACACCGATACGTTCGGCTTCTGGGATTCCCCGGTGGAACTGCTGCCGCCGCTTGTC